>NZ_CP087176.1:4943538-5245165 GCF_024748695.1 Pseudomonas sp. B21-040
TCGGGATACAGGGTGCGAATCGCTTCCGGCAAACCGAGACCGATGATGCCCTTGACGGCAAAGTCGTCACGCAACGGATACCCGGAGCGTTCGGAAGCGACATGCATCGCCTCGACAATCCGACCGATGGAATCAGCCAATGTGCCATCCCAATCGAAGATCAGCAGCTTGTAATCAGAGGGGCGCACTCAATCGCTCCACGGTCTTGGCCCACATTTCATCCACTGGCGCCTGCAACTTCAGCTCGCCACCATCGGGCAGCGGCACGGTCAGCATGTAGGCGTGCAGGAACAGGCGCTTGCCGCCCAAATCACGGATCTCTTTGCTGAAATCGTCATCGCCGTACTTGGTGTCGCCGGCAATGCAATGCCCGGCGTGCAAGGTATGGACGCGGATCTGGTGAGTCCGGCCGGTAATCGGCTTGGCTTCGATCAGGGTGGCAAAGTCGCCGAAGCGGCGCAGGACCTTGAACACGGTCACCGACTCCTTCCCCTCCTCCTCGTCGACCTCGACCATGCGCTCGCCGGAGCGCAGATTGCTCTTGCCCAGCGACGCACGAACCTGCTTGATCGAGGCCGCCCAGTTACCGCGGACCAGCGCCATGTAGCGCTTGTCGACGCCATCGCCGCGCAATGCCGTGTGCAAATGGCGCAGCATGCTGCGCTTCTTGGCGATCATCAGCAGGCCGGAGGTGTCACGGTCGAGACGGTGGACCAGCTCCAGCTCCTTGCAATCGGGACGCAACTGACGAAAGGCTTCGATCACTCCATAAGTCAGGCCGCTGCCGCCATGAACCGCAATGCCGCAAGGCTTGTTGATCACGATCAGCGCCTTGTCTTCGAAGACAATCGAGGCTTCGAGGCGCTGCAGCAGGCCTTGGGCCAGCGGCACCGGCTCGTCGCGCTCAGGCACGCGAACCGGCGGCACGCGCACGATATCGCCCGCCTGCAGCTTGTATTCGGGCTTGATCCGCCCCTTGTTCACACGCACTTCGCCTTTACGCAAAATGCGGTAAATCAAGGTCTTGGGCACGCCTTTGAGCCGAGCGAGAAGGAAGTTGTCAATACGTTGGCCGGCATATTCCGGCGAGACCTCCAGCAGCTGTACCGCTGGGGTCGGAGGGGTTGTAGTCGTCATGGCGCGGATGATAACAATTTTTTATGGAATTGAAGCACTTAATCATTGCTGCTATAGTCGCGAACGCCGCCAAAAGCGGCCTGGACAGCGGACCAACGGTCAAAAACCGGCCCTGACCAACGCAATTCACCAGGACGTGAGGCCGTCCTACGGGGCTTTCGCTACGTAACGGTGGAGTTTGCAGCTGTAACGAGCGCAGGTGACATGAGGCCTGAATCAAGCCGCAAAGCAGAGTTTTCACTCGCCTTGCGAGCCAATATTCACGGCCAGTTCACAAAGTGCAGTCAGCGACGAACGACCCCGAGCGAACGCTTCGGAAACAACGCCTAAATTAGCCATGATGCGTGACCTCCCCCTTCGGAGCTCACGGTAAATGCCAACCCGCTGCGGATTCTGCGCGCGGCAGCACCCGAATTATCAGGGATACGTGTAGGGTGGAGATGCACAACCGCTGGACTGTGTAGCAATAGGCTTTATCAAGACGCTTCATCTCGTCCACAGCCGCTGGTTGATTCCTCCTCCTGACTGAGTGCTTAAGTAGCCACAGCAAGCAGGACGCGTACGTCGCGACACCGACCCAATTGGTCGGGGTTCGCTAGACACTGGAGTGGCCAACCACTCCTGACGCACCTGACACCGACCGTGAGAAGTCGTGTGTGCCGAACGCCGTTTCCGGCAGCCCGGAAACCGACGGTACTACATGAAAAGAATGCTGATTAACGCAACTCAACCCGAAGAGTTGCGTGTTGCACTGGTAGATGGCCAACGCCTCTACGACCTGGACATCGAATCCGGTGCACGCGAGCAGAAGAAGGCCAACATCTATAAAGGCCGGATTACTCGCATCGAACCAAGCCTTGAGGCTGCCTTTGTCGATTTCGGCTCCGAGCGCCACGGCTTCCTGCCCCTCAAAGAAATCTCCCGCGAATACTTCAAGAAAGCCCCCGAAGGCCGCGTCAATATCAAGGACGTCCTGAGCGAAGGCCAGGAAGTCATCGTTCAGGTCGAAAAAGAAGAACGTGGCAACAAGGGCGCCGCCCTGACCACCTTCATCAGCCTGGCCGGTCGTTACCTCGTTCTGATGCCGAACAACCCGCGTGCCGGCGGTATCTCCCGTCGCATTGAAGGTGAAGAGCGCAACGAATTGCGTGAAGCCCTGAACGGCCTGGTTGCCCCGGCCGACATGGGCCTGATCGTTCGCACTGCCGGCCTTGGCCGCAGCAGCGAAGAAATGCAGTGGGACCTCGATTACCTGCTGCAACTCTGGACCGCCATCAAAGAAGCCTCGCTGGATCGCTCCGCGCCGTTCCTGATTTACCAGGAAAGCAACGTGATCATCCGCGCCATCCGCGATTACCTGCGCCAGGATATCGGCGAAGTGCTGATCGACAGCGTTGAAGCCCAGGACGAAGCCCTGACCTTCATCCGCCAGGTGATGCCGCAGTACGCCAGCAAGATCAAGCTGTACGAAGACAGCGTTCCGCTGTTCAACCGTTTCCAGATCGAAAGCCAGATCGAGACCGCTTTCCAGCGCGTCGTTGAACTGCCTTCCGGCGGTTCCATCGTTATCGATCCGACCGAAGCCCTGGTGTCCATCGACATCAACTCGGCGCGCGCCACCAAAGGCAGCGACATCGAAGAAACCGCACTGCAGACCAACCTTGAAGCCGCCGAAGAAATCGCCCGTCAGTTGCGCCTGCGCGACATCGGCGGCCTGATCGTCATCGACTTCATCGACATGACCCCTGCCAAGAACCAGCGCGCCGTGGAAGAGAAAGTCCGCGAATGCCTGGAAGCCGACCGTGCTCGCGTGCAAGTCGGTCGCATCTCGCGCTTCGGCCTGCTGGAAATGTCCCGTCAACGCCTGCGTCCATCGCTGGGCGAAAGCAGCGGCATCGTTTGCCCGCGTTGCAACGGCACCGGCATCATCCGTGACGTTGAATCGCTGTCGCTGGCCATTCTTCGCCTGATCGAAGAAGAAGCCCTGAAAGACCGCACCGCCGAAGTTCGCGCACAAGTGCCGATCCCGGTTGCAGCGTTCCTGCTCAACGAAAAACGCAACTCGATCACCAAGATCGAACTGCGCACCCGTGCCCGCATCGTCATTCTACCGAACGATCACCTCGAAACGCCGCACTTCGAAGTTCAGCGTCTGCGCGATGACAGCCCGGAAGCCGGCATCAATCAGTCCAGCTACGAAATCGCTGCTGCCGCTGCCGAAGTCGAAGAAGTCCAGCCAGCCGCTGCGACCCGCACCCTGGTTCGCCAGGAAGCGGCAGTCAAGACCGCTCCGGCCCGCGCCAACGCTCCGGTTCCGACCGAAGTCGTTGCCGCTCCAGTAGCCGCACCGGCTGCCGTGCCAGAACCAAGCCTGTTCAAAGGCCTGGTGAAGTCACTGGTCAGCCTGTTCGCGACCAAGGAAGAGCCTGTTGCTCCGGTTGTGGTTGAAAAACCAGCGACCACCGAGCGCCCGGCCCGTAACGAAGAACGTCGCAACGGTCGTCAGCAGAGCCGCAACCGTAATGGTCGCCGCGACGAAGAGCGCAAGCCTCGTGAGGAACGTGCACCGCGTGAAGAACGCGCACCACGTGAGCCACGCGAAGTCCGTGAAGAAACCCCGGCCGTAGCTCGTGAAGAACGTGCTCCACGCGAAGAACGCGCACCACGCGCCCCTCGCGAAGAACGTGCACCGCGCGCTCCACGCGAAGACCGCAAGCCACGTGGCGATCGTGAAGAACGCCCGGTTCGTGAACTGCGCGAGCCTCTGGATGCTGCTCCGGCCGCTGCGGCTACCGCTGAAGAGCGTCCGGCTCGTCAGCCACGTGAAGAACGCGCACCACGCCCACCGCGTGAAGAACGTCAGCCACGTGCAGAACAAGCTGCTGCCGCCGTTGCTGAAGAAGAGCTGACCTCCAACGAAGAGCAACTGCAGGAAGACGGTCAGGAAGGCGCCGAAGGCGATCGTCCACGCCGCCGCTCCCGTGGCCAGCGTCGTCGCAGCAACCGTCGCGAGCGTCAACGCGATGCCAACGGCAACGTGATCGAAGGTTCGGAAGAATCCGAAGGTAACGAAGCGGGCGAAAGCAACGAAGCACCAACCACTGCCGATCTGGCCGCCGGCCTGGCTGTTACCGCAGCCGTTGCCAGCACCGTGATCAGCGCACCGGCTGAAGCACAAGCTCACGAGCAAGCTGAACGCGCCAGTGCATCTGTTCAGGAAACGGCTCCGGTTGAAGCGCCAGTGGTTGAAGCAACGACTCCGGTCGAAGCGACTGCCGCTCCGGAAATCGAAGTGGCTCCGGTTCGTGAAGCGTTCGTTCGTGAAGAAGCCCAATCTGTAGTTGAAGCGACTGTCGTCGCCGAGCCAGTGGTTGCTGCCGAGCCTGCTGCCGAAACCGTCACTGAAACCGTGACCGAAGCTGTTCGCGAAGTTCGTGAAGAACAAACCGCGTTCAACTGGGTTGCCGAGCCGGTTGCTGTTGAAGCGCCAGCACCGGTGGCTGAAGCTGAAGTAGCTGAAGCGATGGTTTCCGAGCCCGTAGTCGTGGCTGCCGAACCTGCTCCAGTGGTTGAAGCACCGGCTCCGGTTGTTGCCGAAGTGGCTGAACCTGCTGTTGAAGTGGCCCCAGTCAGCGCCCTGACGCCAAGCGGCCGTGCACCGAACGACCCGCGTGAAGTGCGTCGTCGCAAGCGTGAAGAAGAGCGTCTGCAGAGGGAAGCCGAACTGGCTGCCACTGCTGCTCCGGTTGAAGCGCCTGTCGCTGCAGAGCCAGCGCCGGTTGTTGCTGAAGTGGTCGAAGCGGCACCTGCCGAATCGGTCATCGAGGAAGCACCTCGCTCCGTTCAGGAAGCAGTAGAGCAACACGAACAAGCCCAGGAAAAAGAGCACGAGCCTAAACCACTCGTCTAACATCCTCGGTTATTAAAAAGCCCCGCCTGGTGATCCAGGTGGGGCTTTTTTATGTCTGTTGTCTCGTTCCCACAGGCGATCTATCCCGGCTTGTAGATCAGCGCTTCAGGCACATCCACATCCCACAATACCCCTGGATCATCCACTGCCACTTCGATCACCCTGCCCTGCGCAAACAACGGCTTGGC
The DNA here is from genome assembly GCF_024748695.1 of Pseudomonas sp. B21-040. NCBI lineage: Bacteria > Pseudomonadati > Pseudomonadota > Gammaproteobacteria > Pseudomonadales > Pseudomonadaceae > Pseudomonas > Pseudomonas sp. B21-040. The sequence goes on from NZ_CP087176.1 coordinate 4,948,774, forward strand.
CCCACGATCTCCCGACAGCGCCATCAACGCCGAGCAAAAGATGCGACCAAATCCCACCGGATGCCCAAACTCACCCTCCAGCACCGGCACGCTGATCGCATCGTCAGTCACGCCCGCCAGCACTGCTTCAATCGTGGACGGCAGGATAAACGGCATATCCCCCAACACCATCAGCCAGCCACTGAACTGCGCACACGCCGCCACGCCGGCTGCGATGCTGTCACCCATGCCCGTCGCTTCGATCAGTACAATCTCGCAGCCATACGCCTGAGCCATGCGAATCACTTGCGGACGATCCGCAGTCGTCACCAACACGCGCTTATCCAGCGAAGCCGGCAGGTTCACCAACACCTGCTCAATCACCGAGCGAACAGCACCGTCGCGCCCCGTGCAATCGGCCAACAGCTTGTCCTTCTCAGCCCCCGCCACCTGACGAAAACGACTGCCCTGCCCCGCCGCCAGCACAATCACGCCGATGGGTTCATTCATAAAGCCTCCCGCAACGGCTTTTTCTGCTTCAGTTCAACGCCGTTCTTGATCGCGACAATTTCCGCCATCAATGACAAGGCGATTTCTGCCGGACTGTGGCTGCCAATGTGCAACCCGATCGGCCCGTGCAGGCGCTCGATGGATTGCGCCGACAAGCCCAACTGAGCGAGGTTCTCCCTGCGCTTCAGGCTGTTGACCCGCGAGCCCAGTGCGCCGACATAAAAGGCCTTGGAGTCGAGGGCCGTGAGCAGTGCCATGTCATCCAGACGCGGGTCGTGAGTCAGGGCAACGATGGCCGTGCGCTCGTCGGTCTGGATGTTCAGCACCGCTTCGTCCGGCATGCCCGGTACGAAGCGTCCGTGCTGTTCTTCCCAACCGTAGACGAATTCGGTGCGTGGATCGCAGATCAACACTTCGAAATCCAGCAGCCGCGCCATTTCGGCGACGTAACGGGACAATTGCCCCGCACCGATCAGCAACAGGCGCCAACGCGGGCCATAAATAGCGCGCAGCGTATGGCCATCAAAACTCAGCACATCGGCCTTGTCCGCCGCCTGCAAAGCCACTTCGCCGGTTGCGATATCCAGCGAACGTGCGACGATTTCATGGGCTTCGCAGCGCGCCAGCAACTCAGCGACCCAGGCCGGGTCGCCGACCCGCTCTTCGGTCAGGCGCAACGTACCGCCGCACGGCAAACCAAACCGCGCGGCCTCCTCGCGAGTGACACCGTAAGTGATCAACTGAACGGGCGGCCCGTCGGCCGGGATACGCCCGTCGTGCAGACGGGCAATCAGATCATCCTCGACACAACCGCCCGACACCGAGCCAATCACCACCCCATCTTCACGCAACGCCAACATGGCACCCGGTGCCCGAGGCGCGGTGCCCCAGGTCTGGACCACGCTGTACAGCACCACTCGCTGACCGGCGCGGCGCCATTCAAGCACGCTGCGCAGGACGTTCAGATCGACGCTATCCATCAGGTGGTAGCCTTCTGCCAACCTTGCAGTTGATAGCGAACCGGCAGGTTGCGGATGCGCTTGCCGGTGGCGGCAAAGATTGCATTGCACAGTGCCGGCGCAATCGGCGGCACACCTGGTTCCCCGACACCGCCCAACGGCACAACCCCTGGCGGCGTGACCAAATGAACGGCAACTTCCTTGGGCGCCAGGGACATGCGCGCCACTTCGTACATGTGGAAGTTGTCCTGCTGGACCTTGCCGTCCTTGAAGCTGATTTCTCCCAGCACCGCGTTGCCCAGGCCCATGACGCAAGCGCCCTCGAACTGCGAGCGGATACGCTCAGGGTTGATTTGCGGCCCGCAATCCACGGCGATGTCGGCCTTGTGCACAATCAGCGTGCCGTCGTCTTTGACTTCGACCTCGATCGCGGCAGCCACATAAGTGACAAAGCTGTAATGCACGGCCAGGCCCAGGCCTCGGCCCTTGGGCATTTCACGGCCCCAACCGGCGGCTTTGGCTGCGGTTTCCAGCACTGTGCGCAGGCGCGCGGTGTCGATTGGATAACGCTCGGGGGATTCGCCGTAGTTCCACCCGTCACTCAACGTTCTTGGATCGATCTGACGGTCAGGGCCGATCAGCTTGATCTGGTACTTGAGCGGATCCTGCCCGGCCTTGTGCGCCAGCTCATCGACAAAACTTTGAATCGCAAAGCCGTGCGGGATATTCGATACCGAGCGATACCAGCCGACGCGGGTATGAACCGTGGCTTCCGGGTTTTCCAGGCGCACGTTGGGAATCGCGTAGGCCATGTTGGTGAACCCCATGCCCAGCTCGAACGCCGCCTCGTGGTTCATGCCTGGTGCAAACAGCGCGGTGATGCTCGGGGCCACGGTGCGGTGCAGCCAGGCGGATGGCAGGCCGTCCTTGTTCAGACTGGCTTTGAGGTACTCGACCGACACAGTGTGGTAATAGGAACAGTGGATGTCGTCTTCACGGGTCCATTGCACCCGCACAGCCTTGCCGGGAAACTCTTTAGCGAGGATGGCGGCTTCAATGATGAAGTCAGGTTTGGATTTGCGACCAAAACCGCCACCCAGCAAGGTCACGTTGAACGTCACGTTATCGAAGGGAATGCCCAGGCGTTCGCCGATCCTGGTGCGGGTCACCTGCGGCGCCTGACTCGGCCCCCAGGCTTGGCAGACACCGTCCTTGAAGCGGGCAATGGCGACCATCGGCTCCATGGGTGCCTGAGCCAGATGCGGCAAGTAGTAAGACGCGTCGAAAGTACTGTCGGCACTGCTCAAAGCCTCTTCGATGTTGCCGGTATTGCGTACCACTTTGCCGGGCTTGAGGGACGCCGCTTCCAGTTCCTTGCGATAGGCAATGGAGTCATAACTGGCGTTCGGACCGTCGTCCCACTCGATCTTCAGCGCATCACGCCCTTTGATCGCGGCCCATGTGTTGCTGGCCACCACGGCCACACCGCCCAAGGGTTGAAACTCGGACGGCAGCGGGCGGCCTTCGATCTGCAGGACTTTGATCACGCCCGGAACTTGCAGCGCGGCGCTGGAATCAACGGATTTGACCTTGCCGCCGTACACCGCCGGACGCGCAATGGTGGCGTAGAGCATGCCGTCAAAATGCACGTCGGCACCGTAAATGGCGCGGCCATTGACGATGTCGGCGCCATCGATGGCCTTGATTCCTTCCTTGCCGATGTAGCGAAACTCTGACGGCTGCTTGAGCCGCAGACTGTCACGGGCCGGCACGGCCAGCGCACCCGCCGCTGCGGCCAGGGCGCCATAGCCCAGCTCACGTCCGGTCGGCTGGTGAATCACTTTATGCAATTGCGCTCGGCACTCGGCGACCGGCACTTTCCACTGCGCGGCAGCGGCTTGTTCCAGCATGGTTCGCGCGGCGGCACCGCAACGGCGCATCGGTTCAAACCAGTGACGCATGCTGCGGGAACCGTCGGTGTCCTGATTGCCGAAACGTACTTCGTCGCCCGGCGCCTGCTGCACCTTCATCATCGACCAGTCGGCGTCGAGTTCATCGGCCACCACCATCGTCAGGCTGGTGCGCACGCCCTGGCCCATTTCTGAACGGTTGCAGACCACCGTTACCATCCCATCGGCAGCAATGCTGATGTACACCTTCGGATCATCGACCCAACCGTGCGGCATGCCCTCGGCGCCAAACTGCTTCGGCTCCTCGGCCAAAGCGTCTTGCCAACCCCAACTCGCAACCAGCACCAATGCGCTGGTGGCGCCCACACCCTTGAGAAAACCCCGGCGACTCAAATTACTGAGATTACTCAGGGCAAAATCATTCGGTAACTGGCTCATGCCTTGGCCTCCTTCAAGTGTATGGAAGCCTGACGGATGGCAGTCTTGATGCGGTTGTAAGTGCCGCAGCGGCAAATGTTGCCGACCATTGCCTCTTCGATTTGCGCGTCGGTGGGATCGGGATTGGTCTTGAGCAGTGCCGTCGCGGACATGATCTGCCCGCCCTGGCAGAAACCGCACTGGGCCACTGCGGTGTCGAGCCAGGCTTGCTGGACAATCTTGCCTATCGGGTCGTTGTGCAATTCGTCGATGGTCGTGACGTTTTGCCCGAATGCGGAACCGACGGTCGTGATGCAAGCCCGTGCGGGTTGACCGTTGATATGAATCGTACAGGCGCCGCACAGGCCCATGCCGCAGCCGAATTTCGTGCCAGGATGGCCGCCCGCAACATCGCGGATAGCCCAGAGCAACGGCATCTCGTCCGCCACATCCATTTTGTAAGGTTGTCCGTTGAGAATCAGGGTATTCATGGGCACGCCCGCATAGTTCTTGAGGTATGGGGTCGAGCAATCTGCCGTTGGGTCTTGGTTCGTAACACGCAGATCGACTCAAGCTGAGGCTCTCTTGTGCGACGGGAACGTCTGCACCGGGCCTTTAGTGGAGCAAGTGTTTGCATCGTTAGGTGGCTAAGTTAACCCAGCATTAACAAAAAAGCCCTGTACGGTTGAAGGCGTACAGGGCTTTGAGATCAGTCTTGAAAGCGTAGCCTCAGTACTGATTGGGCTCCATTTCCAGGTCGACATGGAAACGTTCCGATATGTCTTTCTGGATACGCTGCGCCAGGCTGAGCAATTGCAGGCCCGTCGCGCTGCCGTAATTGACCAGCACCAACGCCTGCAACTTGTGCACGCCAGCGTCGGCATCGCGGAAGCCTTTCCACCCTGCCCGTTCGATCAACCAGCCTGCAGCCAGCTTCATTTGACCGTCCGGTTGTGCGTAGGCGACCAGGTCCGGGTATTCGCCCTTGAGCTGTGCGACCAGTGCCGCGGGCACCAACGGGTTTTTGAAGAAACTGCCCGCATTGCCCAGCAAGGCCGGGTCCGGGAGCTTTTCATTGCGGATGCTGCAAATGGCCAGGCTGACATCCGTTGCCGTCGGTTGCTCGATGCCTTGCTCGGTCAGGCGCTGGCGCACTGGGCCGTATTCCAGATGCAGGTGCGCGGCGCGGTCCAGCGCAAAACGCACCCGCAGGATCAACCAACGCCCCGGCTGCTGTTTGAACAAGCTGTCGCGATAAGCGAAATTGCATTCTTCGAGAGTGAAATCCCGCAGCTCGCCAGTCTGGCGATCCAGCGCGGTCAGGCCGGAGAACACGTCCTTGATTTCGACCCCGTACGCGCCAATGTTTTGCATCGGCGCCGCACCGACGGTACCGGGAATCAGGCTGAGGTTTTCCAGGCCCGACAACCCTTGCGCCAGCGTGTGCTGCACGAACGGATGCCAAGGCTCGCCGGCCTCGGCTTCGATCACGACTTTGCTGCCGTCATCGCTGAGGATGCGAATCCCGCGCGTGGCCATGCGCAGCACCAGCGACTGGATATCCGCTGTCAGCAGCAAGTTGCTGCCGCCACCGATGACCAGCAGCGGCACATCATGCGCCGCCGCATACGCCAGGGCTTCGCGCACGTCAGCATCGCTGTGGGCTTCGGCAAACAGACGAGCCTGAACGTCGACACCGAAGCTGTTGAACGGCTTGAGCGAAACCTGCGATTGAACCTGCAAACTCATAGCCGTCCCTTCAATTCGATCACCAGCAAATCACTGGCGCGCTCGATCAGGTCCAGCACCTGTTCGAAGCCCTGGTCACCGTCGTAGTACGGGTCCGGGACCTCATCGAGTTCCGACTGGTAGCGACGCAGGAACAAATCCAGCTCGGCTTTGCCCTTGGCCGGTTGCAGCGCCTTGAGGTGGCGCAGGTTGCTGTTGTCCATCGCCAGAATCAGGTCGTAAGTGGCGAAATCGGCACGGGTGACTTGCTGGGCGCGCTGGGCGGACAAGTCGTAACCGCGCAACTTGGCCGCGGCCTGGCTGCGTTTGTCCGGCGCCTTGCCGACATGCCAGTCACCGGTGCCGGCGGAGGCGACTTCAATCTGATCGGCCAGCCCCGCTTCGCGCAGTTTGTGCCGCAGCACGCCTTCGGCCGTTGGAGAACGGCAGATGTTGCCCAGGCACACGAACAAAACGCGCATCAGGCCTCCAGCAGGCGACGAACGCGCTCAAGGTCTTCAACGGTGTCGACACCGGTTGGCGGCGCGATCAGCGCGTCGGCGACGTGAATCCGCACGCCGTGCCACAAGGCTCGCAGTTGTTCCAGCGACTCGGTGTTTTCCAGCCAGCATGGGCCCCAGCTGACGAAGTCCTGCAGGAAACCGGCGCGATAGGCATAAATGCCGATGTGGCGACGGTATGGCACGCCTTCCGGCAATTGCTCGCGGCTCTTGGCGAACGCGTCCCGGGCCCACGGCAAGGTCGAGCGACTGAAGGTCAGCGCCAGGCCATTAAGGTCGCTGACGACCTTGACCACATTGGGGTTGAACAGTGTTTCCACGTCTTCGATCGGCTCGGCCAGGGTGGCCATGCGAGCTTCGGTGTGAGCAGCGAGGTTGGCGGCGACCTGATCGATCACGCTCGGCGGGATCAGCGGTTCGTCACCCTGGACGTTGACCACGATGGCGTCGGGCGCCAAGCCGAGTTTTGCTGCGACCTCGGCCAGACGGTCGGTGCCCGAATTGTGGTCTTCGCGGGTCAGCACCACTTCAGCACCGAACCCGTTGCACGCCTCGACAATGCGCGCATCGTCGGTGGCAACCACCACACGCTGTGCGCTGCTTTTGCTGGCCTGTTCCCAGACATGCTGGATCATCGGCTTGCCGGCGATCAGCAGCAGCGGCTTACCCGGCAAGCGGGTGGAGGCAAAACGCGATGGAATGACAACGGTAAAGGCTGTGGTCATTTATCCAGACGCTCGTCGGTGGTCAGGGTGCGCGCTTCAGTTTCGAGCATCACCGGAATGCCGTCGCGAATCGGGTATGCCAGACCGGCGCCCTTGCTGATCAGCTCGGTCTTGTCGGCGCTGAGCTTGAGTGGGCCTTTGCAGACCGGGCAAGCGAGGATATCGAGCAATTTGGTGTCCATGAGCATTCCCTGGATAAAAACGGTTTTAAGGCAAAAGACGATCCGGCAACAGGCGCATCAGCTGCGTATCGAACCAGGCCACGAAGGCCGGCGATGGCACAGCATCGACCGCCAGGTACCACCAATCGGCGGCGGCAAAGGCACGGCACTTCACCGCGTCCTTTTCAGTCATCACCAACGGCAATGACGGTGTGAAATTCAAGGCCTGCACGCTGTACTCGGCGTGGTCGGCAAAAGCATGCGGAACTGGCTTGCAGTGTAGCGTTTCGAGGGTTTTGAAGAAACGCTGCGGATTGCCGATCCCGGCCACTGCGTGCACCGCCTGGCCTGCGGGAAAGTGGTCGAGGGGGCGCCGCTCACCGCTTTGCAGATTGATAAAGGCGGTGGGTTGGAGCTGGAAGGCAAAACCGTTGTCGCGATCATCGCTAGCGCCGTTGTACAGCACCGCGTCGACGCTTTGCAGGCGCTCGACCGGTTCACGCAACGGCCCGGCGGGCAGGCAACGCTGATTGCCCAGACCTCGTGCGGCGTCGATCAATACCAGTTCCAGGTCACGGGCCATCCGGTAATGTTGCATGCCGTCATCGGACAGGATCAGGTCCAACGGCTCGCTCGCGAGCAGTGCTTTGATGGCGCTGCTGCGGTCCGGGTCGATCATCAAGGGCACGCCGGTGCGCTGGACGATCAACAGCGGTTCATCGCCCGACACATCGGCGCTTTGATCGGCTTCGACTCGCCAGGGTAGCTGCGGCGGTTTGGCACCGTAACCGCGACTGACCACGCCGACCCGCAAGCCGCTGCGCTGGCAATGCTGGATCATCCACAGAATCAGCGGCGTCTTGCCGGTGCCGCCCACCGTGATATTGCCGACCACAATCAGCGGCACGGGCGGCTGATAGATCTCGCCCTCACCCGCCAGAAACCGCTTGCGCTTGTTCATGACCACCCACCGGTACAACCACTCCAGTGGCTGCAACAGCTTCAGGGCCGGATGACCTTCGTACCACGCGGCGAGCAAGCGATCAGACATGGCCATCAGGGCGCGGGCGCCGCCTCGACGGTGGTCATGCGCAAGTGACTGAAACCGAGTTTCCCGGCGGCGTCCATGGCGGTGATGACGGATTGATGTTGGGTCTTGCCGTCAGCGCTGATGGACAGCGGCAAATTGGTGTCACCGTTGGATTCTTTTTGCAGCGCTTCCATCAAGGTCACCAGATCACTCTTGGGCAACACATGATTGTTCACCGAGATCACGCCTTCGGCATTGATGGTGATGTCCAGTTGCTTGACTTGCTGATCTTCGGCCGGCGAGCCGCTGACCGCTTCCGGCAGTTCGACGCGCAACTGGGTTTCTCGGGTAAAGGTGGTGGTCACAACGAAAAACAGTAGCAAGACAAACACCACGTCGATCAGCGACACGAGATTGATGTCCACGTTCTCCCGTTGCTTGCGGCGGAATTTCACGCTTTGCCCTCAGCCAGATCAACGTCACGGTCGCCCTGCACCACTTCAACCAGCTTGATGGCTTCCTGCTCCATCCCCACCACCAGTTCATCGATGCGCCGTTGCAAGAACCGGTGAAAGAATACCGACGGGATGCCGACGATCAGGCCCGAAGCCGTGGTGATCAAGGCTTTGGAAATACCGCCGGCCAGCACTGCGGCGTTGGTGGTCATGCCCGTGCCCATGAACGAGCTGAAGATATCGATCATGCCCAGCACCGTCCCCAGCAATCCGAGTAACGGGGCCATGGCGGCGATGGTGCCCAAGGCATTGATGTAGCGTTCGAGTTCGTGAATGACCCGCGCGGCGGCTTCTTCAATGCACTCTTTCATGATCTCGCGACCATGCTTGGAGTTCGCAAGGCCCGCCGCCAGGATCTCGCCCAACGGTGAGTTGGCGCGCAGTTCCTTGAGTTTTTCTTTATTGAGTTGCTTGTCCTTGATCCACACCCAGACCTGCCCGAGCAGATGCTCCGGGGTCACACGGCTGGCTCGCAGGGTCCAGAGACGCTCGGCGACGATCGCCATGGCCGCGATGGAACTCAGAATGATCGGCAGCATCATCCAACCGCCGGATTTGACCAATTCCCACACAGTGACAGTCCCCTCGAAAAAGTGCGCCACTCTAACATAGGGGCCGAGCGCACCGAAGACCGTGATGTCGCATCCGGTCGGGCTTTAATAACTCTCGGCTATTTGTTGAGCGGTGGCGGATCGCGCCAGAAACGCCGATCCAGACGCATCGTCCACGGCGGTTTGAAACGGCCCAATTGCAGATGAATGGCGCCGTGCTCGGCGCTGTCGTAGATCATCATGCCGAGCTTTTTATAGCGCGCCACCACGGTGGGGTGCGGATGGCCAAAGGAATTGCCTTGCCCACGGGAAATCAGCACGGCCTTGGGTTGCAGCGCGCTCAACAGCGCCATCGACGAGGAACTGCGGCTGCCATGATGAGGTGACTGCAACCAATCGGTGTTTTGTGCGAGAGGACTTTCAAGCAACGCCCGCTCGGCAGCGGTGTCGATATCACCGGTCAGCAACAGTCGCTCGCCGCTGGCTTCTATTTGCAATACGCAGGATTTCTGATTGCGGTCATGGGCTGACGTCCATTGCCACAGTTCGAAGTGCACGCCGTCCCAGGTCCATTGCCGACCACTTTCACAGCCCTCGGCGTGCAGTTCGGCAGGCAGCCCCTCGGGATCGCCACTGAGTACCCGACTGACCGGCAAACCATTGGCCACTGCTCGCGCACCACCAGCGTGATCGGCATCGGCGTGGCTGATCAGCATCAGGTCGAGCCCCTTCACCCCCAGTTTGCGCAACGAAGGCAGGACCACCCGCTCACCGAGGTCGAAATCGCCGAAACGAGGCCCGGTGTCATACAGCAGCGTGTGATAGCGAGTACGCACCAGGATGGCCAATCCTTGGCCGACGTCCAGTTGCCAGACATCGGCCCGGTCTTCAGGCAACAACGGTCGAGGTGGAAACACCAGCATCAACAGCAGCGGCCAGCCCAAAGGGCGTAGCGCAACGCCTCGCGGCATCAAGAGTAGAAAGGCCCCCAATGTGCCGAGCGCCCAACTCCACAGCGGTACCGCCGCCGGTAACCACGCAGGCAGTTGCCCGGCCATTAATGCCAGTGCCCTGAACAGCCAGTCGATCAACCCGCCCGCCAGCCACAGCAACCCTTCGCCCACATAAGGGACGGGTAATAACAATGTGCCGAGCAAGGCTGGTGGCAACACCAGCAGACTGATCCAGGGCACCGCCAGCAAATTGGCCACAGGCCCGCTGATGCTGATCGGCAAGCCCAGCACCAACAACAACGGGCACAAACCGATTGCAATCAGCCACTGGGCCCGAGTCCAGGTTTGCCACCATCGCCAGGGGCCCAACCGCCCGCCAAAGGTGAAGATCAACACCGCCACTGCTGCAAAAGATAGCCAGAAGCCTGGTTGCAGACTGGCCAGCGGATCCACCAGCAAAACGCCATTCAACGCCAGCAACAGCGGCCACCACGCACCGAGGTGACGAAAACGCAGCCGCCATAACAGCACCAGCCCGATCATCACGCACGCGCGTTGCACCGGTACGTCGAAACCGGCCAGTAACCCATAAGCCAGCGCTGCCGAGAACGCCAGCCCGCACGCCCATGGCAGCCAGGGTAAACGCCCTGGCCACAGCCCCAAACGCGTCAACCCTGCGATCAGCAGATAGACCAATCCCGCCAGCAAGCCGATGTGCTGCCCAGAAATCACCAGCAGATGCACGGTGCCGGTGTCTTGCAGCACTTGCCATTCCTCACGGCTCAGCCCGGCGCCATCGCCCAGCACCAGCGCCGTCAACGCCCCGGTTCGGCCTTGGGCATCTACGGCTTGCAAACGCCGGCGGATGCCGTCGCGCCAGGCCCATCGGGCTTCGGCGACCAATTCGCCGTCCTTGACCGTGCCGGTTGCACCGATGCGTTGAGCCAGCAGCCAGGCGTCATAATCGAACGCATGCGGATTGAGCAGCCCGGCAGGACGCTTCAATTTGACCGCCAGCCGCCACCGTTCGCCGCTATTGACGGGCGGCCCGCCATACCAGGCCAGACGCAGGTGTCGGGGCAGTTTGGTTCGGCGTGACTGGCTGTCCGTCAGCTCGAAACGCACCACGCCGTCTGCCTGTTGCGGCAGGCCCGTTACCCGCCCTTCGACCCAGCGCGTCTCGCCATCGAGTGTGTGTGGCAGCCGATCATCCAGCGCCCACTGCGCGTTCGCGCACGCCCAACTGAAGCCGAACAGGAAAAACGCCAATGGATACGAGCGAAACGGCAACACCATCAAACCGACTAACGGCAGCAACCCCCATAACCCAACCGGCGGTAGTTCCGGCAAAAACCTCAGGGCCAGCAAACCCAACGCCAGCGCTATCATCCCTGTGCGCATACGCTCATCCTTGAGAGTTCCTCCCTAGGCATAGCCGGCTAACCGCACAGGCGCCGTTATTAATTGTCACAAAGTCTGAATGGGCGCTTCGTAGAATCCAGACATACTTGCCGCCTTAACCGACCGAGAAGCCTTATGCCCCGGCGCTTATTCAAACGTTACATGCCAGACCCGACCAGCATCAGGGAACACAAGTCCTTACGCTTTCTCGGCACCTTGCTGCATGACCCCAACCTCTGGCACCTCAACCGCCACTCTGTGGCCCGGGCGATGGCGGTCGGCCTGTTCGCGGCGTTTCTGCCGATCCCGTTTCAAATGCTGCTGGCGGCCGTTCTTTCCATCATGGTGCGGGGCAACATACCGATTGCGGTGAGCCTGGTCTGGCTGACCAACCCGATCACCATGCCAGCGGTGTTTTATTGCACTTACCAGACCGGTGCCTGGCTGCTGGATGTGCCCGCTCGGCAGTTGCCAGATGCATTGACCTGGGAATGGGTCAGCAGCGAACTCTCGACACTGTGGCAACCATTTTTGCTGGGCTCGGTCGTCACCGGACTGGTGCTGGGCGCCCTCGCCTACTGCCTGACCATGCTGTACTGGCGCTGGTGGGTGGCGCGGCAGTGGAAACGGCGCAAGAAAAGCCGGCTGTAGAATGCAAAACGGCCTCCAATGTGGAGGCCGTTTTTTATGCGGTGTCTGGGTAAGCGTCTTGGCGATCCTGAATCAGGTACGCATCCCGCGACCGCTGACCAGCAAACGTGCGCAACCGATGTACAACACGACAGTCGCCACCAGCATGAAGGTGATGGCGATGCTGATCTTGATGTCCGACACACCGAGGATGCCATAACGGAAGGCGTTGACCATGTGCAGCACCGGGTTCGCCAGGGACACGGTCTGCCAGAACGGTGGCAACAGGGAAATCGAGTAGAACACCCCGCCCAGGTAGGTCAGCGGTGTCAGTACGAATGTCGGAATGATCGAGATGTCATCGAAATTGCGTGCAAACACAGCGTTGATGAAGCCCAGCAGCGAGAAGATCGTCGCCGTCAGCACCACCACCAGAATAGTCACGCCCAGGTGATGCACCTGCAAATGCGTAAAGAACAGCGACAGCAACGTCACGATGATCCCGACCATCAACCCGCGCAGCACGCCGCCCAGGGTGTAGCCGATCAGAATCGTATGCGGTGACACTGGCGACACCATCAATTCCTCGATGGAGCGCTGGAACTTGCTGCCAAAGAAACTCGACACCACGTTGCCATAGGCGTTGGTGATCACCGACATCATGATCAGCCCCGGCACGATGTACTCCATGTAGGTGAAGCCGCCCATGTCACCGATCTGGCGACCGATCAGGTTGCCGAAGATCACGAAGTACAAAACCATGGTGATGGCCGGCGGCAGCAATGTCTGCGGCCAGATCCGGGTAAAGCGCCGGACCTCACGGTAAACGATGGTATTGAGGGCAACGAGGTTGGGCTGCAGCTCGGAACTCATACCGCCACCTTCGACAGATTTTTCTCCACCAGGGACACGAACAACTCCTCTAGGCGATTGGTTTTGTTACGCAGGCTCAGCACTTCGATGTTCTGCTGCGCCAACTGGGTAAACAGCGCGGTGATGCCCATGGCCTTGTCGACCTGGACTTCCAGCGTGTGGCCGTCAAGCAGCCGGGTCGGGTAGCCGAGCAACTGCGGCGCACTGTTCAGGGTGTTTTTGATGTCGAGCAGGAACGTCTCCACATGCAGCTGGCTGAGCAACTGTTTCATGCTGGTGTTCTCGACGATGGTGCCGTGGTCGATGATGCCGATGTTGCGGCACAACTGCTCAGCCTCTTCCAGATAGTGCGTGGTGAGGATGATGGTGATGCCTTTCTTGTTCAGCTCGGTGAGAAAGGTCCACATCGAACGACGCAGCTCGATGTCCACACCTGCCGTCGGTTCGTCGAGGATCAGCAAACGCGGTTCGTGAACCAGCGCGCGCGCAATCATCAATCGACGCTTCATGCCACCGGACAGCGAGCGTGACGGCGTATCGCGCTTATCCCACAGCCCCAGTTGGGTCAGGTATTGCTCGGCGCGTTCCTTGGCGACTTTCGCCGGAATGCCGTAGTAACCGGCCTGGGTCACCACGATATCGAAGGTCTTTTCGAACTGGTTGAAGTTGAATTCCTGGGGCACCACGCCGATGGAGCGTTTGAGCTGCGCAGGATTCTTGTCCAGGTCGTGGCCGAAGATATTCACCGTTCCGCTGGTCTTGTTCACCAGGGTCGAGAGAATGCCGATGGTCGTGGATTTGCCGGCGCCGTTCGGGCCGAGCAAGGCGAAAAAGTCACCTTCGGCAACGTCCAGATCGATACCACTCAGGGCCTGGAAACCGTTGCCGTAGGTTTTGGTTAGCTGCCGGATGGACAGAGCGGAACTCATATCGGATTACGCACCAAGAAGGAAAAAAGGAATAAAAGACGGCTGGCGGCGACAGGTACAACCGCGGCACATGGGCGCAATGGTGCTTGTCGCCGCCACACAAGTACAGTCAAGTGTGTCGATAGTGAGTATTAAGTCAACGCGGTCATGACTGCTTTTTGATAGGCAGGACGTTGTTTCAACCGGGCATACCAGGCTTCAAGGTGCGGCTGCGACGCGCGCTCGATTGGCATCTCGAACCAGGCATAAATAAAACTGCCGAGGGGGATGTCGCCCATGCCGATCTCATCGCCGGACAGGTAGGATTGGGTCGACAACGCTTGATTGGCCATCGACAGCAACTCGTCGCACTCCTTGATCGCAGCCTTGATGGCCGGCCAGTCCTGCTTGTCGGCCGGCGTGCGCAACACGCCCCAGAATACGGTGCGGAAGGGGCCGGCAAAACTTGAAGTGGTCCAGTCCATCCACTTGTCAGCCGTGGCGCGGGCTTGCAGGTTCGCTGGATACCAAGACGTGCTGTTGGCATGGCGGGCCATCAAGTAACGCACGATGGCGTTGGATTCCCACAACACAAAACCGTCGTCTTCGATCACCGGTACGCGACCATTGGGGTTCATTGCACGGTACTGCGGCGTATCGACCACACCAAAAGCACCGCCCGCATCGATGGCCTCGTAGGCCAGCCCCAGCTCTTCGGCGGCCCACAAAGGCTTTCTGACATTCGACGAGTTTTTCCGACCCCAGATCTTCAGCATGACCGCCTCTTTTTCGATAAGTGGGCAGGCAGCATACGCCGGATCAGGCGCGACTCAAATCGCTCTGCATATCACCCAGCAACGTGGGTAGCTTGTCGCTGAACAGGTGCGGATAGCACTTTTCCAGGTGCTCGAAAAAGAACGTTTCCGGCACATCGGCGAACTGGCCGTGATCAACCAGGTACTCCATCAACTGCGCGCCATCGCGATTGAACGGATGAAAGACGCTGTCGTTAATCCCGTCGAATTCCAGCGGTGCGACATTGAACAGTTCACAGAGTTTTTGATTGAACGCCGGTGTCGCCTTGACCCAGCGGTCATTCAAATACAACTCCGTGTAGCCATGCATCGCGAATACATCGCTCTTGAGCAATTCGAGCAAGCGTGGCGTCGACAGGTGATTGCGAACGTCTGCCAGACCAATGCGTGCCGGGATCCCGCAATGCCGGGCAGCGCCCGCCAGTAGCGTGGCTTTGGGCACGCAATAGCTTTCCCCCGTTGCCAGCGCATAACTGCCGCACAACGTCTGCGGATCGCGGCTGAACGTGTAGGGGTTGTAGCGCACGGCCTCACGCACGGCGTAATAAAGGTTGATCGCCTGCTCGATCGGATCTCGACGGCTGCCGCGATGTATTTCGGCGAACTCCACCACCGAGGGGTGGTCACTATCGATGAAGCGGCCGGGGCTCAGGTACTCGTGCATGAGAATAATCTCCAGGGGAAGCCTCGAGTCTAGCGACAGCTTCAGCACAGAGATAACGACGTTTCGGCCAAACTTGGGCGCATTGTCGCGTAGGAAACGAACCATTTCCCGAGCGTGTTGCCAACCGAACCTACAAAACTCACCCAAGGTTTCCCACGAATTCAATCACATCGCTCTGACCACCCTGTTTGGCGGATGCCGTCTAAGCTCTGAAGGTTGGTTTTACCCTGGTTCACGGAGGATTAAATATGCTGCTGTTGTGGATACTGGTTCTGGTTGTCGGGATCGCCTGGTTAGCCCATCGTCGCATCGCCCCCCTGCCCGCTCTCTGCATCGTTGCCGTCTATGTGGTGGCCATGGGCGCTTTCAGCCGCGCGCCCGGTTGGCTGCTGCTGTTGCTCTGGGTGTTGATCGCCGCCGTTGCAGCGCCGTTGCTGCTGCCCGACCTGCGTCGCAAGTTCTTCAGCGCGCCGCTGTTCAACTGGTTCCAGAAGACCCTGCCGCCGATGTCGCAAACCGAACGCGACGCCATCGATGCCGGCACAGTGTGGTGGGACGGTGAGCTGTTCAGCGGTCGCCCCGACTGGAACAAACTGCTGTCCTATCCCAAAGCCCAACTGAGCGAAGAGGAACAGGCATTCATTGATGGCCCGACCGAAGAACTGTGCGCCATGGTCACCGACTGGCAGATCGGGCAAGACATGGACCTGCCCGCCGAAGCCTGGACGCATATCAAGGACAACGGCTTCTTCGCGCTGATCATTCCCAAGGAATACGGCGGCAAGGGCTTCTCCGCCTATGCCCACTCACAGGTCGCCATGAAACTGGCGACCCGCAGCGGCGACCTTGCGTCCACCGTGATGGTCCCCAATTCCCTCGGCCCCGCCGAGCTACTGCTGCATTACGGCACCGATGAACAGCGCAACCATTACCTGCCTCGCCTGGCCCGTGGTGACGACATTCCCTGCTTCGCATTGACCGGCCCACTGGCCGGTTCCGACGCCGGGGCAATGCCCGACACCGGGGTCATCTGCAAAGGTGAATGGGAAGGCAAGGAAACCCTGGGCCTGCGCCTGAACTGGGAAAAGCGTTACATCACCCTCGGCCCGGTGGCGACCCTGCTCGGCCTCGCCTTCAAGGCTTATGACCCGGACCATTTACTGGGCGACAAGGAAGACCTTGGCATCAGCCTGGCCCTGATTCCGACAGACACCGCCGGTGTTGAAATCGGCCGCCGTCACCTGCCGCTGGGGGCCGCGTTCATGAACGGCCCGAACGCTGGCAAGGACGTGTTCGTGCCGCTCGACTTCCTCATCGGCGGCCAGGACATGCTTGGCAAAGGCTGGATGATGCTGATGAATTGCCTGTCGGTCGGGCGTTCGATTTCATTGCCTGCCGTTGGCACCGGCGCCGCCAAATTCACCAGCCTGGTGACCGGTCAATACGCTCAGGTTCGCGAACAATTCAACGTTCCACTGTCGGCGTTCGAAGGGATTCAGGAAGCCATGGCGCGCATCGGCGGCAACGCCTGGATGATGGACGCGGCGCGCATGCTGACCGCCAACGCGGTGGATCTGGGCGAGAAACCGTCGGTGCTGTCGGCAATTCTCAAGTACCACCTCACCGAACGTGGCCGCGAGTGCATCAGCCATGCGATGGATGTTCATGGCGGCAAAGCCATCATCATGGGGCCGAACAATTACCTCGGTCGCAGCTGGAATGGCGCGCCGATTTTCATCACCGTCGAAGGCGCGAACATTCTCTCGCGCAACCTGATGATCTTCGGCCAGGGGGCGATTCGTTGCCATCCGTTCGTGCTCAAGGAAATGGCCCTCGCCGGTCGTGAGGACAAGGATCAGGCGCTCACCGAGTTCGATGGCCTGCTGCTCAAGCACATCGGTTTTGCCATGAGTAACGCCGCCAGCACACTGGTGCTGAACCTGGGGTTCGGGCATTTCGAACACACGCCGGGCAACAAGCTCAGCCAGGGTTACTTCCGCGCCCTTAATCGTCAGGCTGCGGCGTTTGCCCTGCTGGCGGACCTGAGCATGATGCTGCTGGGCGGCGAACTGAAACGTCGCGAGCGTCTGTCAGCACGACTGGGGGATGTACTCAGCAACTTGTACCTCGCCTCTGCCGCCCTCAAGCGTTACCACGATCTCGACTCACCGGAACACATGGCGCCGTTGTTCACTTGGGCCATGGAGGAAAGCCTGGGTCAGTCGGAGCGTGCGCTGGATGAACTGCTGACCAATTTCCCGAACAGGGTGTTGGGTTGCCTGTTACGGGTGATCGTGTTTCCGTTCGGTCGTCGACACAAAGGCCCATCGGACAAGCTCGGGGCCGACGTGGCCGCCGTGATTGGCCGCGCCAAGGGCGACCCGACCCTGGAAGAGTTGCTGGGCGGTTGCTACCGTCCGCAATCGGCCGATGATGCCGTCGGCGCATTGCAACATGCCTGCAATTTGCTCAACGCCGCGCAGCCGCTGCAGAAAAAGCTGCACGTGGCCCTCAAAAGTGGCCAGGTCAAACCGGCCGCCGGGGAACACATCATCGATGCCGCGCTGGAGGCCGGTGTCTTGCAGGCAATGGAAGCGCAGACTCTGCGTATCGCCGAAACGGCCCGACGCAAGGTGATTGATGTCGATGATTTCGACAAAGAGGAGCTGGCACTGGCTCAAGGAAAGGTCCGCTGATCCAGCCGAACATGTCGGTCCATGCAAAAAGGGCGCAGGCGCTTTATACTCCCGCGCCCGTTTTGCTCTTGAGGACTTATCTCGTGTCCAACGTCGTTGCCGATCATCTCGTCTTGCTTGACCACTTGCGCAGCATCCTGGTCGCCGTGGGTGAGGCCGAGCAGGTTCCCGAAGAAAGCCATGCCTTGTTCCTGGAGCGCTTCGACGAGTTGCGTGCGTTGCTGCCGGTCGACCCGATCGAAAGCCAATACCTGGGCCAGGACATTCTCTGCCAGGTCATTACCCGCTACCCGCAAATTGCCCACCTGGTCCCGCGCGACCTGCTGTGGTACTTCGCCGGTGACTGCCTGCATTACATGCCCGATGATGAAATCGATATGTATCAGGCGCTGGAAGAGCGCCGCTTCGAAGCGGAACAAAACGACGAGCCGTTCGACTGGAATCAGGAAAAACAGCTGCTGTCGATGTCGAACGACGACAGCAAGCACTGATCCCGGCCCAGCAATGAAAAAGGCCCGCATGATTAACATGCGGGCCTTTTTTTGCGCTCAGAACAAGCCGTCACTCTCTGGCATTTCATATTCCGATGAGGACCAAACCGGACCATTGGACTTACCGGGCTTGCCCAGCGTCGGCTCCTTCTCCAGACACGTCACCAGGTAATCAATCAGCACCCGTATCTTGGGCGGCAGGTACCGGGTTGGCGAATGCAGCAACCAGGCACCTCCGTGGTAGGACGCCAGAAAGGTCCAGTCCGGCAGCACCTGCACCATCAACCCTTTCTCCAGGGCATGGCGCGCAGTGAAATAGGGCAAGCTGCCAATGCCGATATGCTGCAACACCGCGCCATAACGTACGCCGGTGTGATTGGCGGCATATCGCCCACGCACACCGACGGTCACCGATTTGCTGCCCTTCCTGAATTTCCAGCGCGCATCGCTCGGGGTTTCACCCAGGTAAATGCAACTGTGATTAAGCAAGTCATGGGGGTGAGTCGGCGTACCGTGTTCAGCCAGATACTGCGGTGTCGCGCAGAGCAAATGGTCGATGGTGAGCAACTGCCGCCCCACCAGCCCTGCTGGCGGCCGGTCGGTAATGCGAATCGCCAGGTCGACGTTGTCGTCGATCAAATCAACCTGCCGGTCCTCAAGCAATAGCTCCACGTCCACTTTTGGATAACGGCGTAAAAACTCCGGCATATGCGGGTGAATCACGATCCGGCCTACCGCTTTCGGGACGCTGATACGCACCAGCCCTTCGGGTTCGTCAGTGAACTGGCCACTGATTTCCATCACTGACTTGGCCGCGCTGACCATTTCCTGACAACGCTTGAACACCTCTTCGCCACCGTCGCTCAGGCGCAGTTTGCGCGTGGTGCGTTGCAGTAGACGCGTGGCCAGGGCCTTCTCCAGTCGCGAAATACTACGACTCACTGCCGAGGGTGAAGCCCCCAGTTGGCGGGCTGCTTCGGAGAAGCTGCCGGTCTCGACAACCTTGACGAAAATCGCCATTTCACCGAGCAGCGGCAGTGGAAGATTTATGCTCACAGCGCAACAGTCCTTTGATGTTTGAACGGATTATCACGCAATTCCACGCTTCATATAATAAAAAAGAAACTTTAATCAGGGCATGGAATATGACGCTCCGCCTCTTTTTCCATAGTGATGACCTCAAGGCTAATGTGGAAGTCTTGGAGTGCACGCCCCACGAGAACGAATTTGCCGTGGTGCTGCGCGCCACGCTGTTTCACCCGCAAGGTGGCGGCCAGCCTTTTGATACCGGCTGGATCGGCGATAGTCAGGTACTGCGTGTCGTCCAGGATCCCGACCGGATCATTCATTTCGTCGATCAACCGGTTAAACCCGGCATGACCCAGATTCGTATCGACGAAGAGCGGCGCCAGTTCAATACGCGCATGCATTCCGCCGGGCATTTGATTGGTCATTTCGTCCAGGCCAGAGGCTGGATGCCGACCAAGGCGCATCACTGGCCGGACGAAGGTCGGGTGCAGTTCAAAGCGCTGGAAAGTGCCCAGGAGCTCGATGTCGAATCCGTTCAACTCGGCATCGCACAGTTTATTGGCCAGGATTGGCCGCGCCTGACGTCATTGCGTGAAGGCGCCCGGGAAATCGGTTTCGGTGAACTGCCCGCCTATGGCTGCGGCGGCACCCATGTACGTAGCCTGAAGGAATTAGGCACGGTCACGATCGCTTCCCTTTCATTGAAAAAGGGAACGCTGTCAGTCCACTACTCCGTGGATTGAGCATTTGGGCGATGCCGGCAACGTCATCGCCTGACGCCGGGGGAGCCTGCGCTCGCGGGTTCTGTTGACTATCTGATAGATGGACCTAAGACATGATGCTTGACGTCGAGCGTCTCGATGAGACGTGCATAAAAAAACTGGCCAACGAAGAAGTCCTCGCCATCCGCGTCAAAGGCTTGCTGCCCCAACCGCTGGCGATTCAGATTGGCGACAAGATCCTCGCCCCGGGCTTCGAAGGCTATATCAATGCGCCTAGTATCGGTCGTATCGGCATGGCGTTTTATGAGGCGGAAAACCAGCCGTTGCTGATCGAGGACTACTTCGAACGCGCCACCCGCAATATCGCGGAATTACGTAACCGTTGCGCGCCCTATTCGTCCCCGGTCGACACCCTGCGCTGCATGCTCGACGAATCCTGGCCGGCAGGCGCTCACCTGGAAAACCTCTACGGTCGCAAGATGTATGTCGGGCTGTCACGGGTCGTGAAACCGGGGGTGTGCTTCCTCGCCCACCATGACATTTTCGCCAAGGACGCCCCGGACAGTTACCAGGCCAGAAGCCTGGAAGCGCAGTTCGCCTGCAACGTTTACCTGAACATGCCCACCGAAGGCGGCGCGCTGCAGATGTGGGACGACGACATTTCGCCGGACCAGTTCGACGAAATGCGCGGTGACAGTTACGGCATCGACCCTGCCCTGCTTGGCCCTCCCACACTTGAGATACGTCCCGAGCCGGGTGATTTCATCATGTTCAATTCGCGCTGCATGCACTCGGTGACACCGGGTGTGGCAGATCCACGATTGAGCCTTTCGTTCTTTGTCGGCTATCGCGGCAATGCTTCACCCCTTACCTTCTGGAGTTGAAATGCTTTCGAGTTACTTGGGCGAGTTTCTGGCGCTGGCAACCATTCACTTTCTGGCCGTGGTCGCACCCGGGCCGGATTTTGCCGTCACGATTCGTCAGAGCGTGCGCTTCGGTCGGCTGGTGGGCATCTGCACGGCGCTGGGCATCGGCGCGGGGATTTCCGTGCACGTGCTTTACACGCTGCTCGGGGTCGGCGCGCTGATGCATACAACGCCTTGGTTGTTGACCGTGGCCAAGGTCGTGGGCGGCGCTTACATTTTGTACCTCGGGGTCAGCCTGTTGCGCAGCAAACCCAAGTCCGCGCTTGAGGGCGACCAGGCCGTGGACGAACCTGTCGTCAAACAAACGCTATTGAAGGCATTCACCACCGGGTTTCTGACCAACGCGACGAACCCCAAGGCGACCCTGTTTTTCCTGGCGATTTTCACCACCATCATCAGTGCCACGACACCGCTAAAGATCCAGGCGCTGTATGGGGTCTGGATGTGTTTTGTGAATGCGTTGTGGTTTGTGATCGTCGCGCTGTTCTTTTCCAGCGCCCGGGTGCGCGTGCTGTTCATGCGCATGGGGCATTGGTTTGAACGGACGATGGGGGTGATTCTGATCCTGTTTGCCGGGCGTCTGATTCTGTCGATGTAAAACCTGCGCCCACGCAAAAGGCCCGCCGAGTCTGACTCGCGGGCCTTTTTCATATCTGCGTCGCTTTTGCGTTTCTGTGCGACAGATCCTGCATCAAGGGCTCTGCATCAAGCCTTCCGGGTGTTAGCTTTGAAATGTTTCTGATTAATCGATCAGATATTTCTCACAAACTGCCTGCAAAGGAATGCCCCAGCAATGGACTTTTCACTCAAGCACCTGGCCGCGACCACCCTGATGATCGCCAGCCTTTCTTCGTTCACCCCTTCTGCATTTGCCAACATCACGGCGCAACAGAGCACGGCCATCCTCAAGACGTTCAGTGAATCATCGGTCACCGACTTCAGGGAGTTCCTGGGACGCCTGGCCCAGAGTGACGTCGCCAAATCAGGCGACCTCGGCCCGGCCATCAGCGCCTTTCTCGATAACAAGGCACTTTCTTCTGAACAGCAGAACGAAATCCATCGCCTGCTTGGCCTTTATGCACGATTGAAATACGGCAGCGCGGCCACCGAGACCCTGCGTGAGCTGGTGGCCATCCCGACCTTCCGCGTGGACGGCGTCGCTCAGTACGACAATCCTGAATTCATCAAGATCGCCGACAAGATCAAAGACCTGGCCCAGTCCTTCAACCTGAATTTTCGCAACATCGACAACCGCGTCTATGAAATCGCCCTTGAGGGCAGCGGCGATGAAGTGGTGGGCATTCACGCGCATGCCGATGTGGTGCCCGTGACGCCGGAGAACTGGGTACTGAAAGACGGCACCCGACTCGATCCGTTCAAGGTCACCCTGATCGGCGATCGCATGTATGGTCGGGGTACCGAGGACGACAAGAACGGCATCGTGGTGTCGCTCTATGCGATGAAGGTCATCAAGGAAGAGAAGCTGCCGCTGGCGAGGAACTTCAAGCTGCTGGTAGACACCACCGAAGAAACCACCGGCGACGCCATTCCCTACTACTTCGAACACAATCCGACACCCAACTACAACCTGGCGCTGGATGGCGGCTACCCGGTGGTGATTGCCGAGAAAGGCTACGGCACCGTCATGGCCAGCTTTGCCCGACGTGATGGCGAGGGCAAGGGTGCTGAAATCGTCTCAATGACGGGCGGACTGGCCACCAACCAGATTCCGTCGGCATCGGTTGTCACCCTGGTGAGTGACAAGCCTGACGAATTGGCCGCCAGCCTGCACAAAGCGGGTACTGAGTATGCGAAGCGCAATGGCGGTAATTTTGAGGTGACGGCCAAGGTCGTCGGCAAGGACGTGAAACTCACGGTTACCGGCGTTTCCGCCCACTCCTCCGAGCCTGAGTCAGGCGTCAACCCGGTGGCCAGGATGCTGGACTTCATCAACAGCCTCGACGGCAAGGTCGCGCTCAAACATAACCACATCACCGACGCCGCCCGCTACGCCGCCGACAACTGGGGGCTGGACTACCTGGGCGGCAAACTGGGTGTCGGTTTTTCCGATTCATTCATGGGGCCACTCACCGCGTCCCTGACTTTTGTCGGGATGGATGAAAAGGCTTTCAAGCTGGCGGTCAACCTGCGTGTACCGAAGGGCAAGTCCCCGGAAGCGCTGAACAGCGAAATCACCGATAAGCTGGCCACCTGGAGCAAGAAAAGCCACATCGCACCGACCTTCGATATCTCGATCGCCGAGCCGATGTACCGCAACCCTGAGGGTGAATGGGTCAAGGCCTTGCTGGCCGTAGCCAGCGAAAACCTGGGCATGGAGCACAAGTACGGCACCTCTGCCGGCGCCACCTCGGTCCATGAACTGCCCAATGGCGTGCAGTTTGGCCTGGCCCGGCCCGAGGTGAAATACACCGGCCACACCGACAATGAGTTCAAGACGGTCGACCAGTTCCTGCTGGACCTGCAGATCGTGACCGAAATGATGGGGCGCATCGGGCAGCTGCCGAAGCTCTGATCGCCTCTTGGACCCGCCCTGCTGGCGGGTCCAAACAACAAAACCGGAGAACGACACAATCTGTAGCAGCTGGCGAAGCCTGCGTCCGGCTGCGCAGCAGTCGTGAAATCAAATGACGCGGTGTTTCAGAAAGACCGCACACACAGGTTTTACGACTGCTTCGCAGCCGGACGCAGGCTTCGCCAGCTGCTACAAAGTGCGTTGTCGCGTGCTATGCCATAAAAAACGCACAAACAAAAACGCCGCTCATTGCTGAGCGGCGTTTTCGTTAAATATGGAGCGGGAAACGAGACTCGAACTCGCGACCCCGACCTTGGCAAGGTCGTGCTCTACCAACTGAGCTATTCCCGCAAATGGCGTCCCCTAGGGGACTCGAACCCCTGTTACCGCCGTGAAAGGGCGGTGTCCTAGGCCACTAGACGAAGGGGACACGCTAACTGAAACACATGGTGTGTATTTCAGTGCCCAAATCCGCATCCGAAGATGTCGGTTCTGGTTTCACTCAACGCCGCCCGAAAGCAACGCTGCTTAAAAATGGAGCGGGAAACGAGACTCGAACTCGCGACCCCGACCTTGGCAAGGTCGTGCTCTACCAACTGAGCTATTCCCGCATTGGCGTCCCCTAGGGGACTCGAACCCCTGTTACCGCCGTGAAAGGGCGGTGTCCTAGGCCACTAGACGAAGGGGACACACGTACAACATTCACTCCCTACCGCGTTTCGCTGTGTGCTTTACGCTGTAAGTGGCGCGCATTCTATGGATGGATTGAGGGGTCGTCAACCCCCAGATATAAATTTATTTAAATCAATGACTTCGCCCTGCTTTCAGACGCGTTTCGGGCTTTTGCGCAGCCTGGGCTCCGACGCCTATATTCCGGTCTCCTTCAAGACGCTATAGTCCACGCCATCAAGATGATGGCAATCTGAAACATCTTCGCCACCATTTATATAAGCAGAACAACGGCCGATACATTTATGGCCATAGCTGATTCAAGTCGTCGAGTGGCCTATGCGCCCCAATGGCAAGCCACTACACTCGAACGCAAACCCTATAAAGAGGTCTTACCGGTGACACCACTCATGATCACCCTGCTAGTTGTAGCCGGGATCGCACTATTGATCGCCATTGGCTACATGAACCATGTGGTGGAAAACAACAAGCTGGAAAAGGCCCGCACCAAGGTTGAACTCAACGACCGCCTGCGCCGCTGCGGCGAAATCACCGAGACCTTCCCCGGTCAGTTGATGACACCTGCGCTCAAGCTGCTGTTGACCCGCCTGGAGCTCAACGTCTGCCAACGCCTGCTCAACCTGGAAAAAACCAGCGCCAACCTCAGGGCGCGGATTACCGAGCTTGAAGCACTGGCTGGCCAAGGTGAATCGATCCCGATCAACAACCCGCCGTCACCCATCCAGACCGAAGCCAAGGCCAAGGACGTACGTTTCCTGCTCGAAGCCCTGCATGGCCAGATCACCCGCGCAGCACAAGACGGCTTCCTGCCACCCAACGAAGCCAAGCGCTGGATCCGCGAAGTCCGTCATATCCTGGTGCTGCTGCACATCGAGTTCTTCAACAACCTCGGGCAGCATTGCTTGCAACAAAACCAGCCAGGTCAGGCGCGCCTGGCGTTCGAACGCGGCGTGCAATACCTGCGCAAACAGCAGGACCCGCAGGCCTATGCCGAGCAGCTTGAGTACCTGGAGAAACTCCTGGCTCGCGCCAACGCCTTGGTGATGGACAACATCGCAGCCGTTGAGAGCGAGGCAAACCAGCTGAACACCGGCCTCAAACAAGTCGACGCCGATGCCGACTGGAAGAAGAGAGTGATCTACGACTGATCAGCAAAAACACAAAAGCCACCTGAGAAGGTGGCTTTTTTTTGGACTGTGTTTGATGGGTGACCGGGAGAACCTTCAGAGCCGGAAGTGCCCCACCATCCCTTTCAGTTCAAGCCCCAATTGAGCCAGCTCAATACTCGACGCTGCGTTGCCTTGCATCGCCAGCGACGACTGATCTGCGCTGGCACGAATACTCGTGACACTGCGATTGATCTCCTCGGCCACCGAGCTTTGCTCCTCGGCTGCCGCGGCAATCTGCTGGTTCATCTGCTGAATCAACGAGACTGCAGCGGCAATACTTCCCAGTGCACTTTCGGTCTGCAACGCATCACTGACCGCCAACTTCACCAGTTCGCCGCTGTTCTGAATCTGCTGCACCGATGACTGAGCGGCCGAGCGCAGGGCACTGACCAGCCGCTCGATCTCCTCGGTCGATTGCTGGGTACGCTTGGCCAGCGCCCGAACTTCATCGGCCACCACGGCAAAGCCCCTGCCCTGCTCACCCGCCCGTGCGGCCTCGATCGCCGCGTTGAGCGCCAACAGGTTGGTCTGCTCGGCGACACTTTTGATCACGCTGAGCACCGTGCCGATGTTCTGGATCTCTGCGCTCAGGCTTTCGATGCTGGAACTGGCCGAAGTCGCGGAATCCGCCAACTGCTCGATACGCGCCATGCTCTGGCGCACCACATGCTGACCACTTTCAACCTTGCCATCCGCCGTCTGTGCAGCCTGTGCGGCCTCCTCGGCGTTGCGCGCAACGTCGTGCACCGTCGCCGTCATCTGGTTCATCGCGGTGGCGACCTGCTCGGTTTCTTCTTTCTGACTGCTGACTTCCAGGTTGGTCTGTTCGGTCACCGCCGACAGTGAATGCGCTGAACTCGCCAATTGCTCGATACCGGCCTGCAAGCCACTGACAATACGGCTGAGCCCCGCGCCCATCTGCTGCATCGCCTGCATCAACTGGCCGATCTCGTCACGGCGGGTCACTTCAACAGTCGCACTCAAATCACCCGCAGCGATCTGCTGGGCGACACGGATCACACTGCGCAACGGCGCCACGATCAACCGGGTAATCACCCACGCGGCCACCAGGCCGACCAGCAACGCCAGGGCCGAGGAACCGAGGATCAACAACGAGTTCTTTTTCAGTTCGGCCTGCATCGACAGATCTTCGGCAACATAGGCCAGATCGACCCGCTCCACCACTTGCGCGGCGCGCTGATGCAGTTGTTCGTAGACGGTTTTTTCCTGGGCCAACAGGCCGGTGTACTCCGTCAGTTTTTCGCTGAAACTACTAATGTGGCCTGTCACCTCATTAAGGACCGTCTGATAGCCCTCGTCCTTGACCGTGGTTTTCAGCTGCTCGGCCTGGGTCAGCGCTTGATCCGCCTGTTCGATCTTGCCCTGGCCTGCGCTGTCGTCGCCCTTGCGGCTCTGGTCCAGACGCACGCGCGCTTCGTTCATCGCCTGCAACATCAATCGCGAGACCTGGCTGACCTGGCTGGCCTGCTCGATGAACTGCCCACCGTCCTTGCCTTCGGATTGCTTCAAGGTATAGGCGCCGTCATCGGCCAGACCGGATTGCAACACATCAAGGTTATTGGCCACGCTGGACACCGACCAACTGGCCATTTCCAGTGCAAGGTCCTTGGCCTGACTCAGAGAGACGAACTCATCGAACGCCTTTCGATAAGCGCCCAGCGACTGTTCGACGTCATTCATCACCGGTACGTTGGCGGCCGATGCAGCCTTGAGCTGGGTCGCCAGAGCAATCAGGCCATCAACGCCCTCGTGCAGGGCATCGGCGGTTTTCGGGTTGCCATGCAACGCGTACTCCTGCTCAAGCAGTCGCACCTTGAGCAAACCGCTATTGAGCGACGACATCTGCTTGAGTCCGTCGAAGCGATGACTGATGGTTTGCAGGGACCATACACCGATGGCAGCGACCAATGCTGTCAGCAGCAGTACCAGTACAAATCCCACACCCATTTTTTTTGCCATACCGAGGTTGGCAAAACGTCCTTGCACGGCCGAAATCATTGCACTTAGTCCCCTGACATAGTCTGTTGACGCAGATTCGCAACGGGCATACGCCAGCACAAGTCTCTGGCGTCGGAATAATGGCAAAAAGCTACGCCTGCGTCGTTTTCAGAACGCTTGAGGTCGATTCAAAGCAGTGGCCTGAAAGAATGCCCGGGCACGAGGATCACAGGCGTAAGCCACGTTGATGCGTTGCCAGTCCGTGGCCTCACCGTCGGGACTGAATGCTGTGGCAGAAGACAGCAACACACCAAAGCGCCGGGCCTGTGTGCGCACCTGAGCGTAGTTGGACAACCGTGATCGCGCCCAGATGAAAAGCCCTCCCACCGGTTTGCCGAAAACCTCCCAGTCGGCGTCTTCGAGCACTTGCAAGGCGGCCTCTCTGTCGGCGTGCAATCGTTGGCGCTGACGCTGCACCAACTTGCGATAGGCGCCGCTGGCCAACAGGCTAGCCAACACCGCCTCACAGAACATCGAGGCGCCCATGCTGCTGGTCATCTTGACCTGGGCCAGTCGTGACACAACCGCGTCACTGGCCACAATGAAGCCGATGCGCAATGAACTGCTGAGGGTTTTGGAGTAGCTGCCGAGGTAGATCACATTGTCGTCAATCCCCAGTGCCGCGAGGCGCGTGCCTGGGCCGCTGTGCAAATCGGCATGGACGTCATCCTCGATCAGCAACATGCCATGGGCTTTGGTCAGTTGCAGCACCTGCTGTGCCACCAGTGCCGTGAGACTACTGCCCGTCGGGTTGTGGCAGAAACTATGGATAAACAGCGCACGAGGCTTGTGCTTGCGCAATAGTGCTTCAAGCGCCTGCGTGTCAGGCCCGCGCGGGGTACGCGGTACCTCGATCATCGTCACGCCGTTCAGCCTGAGCAGATCGAATAACAACGAATACCCCGGGCTTTCGACCACCACGCAGTCGCCGGCCTTGAGCAACGTGCGCATGATCAGATCGAGCCCATGGGTCGCCCCTGCCGTGGTCATAATCCGTCGATCGTCCACGTTGATGTCGAATAGATGCAGACGCTTGCGGATCTGCTCACGCAAGGCAGGCAACCCCAGGGGGGTGCTGTAGTTGAACAAAGCGGCCATGTCGGTGCGACTCACCTGGCGAATGGCGTAGCTCAAATCGTCGGTTTCACGCCATCTTTCCGGCAGGCAGCCACAGCCCAGCTTGAGTGCGCCCGTGACGTCACCCTGCGTCACGTCCGCCCCTTCGAACCAATGGCCATCCTGTCGCTTCTGCGCGATTGATGCTGGAAGGGCAACAACGAAACCGGTGCCCTGACGCGGCGCCAGCACACCTTGCGCCACCAGACGCTCGCAGGCTTCGACGACGCAGGATTGACTGAGCAGATTGACCCGCGCGATTTGCCGTGCGGACGGCAGACGCGTTCCCGGCAACACGTCGCCCTGACGCAGCCAATCGGCCAGCGCGTCGACGATTTGCTGCACGACCGGCACCAATGCCTGTCGATCGATTCTCAACTCCATGAGCAAGCAAACTCCTGTCTGTTTTGCGGGAAACAGTTAAGCACAGGAGCGTCGATGTGGATGTGCGACAACGCCGCTAAAACCCTCGGTTCTAACCCTTTGAAACACATTGCCCGGCACCATCACGGAACTGTAAAAAAACCCGCATAAATGCGGGTTTTTTCCTACGTGAAGTGCCTGACTTCAGAACGCTGTAACGCCACCATCCACGGCCAGCGAATGGCCGGTGTTGAACGCGGCACCGTCGCTGCACAGATACAACACCGCGCTGGCGATCTCTTCCACCTTGCCGATGCGACCCACCGGGTGCATCGCGTTGGCAAACTCACCCTTCTTCGGGTCCGCCTCATACGCACGACGGAACATGTCGGTGTCGATCACCGCCGGGCATACCGCATTCACGCGAATCTTTTTCTTGGCATATTCGATGGCCGCTGACTTGGTCAGGCCGATCACCGCATGTTTGGACGCCGCGTAAATGCTCATCTTCGGTGCAGCCCCCAGGCCCGCCACCGAAGCGGTGTTGACGATGGCACCGCCGCCCTGGGCCAACAACAGCGGCAGTTGATATTTCATGCAGAGCCAGACGCCTTTGACGTTGACGCCCATGATCGCGTCGAACTCATCCAGCGTGCCTTCGGCGAGCTTGCCTTTCTCGATC
Source organism: Pseudomonas sp. B21-040 (assembly GCF_024748695.1). Taxonomy (NCBI): domain Bacteria; kingdom Pseudomonadati; phylum Pseudomonadota; class Gammaproteobacteria; order Pseudomonadales; family Pseudomonadaceae; genus Pseudomonas; species Pseudomonas sp. B21-040. The sequence goes on from NZ_CP087176.1 coordinate 4,978,460, forward strand.
TCGATGCCGGCGTTGTTGAAGGCATAGTCCAGCCGCCCGTAGGTGTTTACCACTTCGTCCATCAGATGTTTTACATCGCTTTCCAGCGTCACGTTGCAACGCACGAAGGTCGCTTCGCCGCCCGCTGCACGAATCAGCGCCACGGTGCCTTCGCCACCCGCGGTGTCCAGATCGGCGACCACGACCTTCAGCCCTTCGGCGGCGAACGCCTGGGCGGTCGCACGGCCAATACCGGCCGCCGCGCCTGTCACCACTGCCACCTGGCCGGAAAACGTCATGCTCATTGTTATGTCCTCGAAGAGAAGAATACGGGGGATTGCCTGATTTCAGTCTAGCCACAGAGGGCTGCGCCACGGCAGCACTATCAAGTGGCCGGTTGGGTACCCATGAGTGACAGTGATAGAACGCCGACCCCGACTATCACTGCACTGGATCGAGGTGCATTCGCCGCATCAGCCAGACTTGCGGCATTGATCATGAAGGGCTATCAACAAGGCTTCATTCATCTTGAGTGCCTGTCATGACTACCCAGACCAATCGCCAGTTCCTGCTCGCCAAACGTCCCGTGGGCGCGGCCACCCGCGAGACTTTTACCTATCAGGAAGTACCGGTCGGCGAGCCGGCGTCGGGGCAGATTCTGGTTAAAAACGAATACCTGTCCCTGGACCCGGCCATGCGTGGCTGGATGAATGAGGGCAAGTCCTACATCCCGCCGGTGGGTTTGGGCGAAGTCATGCGCGCATTGGGTGTAGGCCAAGTCATTGCCTCGAACAATCCGGGGTTCGCGGTCGGAGACTACGTCAACGGTGCCCTCGGCGTGCAGGATTACTTCCTCGGCGAACCACGAGGTTTCTACAAAGTTGATCCGAAACTGGCGCCATTGCCGCGCTATTTATCCGCCCTTGGCATGACCGGGATGACCGCCTACTTCGCCCTGCTCGATGTCGGCGCGCCGAAGGCCGGTGACACGGTGGTGCTGTCGGGCGCTGCCGGCGCGGTGGGCAGCATTGCCGGACAGATCGCCAAGATCAAAGGCTGCCGCGTGGTCGGGATTGCCGGCGGCGCGGACAAGTGCCAGTTCCTGATCGATGAATTGGGTTTTGATGGCGCCATCGACTACAAAAACGAAGACGTCATCGCCGGCCTCAAGCGCGAGTGCCCGAAAGGGGTCGACGTGTATTTCGATAACGTCGGTGGCGACATTCTCGACGCGGTGCTGAGCCGACTGAACATGAAGGCCCGAGTAGTGATTTGCGGCGCGATCAGCCAATACAACAACAAGGAAGCGGTCAAGGGCCCGGCCAACTACCTCTCGCTGCTGGTCAACCGCGCGCGCATGGAAGGTTTTGTGGTGATGGACTACGCCGCCCAGTTCGCCGCCGCCGGGCAGGAAATGGCCGGCTGGATGATCAAGGGGCAACTCAAGAGCAAGGAAGACATTGTCGAAGGACTGGAGACATTCCCGGAAACGCTGATGAAATTGTTCAGCGGCGAGAACTTCGGGAAGTTGGTGTTGAAGGTTTAACCCAAAACTTTCAGCAACCCCAAAACCAATGTGTGCGAGCTTGCTCGCGATTGCGGCGTATCAGACAACGAATATGTCGACTGACAGGCCCTCATCGCGAGCAAGCTCGCTCCCACAGGGGTAGCGGTGGTCAGGCGAGTTCGGCGACTACGGCGGCGAGTGCCTTGGCCGGATCTGCCGCCTGGCTGATCGGACGGCCAATCACCAGATAATCGGAACCGGCGTCCAGTGCCTGGCGCGGGGTCAGGATGCGGCGTTGATCGTCTTGGGCGCTGCCCGCTGGACGAATGCCTGGCGTCACCAGTTGCAACGACGGGTGAGCCGACTTCAAGGCCTGGGCTTCCAGCGCGGAGCACACCAGACCGTCCATCCCGGCTTTTTCCGCCAGGGCGGCCAGGCGTAGCACCTGCTCTTGCGGCTCGATGTCCAGACCGATACCCGCCAGGTCTTCACGTTCCATGCTGGTCAGCACGGTCACGCCGATCAACAACGGCTTCGGCCCGGTACGCTGATCCAGCACCTCACGGCAGGCCGCCATCATGCGCAGACCGCCGGAGCAGTGAACGTTGACCATCCACACACCCATTTCCGCAGCGGCTTTGACGGCCATGGCAGTGGTGTTCGGGATATCGTGGAACTTGAGGTCGAGGAACACTTCGAAGCCCTTGTCACGCAGGGTGCCGACGATTTCCGACGCGCAACTGGTGAACAGTTCCTTGCCGACTTTTACCCGGCACAGTTTCGGGTCCAACTGATCGGCCAGCTTCAGTGCGGCGTCACGGGTGGGGAAATCCAGGGCGACGATGATAGGAGTCTGGCAGACGGACATGTGCGGGCTCTCAGGCAGGACGAAATCGGCGCGCATTGTAGCGGAACCAGCGACGCTGCGGGACCCGATGATCGGTAATTCGTCATCGCCGCTCAGGCAAGACTAGTCCTTTGGCCAATTGTGTCGAGCCCGATACACTCCCGACACGTCCACAACATCGTTCATCACTACCCTCGGCAGCCGCAACACGTCCTTACAGCACTTCCCGCCTCCGGGCCGGACGCCTATGCTGAAGCCACAACCTCGCAGCCCATCTTTGTGGTTGGCAGCCTCTCTGGCAGATGAACGCACGCATGCACAACTCCCAAGCCCCTTTGAAGGACGATCAAAAAGCGCCCGGCGACGACAAGCGCTGGAGCATTCGCGCCCTGATCGTCGACGATGACGTCCCGATTCGCGAACTGATGATCGACTACCTCGCCCGGTTCAATATCCACGCCAGCGGCGTCACCGACGGCACCGAGATGCGCCTGGCGCTGCAAGCCGAGCATTTCGATGTGGTGGTGCTCGACTTGATGCTGCCCGGTGAAGACGGTTTGTCATTGTGCCGCTGGCTGCGTGCCGAATCGGACATTCCGATCCTGATGCTTACTGCGCGCTGCGAACCGACCGACCGGATCATCGGCCTGGAGCTGGGCGCCGACGATTACATGGCCAAGCCGTTCGAGCCCCGTGAACTGGTGGCCAGGATTCAGACCATTCTGCGTCGAGTGCGCGATGATCGCACCGAACAGCGTGCGAACATTCGCTTCGACAATTGGCGCCTGAACAGCGTGTTGCGACAGTTGATTGCCGACAACGGCCTGGTGGTCCCACTGTCCAACGCCGAGTTCCGCCTGCTCTGGGTGTTCATCGAACGTCCGCGCCGGGTGCTCAGTCGTGAGCAATTGCTGGACGCCGCTCGCGGTCGCTCGATTGAGGCCTTTGATCGCAGCATCGACCTGCTGGTCTCGCGCCTGCGCCAGAAACTCGGTGATGACCCCAAAGCGCCACAACTGATCAAGACCGTTCGCGGCGAGGGCTATCTGTTCGACGCGAGAGACATCGGCTGATGCGTGCGCGCTTCGATACGCTGTTCGGCCGCCTGTTCGGTGTGCTGTTGCTGGCGATCGTCCTCGCGCACTTGCTGGCGTTTGCCTGGTTTCACCACTACGGCCCACCTCCTCCGCCACCGCCGCCGGAGTTTTCCGAAAGCGTTGACGGGAAACGCCCGCCGATGGACCCACGCTTTGAAACCCGGCCGCCTCGGCCGTGGTTCGGCGGACCGTTAGTGCCGCTGACCTTTCAATTGATTTCGCTGATCATTGCGGCCTGGTACGGCGCCAAACTGCTGAGCCGGCCAATCCAGCGCCTGAGCGATGCCGCCGAGCGCTTGAGCGAAAACCTCGACAGCACGCCACTCGATGAATCGGGACCACGGGAAGCGCGGCAAGCGGCCTACACCTTTAACCTGATGCAGAAACGCATTATCGAACAGGTGCAGCAGCGTTCGCGGATGCTGGGCGCGGTGTCCCATGACCTGCGCACCCCACTGTCGCGGCTCAAATTGCGCCTGGAACAGATCGACGACGAAAAACTGCAAGGTCAGATGCGTCAGGATCTGGACGACATGATCAACATGCTCGACGCCACCCTGACTTACTTGCACGAACAGCGCACCAGCGAGGTGTTGCAATGGATGGACGTGCAAGCGTTGGTGGAGTCCCTGTGCGAAAACGCCCAGGACCAGGGCGCCGATGTTCAGGCCAGTGGTCACTGCGCCCCGCTGCACGTACAACCGATGGCCTTGCGTTCTTGCATCAACAACTTGCTGGATAACGCGTTGCGCTATGCCGGGCAGGCATTGATCAAACTCGAAGACAGCCGCGAAACCCTGGTGATCCGAGTGATTGATCACGGTCCGGGCATTGCGGCAGACAAACGTGAAGCCGTGTTCGAGCCATTCTTTCGCCTGGAAGGTTCACGCAACCGCAACTCTGGGGGTGTAGGCCTGGGCATGACCATCGCCCGCGAGGCCGCCGAACGGCTGGGTGGACAATTGAGCCTGGAAGAAACTCAGGGCGGTGGCTTGACCGCAGTCATTGAGTTGCCGAGATCCCTGTAGCAGCTGGCGAAGCCTGCGTCCGGCTGCGCAGCAGTCGTCTACCGAAACACCGCGGTGAATGGTCTGGCGGCTGCTGCGCAGCCGGACGCAGGCTTCGCCAGCTGCTACAAAGGCGATCTGTGTACTGACCGGTACAAACCCCACATACCCACGACACCTTGCCCCTTGAGGCTGCATAAGCCGGTGCACCCACCGGTTTTCCATTCCAGGGAGTGAGCACAATGATTGGTAGCGTCAGCAACTACATCAGCTATACCGGCAGCACCAGCAGCAGCACCAGCAGCACCAGCAGCACCACGACCAACAGCGCCCGCAGCCAGCAGTTCCAGAAAGAACTGCTCGCCAAGCTCGACAGCAACAGCGACGGTGCGGTGGATCAGGACGAGCTGAACAGTGCCTTGTCACAAAAAACCGATGACGGTCTGTTGGTCAGCCTGAGCAAAAACTTCGCCGACCTCGACAGCGACAGCAGCGGCAACTTGAGCAGCGAAGAAATGGCCGCGATGGCGCCACCGCCGCCTCCGCCGCATGATCAACCTCCGAGCACGGAACTGGCCGATGCGCTGATCAGCGCCCTGGACACCGACGGTGACGGCGCCATCAGCAACGACGAGCTGAGCACCGGCCTGACCAGCGCCGGCAGCAGTGCCGACAGCAAAGAAATTTTTTCGGCCCTGGACAAGAACCAGGACGGCACCGTCAGCAAGGACGAACTCGCCGCCAGCCTGACCCCACCGCCACCGCCGCCACAACAGGTGTCCAGCGAGGAACTGTTCAGCCAACTGGATTCGGACAGCGATGGCAGCGTGACCGCCACCGAATTGAGCAACGCGTTGCAGGCGAGCGACAGCACGTCATCGACCAGCACGGACACCAGCGCCGCGTTGCTCAAGGTTCTGGACAGAGATAGCAGCGGCGGTGTCAGCAGCGATGAGCTGAAAGCAGCCCTGCAAGCCGGCCGAGAACAAAACAGCGACAGCTCCACCGATCAGTTCAATGTCAACGAAGCGTTGAACAAGATGATTGCCAACTTGAGCAAGCAGTACTCGCTCGATAACGTGGCAACGGTGGGCAAGTACCTGAACGTCGCGACCTAAGCAAAAAGCCCACTGACCTTCGCAGGTCCAGTGGGCTTTTTGTCATGGCGCAATCATCACTCAGAGCCGGGGATCTTCCAGCCGCGTCGGTCCCTTGCTCCAATCGGTCAGCAAGCTGTAGGCCACGGCCAACAATGTCGGGCCGATGAACAGACCGATAAAGCCAAACGCAATCAACCCGCCAAACACGCCCAGCAGAACGATCACCAACGGCAAGTTTCCGCCCCGGCTGATCAGGTACGGCTTGAGTACGTTGTCGACGCCGCTGATGATGAACGTGCCCCAAATACCGAGGAATATCGCCATCCCGTACTCACCCTTCCAGGCCAGCCAGGCCGTGGCCGGGATCCACACCAGCGGTGGCCCCATCGGGATCAGGCTCAACAGGAACGTCACAATACCCAGTACCAGAGCCCCGGGCACACCGGCAATCAGGAAGCCGATCAGGGCCAGCACGGCCTGCGCTGCCGCCGTCCCGATCACGCCATTGACGACTCGTTGTACCGTACCGGCCACCAGTTCGATGTAGTACCCGGCACGGTGGCCGATCAACCGCTCCAGCAACCCGTGTACAAATACCGCCAACCGGGGGCCGTCACGGTAGAAAAAGAACACGAAGACAATGCTCAGCGTCAGTTCGAGAATCCCGCCGCCAATCTGCGCACTGCGCGCCAGTAACCAGTTGCCCATCTGCCCGACATAAGGTTTCAGCGACGCCATCATCGCCGCGCCCTGCTGGTCGATACTGTTCCAGATTCCTACCAGCCGTGCGCCAACCAGCGGAATACCGCCCAGCCACGCCGGTGCTTCGGGCAGGCCATCAACCTGTACATCCTTGATGAACACCGTGGCATCTCGCACATGATCTGCCAGGTTGAAACCCAGCCAGACCAGCGGCACCGCCACCAGCAACATCCAGCCGAGGGTCAGCAAAGCGGCCGCCAGGGATTCGCGACCATGGAGCCAACGGGTCAGCAAACGCATCAGCGGCCAACTGGCAAACGCCAGCACTGCGCCCCAGAACATCGCCGACCAGAAAGGCGCCATCACCCAGAAGCTCGCGCCAAACAACACCAGGAGCAGAATCTGCACCACCAGTCGATCGTTATTGATCATCTAAATCTCGAAAAAGTCAGTCCGCAAAAAGAATAGGCGAACGTGCAAGACACGTTCGCCTGATAGAGCTTATCGCAACAGTTCGATGTGCAGGCCAGAGCCTTCGACGTTGCCGGTTTCCAGTCGGGCCGCACGCACGCCCTGCTGGATCAGGGCCTGACGCCAGGCTTCGGCTTTCGCTCCAGAGACACTGACCCGCAACGTGGTGTCCAGGTTCAACCCACGGGAGATCAGACGCAGCCAGGTTTCATCCGGCTCGGCGGTCAGCGTGAGGAAATCCAGCTCACCGGTGTTTTTGAGCTCGCGCAGCAACGTGGCCGACGTCGGCAGCAATTCCCCCAGCGGCGCCGCGGCGTCGAACTGTTCGACGTGCAAATACGCTTTGCGATTGCCGCGAGTGATGCTGTAAAGCGCCACCAACGAATTGTCCCGAGGGGCCGCCAGACGCAACAGCAAGTACGCCTGCTGATCGTCGGCGCCATACAGCTTGGCGTTGCCGAAAACCTCATTGGCCCACAGGCTGCTTTCACCGCAATCGCGAGACTGGCACCAGAACAACAGTTGCGCGCCTTGCTTCTGCAATGCCTCTCGAGCGGCAGTGAAAGCCTCGGTTGAAGAATGTTCCGGTGGTAATTCGTAGGTCACCGAAGTGGCCGTGCCACGAGCGCTGACTTGACCATCGAAACGCAATTGACCGCTGATTTTACGGATCGAACCCAACGGGTAGATCCGCTCCAGCTCGGCCGCCGGGCGAAAGTCGACAATCTGCGCATCTTCCATACGCGGCAGGATCGGCAGGTCCTGACTGCCCGGGACATCGGCGGCAAACGATAAGGGACTGATGCAGCACAGCACCAACAGATTGAGTGAACGCATGGTCAGACTCATCGGATCAGCATGGCCTGGGCACCCTTGATGACACTGGCTTCATCGGAGCGTTGGGGCACTTGCAACCCACGCTGCACCGCCGGACGCGCCTCCATGGTCGCCATCCAGCGTTGCAACGCCGTCAGGCCGTCCACGGAAACACCTGACCACTCATAGCCACGCACCCACGGGAAGGTCGCGATATCGGCAATGCTGTATTCGCCGGCCAGAAACTCTTCGGTTTGCAGGCGCGTATCGAGTACCTCATAGAGGCGCCGGGTTTCATGCTGATAACGATCGATGGCGCCCTGGAGTTTTTCCGGAAAGTAGCGGAAAAACACGTTGGCCTGCCCCTGCATCGGACCGATCCCACCCATCTGGAACATCAGCCATTGCAACACCACCGAACGCCCTTTCGGGTCGGAGGGCATCAGTTTGCCGGTCATTTCTGCGAGGTAAATCAGGATGGCGCCGGATTCAAATACGGCGAAATCGCCATTGGCGCGGTCGACAATGGCCGGAATCCGGCCATTGGGATTGATCTTGAGGAAGTCTTCGGACTTCTGTTCCTTCTTGTCGAAACTCAGGGTTTGCACCGTGTAGGGCAGGCCGAGTTCCTCGAGCACGATAGAGACCTTGTGGCCATTCGGGGTCGCAGCGGTGTAGAGATCTATCATGGTTGTCTCCCATTTCAACCCGCCCAGCCTCGACAGTTGCCCGGCGCAAGTCAAGGAACGGCGAAGAACCGATTGAAACAGTCTGCGACAAGGTCGGCGCCGGGTTCGTCATTCAGGTGCAAATGATGACCGCCTGGCAGCTGTTCACGGCTAAAGGGTAGACGCTCCAGCAATTCAGGATGTTTGGCGAGCATGCCATCCGCTGCGACCACCAGTTTTGCCGGGCAACTGACCCGCTGGACAAAGGCCATGGCCTGTTCGGTAGTCAGGCGCAACGGTGAAGGCAGCGTCAGCCGGTTATCGGTGCGCCAGGTGTAACCGCCCGGCACCGGCATCAAACCTCGCTGGGCCAGCAGCTCGGCGGCTTCTCGGCTGACGGCCACCAAGCCTTTCATGCGCGCTTCGATGGCACGGTCCTGGGTGGTGTAGACCGGTTTGCGTTTTTCCCGCAGGTCCAGCTGCGCTTGCAGGGCCATGCCCATTCGCTCGGCAGCATTTTCGCCTTTGTCTGTAGGAGGAATGATGCCGTCGATCAAGGCCAGGTGCGTGACACGCTCCGGCATCGATCCGGCAATGATCAAAGAAGCGATTGCCCCCATGGAGTGCCCCATCAGCGCAAAACGCTTGAGGCCCAGCTGTTCGGCGACTTGCAGCACGTCATGGGCGTAGTCCCACATCGCGTAGCCGGCACCGGGCGGGCGATGCCCGGAATGACCGTGACCGGCCATGTCCAGGGCGATGATGCGCAGGCCTTTAAGCTTGGGTGCGAGTCGGGCAAAGCTGTTGGCATTGTCCAGCCAGCCATGCAACGCAATGACCGGCAGGCCGTCTTCAGGACCGAACAAATGCGCCGCCAACTCGATGTGCGGCAGGCTCAGGCGGACTTCTTCGACGGCGTTGCTCATGCGCAATCCTGTTGGCGGCGACCGTCCCAGCGACTGAACAAGGTCTTCAGCAACGTGGCCGTGTCGTGTGGACGTTCAAGCGGAAACATGTGGCCGCCAGGCAGGGTCAGGGATTCACCTTGCGGCATGCGTCCGACGGAGCTGGCGTGATGACGCATTACCACGCGGCTCTTGTGCCCGCGCACCACCGCCAGCGGTACTTTCAATTGCCGAGTGCGACCGGGGCTGGTGTGGGGCACGCCACGGTAGATGCTGATTTCCGTGGCAGGGTCGAAGCGCAGGCGCAGTTTATCGCCGACCTTGTGCAAACCGTGTTGCAGGTAGGCGTCAAAACATTCCGGATCAAAACTGCGGAACAGGGTTTTACCGGCGAAATAGCGGCGGGCGCTTTCCAGGTCGGCAAACTCTTCCCGACGCCCCAAGGTACGACCGGCCGGGGTCAAGCGGTCGATAAAACCGAATCGTTTGGCGGCGCGGATGACCCATTGATCGGTGCGGGTCAGGACCGGAGAGTCCAGCATCACCACGCCACGATACAACTCAGGGCAACGCAGTGCCGCGTGCAAGTGCAGCACACCGCCGAAGGAATGGCCGACGCCCCACACCGGTTCTGCTTGTTGCTTGAGGTGATGGATCAGCTCGTCCACCAGGTTGTACCAATTGTCGTCCGCCGGAAAACGCGGGTCATGAGCGTGCTGCTCCAGATGCGTCACCTGGTACTCGGGCGCGAGCGCCGCGAACAACTTGCCGTAGGTCCCTGAAGGAAAGCCATTGGCGTGGGCGAAAAATATCTGTTGCGACATACCGGCAAATCCATGAGCGAGACAAGGCGTTGATTGTCCGTAAGACGACGGCTGACAGCAATGACCGTAACAGACAGGAATGATGACAGCATCGTTCCATCGATGAAAAGCAGTCCGGGCCTGCGTCGAATACCGAACTTACCTGTTATTTCTGACAGTTGACTGCGAGGGAGCAATCGCGAATAACTATTCCCCACCCGAAGTTCTTTCGTGAGGCTGTTTCCATGCACAAAAATACCCCGACAGTCTCTGTGAATGATCCGCGAGGGTTAAACGTCGCCACTGTGTCCTATTACCGTGAAACACCCGGCGAGCCAGCAGAACCTTGGATTTACCGCCAGTCCTTCAATGGCGCAGGTCAACCGACGATCAGCTGCGACCCTCGCCTGCTCAAGCTGCTCGAGACTGAGCCGGACGCCCGGCCAAACCTGATGACAGTTTTCAGTCTCACTGGTGCGCCCCTCTACAGTGAGAGCGTGGATGCGGGAAGCCGGTTGACCCTACCCGGTGTGGCCGGTCAAAACCTCTTCGGCTGGGACAGTCTGCTCACTCAGGTTCGAACCGAATACGATCTGTTGCTGCGCCCGATCAAAACTGTCGAGCAGGCTCATGGCAGACCCGCAAGAAACCGTTCGTTCTACACCTATGGTGACAACACCCCGGAAGCTGCCTTGCATAATCAATGCGGTCAGCTGATCCGCCATGACGACAGTGCCGGCACCCTACACTTCACCGACTTCGCACTGACGGGCGGAGTCAGCTCACAGACTCGACATTTTCTCGAACAGCTGGACGAACCAGACTGGCCCATTGACGAAACTGAAAGAAACCAGTTGAACGAAACCGGCAACGGCGCGACCACCCGCTCCCTCTACAACGCCCTGGGGATACAGGTCTGCCAGGAAGATGCGCACGGCAACGCACGGTTCTCGGATCTGGACATCGCAGGCCAACTGAGTCGGGTTCGCTTGAGAATCGCCGGGCGATCGCAAGACATATCGCTGCTGAGCGACATCCACTACAACACATTTGGCAACATCGAGCGCCAGACCGCCGGCAACGGCGTGATCAGTGAAGCCCGATACGACCCGAAGGACGGCCGATTACTGGAACTCCTGGCTGGACTTCCCAGCCAGCCACCGCTTCAACACTTGGTGTACGACTATGATCGGGTCGGCAATATCCTCAGCATCAAAAACGCGGCTCAGCGCACCCGTTTTTTTCGCAACCAGAAGATCGAACCGATCAACACCTTTACCTACAACAGTTTGTATCAGTTGATAGAGGCAAACGGCTGGCAACGGATCAATAGCCACAACGGTCCTCAGGAGCCGGTCTTCGTTTCCCCTCCTGACCCTGGACAACTGGAAAATTACCGCCAGACCTTTACCTACGATTGTGCGGGCAACCTCAAGAAACTGGTTCACAGCGCTGCCAGCCACAGCTGGACACAGCAGACGGCGATATCTAAATACAGCAATCGGGGACTGGCGCAAAAAGCTGACGGCGAGCTGCCCGGAGAGAGTGAGATCACCGCCGGATTCGATGCCAACGGCAACAAAAGGCAATTGATGGCGGGTCAGGATCTGATTTGGAGCCTGAGCAACCACCTGAGGCAGGTCGATCAAGTGACGCGTGAGAATGGCCCCAATGACAGTGAAATCTACCGTTATGACGAATCTGGCCAACGAAAGCGAAAAATCCGCATTGCTCAAGCCGGCTCCTCAACGCGAACGCACGAAGTGCGGTATTTGCCAGGGCTGGAAATCCGCACATCTCCCGAAGAAGTTCTACACGTTATTTCAGTGCAGGCCGGTCGCTGTGCGGTACAGGTTCTGCATTGGGAACCGGGCGGTGGCAAGGACGATCAGTATCGTTACAGCCTGAGCAATCACCTGGGCTCCAGTACATTGGAACTCGATCAACTGGCAGAACTGATCAGCGAGGAAATGTACTACCCCTATGGTGGCACTTCATGGTGGGCTGGCCGGGACAAAGTGCAAGCGAGCTATAGAACCCGGCGATTCTCAGGCCAGGAACGTGATGCCACTGGCCTGTATTACTACGGACAACGTTACTACGCTCCCTGGCTGGAACGCTGGCTCAATGCCGACCCGGCAGGGAGTGCCGACGGCTTGAACCTGTTTACGATGGTGCACGGCAATCCTGTCAGGCTTGTCGATGTTCAAGGCTTGGCAGGGGTCGACACTGTCATCGCGGTCGGTGCAACCGCGGCCCGAGAACTTCCAAGCGCCTTGATCGCCGCCGCCGTGCAATATGCAGTGACAGCGCTTATGTCGCCTATGAGCATGGCCGTGACAGTCGCCGGCGCCACGGCCGGCGCGATTTCAGGCGGCGTCAGCGGGTATGCGAGCGCGAACTGGGCGCAATCCCGAGTGTCCGTCGACGATCCGTCCGGCTGGGGGCCTCTTGCCGCGAAAGTCGGTGGTGCTGTTCTTGGTGCCGCTCTGGGGGCAGCACCCTCCCTGTTAGGGATGCTCAATCCCAAAGGCAATACAGCTGCTGCCTCTCAAATCGGCAGCGCTTTCGGGACAGCGTTTCGCGAATTGAGCGCCCAGTATTTTGCCGATGCCGGCCCGAGCAATCCCTCCGTCGGCCGTGCAGACTTCGTAACCGGACTTGGCAGCATGGGCGCCGTCGCAGGCATTGGAGGTGCGGTGGGCTTTGGTGGCTCGCTGCTGTTCGGAGCTGAACCTGCGGGGAAAGCCCTGCAAAGCATCGTCGCGGCCTCTACGGCGACGGCGGCCGGTGCGGCCGGCGCCTCTGCCGTGAGGGGGTTGCGTGGAACGCCAACCAAACAGTCCAAAGGCAGTGGGCCGACATTCGACTCGGCCAAAGCTGTTGTCGGATCCAGCAGTCGGCACTTCTTCAGCTCTCTGGGACAATTAGCCAATCTGGCCGTCGCACAGATACCTGGATACAACACACTGGACGAAAACACTCGAACGGCGGTGACACGAGCTGTCGGCAGTGCCATCGGCGACTTGCGATCGACCTTCGTGACCACCGCAACACCCGGCTTAAGTGCAGAACTGAGACAAACATTCTGGGATCTGGAAAAAAACACGGTCGGCGCCGGCATTACCCGAGAAGGCATACCGACATCTAGCGATGAGGCCTATGACCCGGCAGCCACCGAAATTTTCTACATCACCAGCGAAACGACGCGCAGGCAACGCAGTTATTCGAGATCCAATCTGCGCCATATGATGACGCATATGTAAACGAAACGACTTTACGCTACAAACGAGACGGCGGTTGTTCGCCCAATGGAACAACCGCCATGGTCAGGCGCGACACACAACTGGCCTTGCCTTCGTCACTGCTCAAGCGGATATCCCAAACGTGGGTCGTGCGGCCAATGTGTATCGGCTTGGCCACGGCGGTCACTCGCCCACTGCGCAGGCCGCGCAAATGGTTGGCGTTGATTTCCAGGCCCACGCAGTAAAACTTGCTGGCATCGATGCACAGGTAGCTGGCCATGGAACCGACGCTTTCGGCCAGCACCACCGAGGCGCCACCGTGCAGCAGGCCGTAAGGCTGGTGAGTGCGGTGGTCAATGACCATGCTCGCGGTCAGGGACTCTTCGTCGAACGCTTCGAAGCGGATATCCAGCACTTCGCCGATGGTGTTTTTCTGGATTGCGTTCAACTGCTCGATGTTGGGAGTGGTACGCCACAGACTCATCGCTGCTTTCCTTTGTAGGTGTTGTTCGTCGCTCAATCCTGCCACAGCACGGTCTCACTGCGCTCGCTCCATTCTTCGAAGCGGGCGCCGTAAGCCGCTTCGATCACGTTACGCTTGATCTTCAGGGTCGGCGTGAGGAAGCCGTTGTCCACGGCCCAGCTGTCCTTGACCACTACCAGACGCCGCAGGCGCTCATGTTTATCGAGCACGCCATTGACCTCGTCCAGCAGTTTTTCCAGGCTTGAGTGCAGCCCTGCCCTCGCCGTTCCACTGGCATCCTGTTGCCCGACTGCCGACAACACACACAGCCCCAGGGGCGCACTCAGACCATCACCGACCACGCACACTTGCTCGATCCGCGAATGCACTGCCAGGCGGTTTTCGATCGGTGCGGGCGCGACGTATTTGCCCTTGCTGGTCTTGAAGATTTCTTTCAGCCGCCCAGTCAGGCGCAGGTTGCCTTCAGCGTCCTGTTCGCCCTTGTCGCCGGTGCGCAGGAAGCCATCTTCAGTGATGGTTTCAGCGGTTTTCTGCGGTTCCTTGAAGTAGCCGAGCATGGTCGCACCACTGCGCACCATGACCTCGCCCGAGTCGTCGATTCGTACTTCAACCTCCGGGCAGGGCTTGCCGATCCAGCCGGGCTTATTCTCGCCGGGCCGGCCAATGTGGGAATAACCGCAGCTCTCGGTCATGCCGTAGACCTCAAGCACATCCAGCCCCAGTTTGCGGTACCACAGCAGCAGGGTCTGCGGCACAGGCGCCGCGCCAGACAAGGCGACACGCAACGCATCCAGCCCCAACCCGGCGAGGACTTTGTGCCCGACCCGCTTGCCGATAATGGGCAGGCCCAGCAAAAAATCGAGGCGTTTTGCCGGGATCTTGCTGTACACGCCCATCTGGAACTTGGTCCAGATTCGCGGCACACCAAACAATGCGGTAGGCCGCGCACGTTGCAAATCAGTCAGGAAGGTATCGAGGCTTTCGGCAAAGAACACCGTCTGCCCGGTGTAGATCGATGCCAGCTCGACGAACATCCGTTCGGCCACGTGGCACAGCGGCAAGTAAGACAGCAGTCGGTCCGACTCGTTGAGCCCAAACAGTTGCGTACCCCGCGTGGTGGCAAAGCCCAGATTACCGAAGCTGTGCATCACGCCTTTGGGCAACCCGGTGGTGCCGGAGGTGTAAATGATGGTCGCCAACTGATCGGCGCCGGGCTTGGGGTCATCCTGGATGGGCGAACTGCGCTGCAGGTCGGCCCAACTGAAATCGAAAGTACCGGGCGGGTGCAGCGGCAGACTGATTATCGGCAGGTCAGATTTGACGCCACGGGACATGTTCGGCCAGTCGTCGAGTTTGCCGATAAACGCCAGTGCCGCTTCGGAATGATCGAGCACCTGGGCCACGGATTCGGCAGTCAGGTTGGGGTACAACGGGACTGAGACGTGCCCGGCCATCCAGATCGCCAGGTCGGCGATGATCCAGTGGGCACAGTTTTTTCGAGATCAGGGCAATGTGGCTGCCTTGTGGCAGTTCGCGAGCCCTCAGCCAATGCGCGGCGCAGCGAGCCTGGTGGCCGACGTCGGCCCAGGTCAGGGTCTCGACCTGCCCGCCACCCGTGGGCTGGACCAGGAAACGCTGGCGTGGATGGCGGGCCTCACGCTCGTAGAAAACATCCAGCGGCAATCGAAAAGCAGCAGACATGCGACTCGCTCCTGAATTTTTGTTCTGGAGCAAGCGTAGCCAACCAAGCAAGTGCTTGGTTGACTATTTCGTACAAAATTTTCCCGTCGGCAAATTTTATGGGTGTTTGATGCCGTTGAGCTTCATCGAACCAATCAGCAGCTCATCGGCGTCGAGCTCGGCCAGCCCGGCGGTGCTGACTTTCTCCGGCGGATGCCCGGCGCCATGTTGCAGGTAGCTCAACAAGTGACCGACCAACGGGTTATGACTGACCAGCAGCACATTGCTCACCGACACGAGTTGCTCGGCCACCTTGTCCGGATCGGTTTCCGGGGTCAGCCACTTGACCGTACGAATCTCCGGCTCGAAACCCAACGCTTCACGCACCACTTGCGCGGTCTGCTGCGCTCGCAGGTAGGGGCTCGCATAGATCGCCGTCAGCGGTTGCCCGATCAGCAGCGCAGCAGTGCGCAACACTTCCTCGCGACCGTGGTCGGTCAGCTCCCGTTCCGAATCAGGACGGGAGCCATATGGTTCAGCTTCACCATGACGCAATACCCAGAGTTTCATAGCTTGGGTTCCTCATCTCTGACCGGATGCGGTGCGGGTGCCACGACGTGCGGCGCTTCACCTTCCGGTGTACGCGGCGCCGGCCAATCGGCAAACGGCCAGGGCTTCTGGTCGCTGTGGAAGGTGCCGAACCGACCGATCTGGGCCAGGAACTGGCTCAGGCTGTCGCCGAAGTTCATCAGGCTGGCGCTCGGGGCGCCATAAAACAAACGATAGATCAGTTGAACCAGCACCACCGCGCCAAGGATGAACTGCGCCACTTGCCAGACCAGCAGGAAGACGATCATCCACAGCACCCGCAGCAGGATGGATTCGTACTTGGACTCGGTTTTCGGATCGTTCATGTCGCTGTCCCCTGCTTTGTTTTAAAGCGTGCTTAGTTGAAACCGCTGGTGGAAATAAAATCGACGTCGGTTTTCGGTTCGCCGCGCATCAACAGCCCTATCACCTGCTCAAGCGTGCGCCCCTCGAACAGAATTGCGTGCAACCCGGCGACCAACGGCATATAGACGCCGACCTCTTGAGCCTTGGCCTTGAGCACTTTGAGCGTGTTCACGCCTTCGGCCACTTCGCCCAGACGCGTGACCGCGTCTTCCAGGCTCAGGCCTTGGCCGAGGGCGAACCCGACCTGGTAGTTGCGGCTTTTCGGTGACGAGCAGGTAACGATCAAATCGCCCACGCCGGCAAGACCGAGGAAGGTCATCGGGTTGGCCCCCTGATTCACCGCAAAACGCGTCATTTCCGCCAGCGCCCGGGTGATCAGCATGCTCTTGGTGTTTTCGCCCATGCCCAGCGCCACCGCCATGCCGGCAATGATCGCGTAAACGTTTTTCAGCGCTCCGCCCAACTCGACGCCAAAACGGTCGGCGCTGGCATACACGCGAAACGTCCGGCCGTGCAGCGCAGCCTGGACCCGCTGGCACAGTTCTTCGTCTTCGCTGGCGACCACAGTGGCGGTCAATGCGTGTTCAGCGATTTCACGGGCCAGGTTCGGCCCCGACAGCACGCCGATGCGCGCTTGCGGAGCGATTTCCTCAAGGATCTCGCTCATCAGCTTGAACGTGTGGGCTTCGATGCCTTTGGTCAGGCTGACCAGCAACTTGCCACTCAACCGCTCGGCGTGCGGAACCAGGACCGAACGCAGGGCGCTGGAGGGCAGCGCGACGAAACACAGGTCGCAGGCATCCAGCGTGGCTTGCAGGTCAGTCACCGGTTCTACCGCCGGGAGAATCTTGATGCCTTTGAGGTAACGCGGGTTTTCACGATTGACCCGAATGGCCTCGGCCTGTTCGGGGTCACGCATCCACTGTCGGACCTGATGCCCGTTCTCGGCCAATAGATTAGCCACGGCGGTACCAAAACTTCCGCCTCCCAGGACCGCAATTGGGCGCTGTTCAGTCATATGCAATCCGTTAATCCATACCAGTGGCGATGTCGGCATTATACGGAGCGTCCCAGTGGCGGCCAGCCCCTGCGTCAATTACCCACAAATGTAGGAAGAAGGCCGATAAATCCTAGGAAAATGCCGGTATCGCCAATGGAAAAGTAGACAAGCTCGGTTAACATGCGCGCCAACCTATCGCGATCAAGGGTATGACGTGACGTTTGCTTCTCCTTCACCCCGCTCGCCGCTGGTCCTGGCGCTGATTTTCAGCCCGTCCTTGCTGGCCGACGACTTGTTTCTCGACAATGAACCGCTCCCGCAAGTGCTGACGGCCACCCGCCTGAAGCAGTCGCCGGCGGCGGTTCCGGGCAGCATGACGGTGATCGACAGCGAACTGATCAACGACAGCGGCGCGCGCGACATCAGCGAGTTACTGCGGCTGGTGCCCGGCATGATGGTCGGCAACCTCAGCGGCAACCAGGCCGCCGTGAACTACCACGGCACCAACGTCACCGGGGCCCGGCGCATGCAAGTGCTGATCGACGGTCGCTCGGTGTACCGCGCGGGCCTCGCCACGGTGGACTGGAGTGATATCCCGGTCGCCATGGAAGACATCGAGCGCATCGAAGTGTTTCGCGGCCCGAACACCGTCAGCTATGGCGCCAATGCGCTGATGGCGGTGGTCAACATCATCACGCGCAACCCGGCCGACAGCCATGGCACGCGAGTGAAAGTGACCCGTGGCCAGCGCGGCATCAACGACTATTACGCCAGCCAGGGTACCGGTTGGGACGGTGGCGACCTGCGTCTGTCCCTGTCAGGCCAGCAAGACGACGGTTTCGATTCGGACCGCAACGAGGCCGATTATCGTGACAGCCGTCGCCTGAACCGCTTTAACCTCGCGGTCAGCCAGACGCTCACGCAAAGCCAGAGCATCGACTGGCAATTGAATGCGAAGGAAGGCACCAACCAGCGGCCCTATACCTACCGCCCGGTGTTCCCCGGGATTACTGCCGCCGGGGACAATTCTGACGTCACCGCCAAAGACTACGCCGGCTCCTTGCGCTGGAACCTGGACTTGAATCCCGAGCACAGCCTTTATATCCAGGGTTCGGCCCAGCATTGGGATCGCCAGCAAACCTGGCGCGCCTGTGATGCCGAGGTGTCATTCAGCCCGGAACTGACCCGACTCTGGCAGCTCAATCCAAACTACACCGAACGCCTGGCGCGCAACATGGATCGCTTCACCGGTTCCGGCGCACCTCGCGGCACGCCAGCGGAACAAGCGCTGGCCAATCAGGTGCTGGCGCAATGGAAAAACGGCGCGCGGCAAACACTCTGTGGTGACATCGATCAGAGCGCCCGTGAATCGCGCTACGACCTCGAAGTGCAAGACACCCTCAGCCTGTCCGACAGCCTGCGACTGGTCAGCGGCATGAACTATCGTTATGACCGGGCAGATTCCGAGACCTATTTCAATGGCACGCTCGACGACACGACTTGGCGCACGTTTGGCCAACTCGAATGGCGTGCCACAGAGCATTGGTTGTTGCAGGGCGGGGCGATGTTCGAGGACACGCAGTTGACCGGCAGTTCTCTGACCCCGAGGGTGGCGGTCAATTACCTGATCACTCCGCGTCACGGTTTGCGCGCCGTATACTCTGAAGCGATCCGCTCACCGAACATGTTCGAAAACAACGTCAACTGGAGTTACCAGGTGACCAATCTGCGGCCCACGGCCTACGGTCAGACCAGCGCCCG
Source organism: Pseudomonas sp. B21-040 (assembly GCF_024748695.1). Classification (NCBI taxonomy): domain Bacteria; kingdom Pseudomonadati; phylum Pseudomonadota; class Gammaproteobacteria; order Pseudomonadales; family Pseudomonadaceae; genus Pseudomonas; species Pseudomonas sp. B21-040. Next base: position 4,997,486 of record NZ_CP087176.1, read on the forward strand.
TTATTTCGTCAAGACCCGAGGTCCGGGTGACCTCGACAAGGAACACATGCGCTCGCGAGAGCTGGGTTACAACGGCTACTTCGCCAAACTGGGGCTGAGCGTCGATGTGAAGCTGTTCTACGACGAAATCAGCGACATGATCAGCGAGCCGCTGCGCAACAACCAGTACATCGCCAGCAACTCGAACAACGCGCGGTTTTCCGGGGCTGAAACGCAACTGGACTGGCGTCTTGATAACGCTGACCGCCTACGCCTGACTTATGCCTATGTCGACGCCGACGCGAGTAACCCGCTGGATGAGCAGCAGACTGCGCGCAACAGTGGTTCCGCCGGTTGGCTGCGCGATTGGGGCTATGGCTGGAACAGCGCGCTCTTCTACTATGGCGACGATGCGCTCAACGGTTACCGCTTCGAGCGCGTCGACACGCGCATCGCCAAACGCATCGGCCTGGGCAAGGCCAACCTGGAACTGGCCGGTGTCCTTCAACAACGTCTGGATAACCAGCCCACCACGTTCATCGACAACAATTACGACGAGCGTCGAGTGCTTTACTTCAGTGCGGAGCTGACGTTTTAAATGCTGCAGCGCTTGGCATGGAAATCGCCGCCACTGGGCCGCCTGCTGGTCGGGTTGTGCCTGGCGGTTGGTTGCCTGTTGGGCGCCGTGCCGGCACAAGCCGCCGACATTCTATTGACCGGTGCCGAAGACAGCCCCGGAGTGCAATCCTTCGTCCATGCGCTGAGTGAAATGCGCCCGGCCGACAGTGTACGTTTCCAGCCACTGGCGAGCCTCCCAATGCCCGGCAAATTACCCGCTGGCACTCGCTTGATTCTGCTCGATCTGCCGAGCCTCGACTGGCGCCAGCAAGAGGCCCAGGGCCCGGCGACGCTGGTGCTGCGTATCAGCCGCCTGCAAGCCCGGCAACGTTTCGAGAATAACGTCCCACCGCACCTCAGCCTGCTCTGGAGCGATCCGCCGCTGGATCGGCAATTGCGCCTGACCCGGCTCATCCTGCCCCAGGCCAGGCGCATCGGTGTGCTGTACGACAGTCACAGCGAATTCCTGCTCAATGAATTACGGGAGGCCGCCCTTGGGCTGGGCCTGGAAGTGGTCACCGAGCGTTGGGATAACATCAACGACAGCCGTCCTTTGCAGGCCCTGCTGAAAAATTGCGACGTATTGCTGGGTCTTGACGATCCCGACCTTTACAACCCGAAAACTGCAAAAAATCTGCTGCTGAGCAGCTATTCCCGGCAATTGGCATTAGTCGGCCCCAACGCCGCGTTCGTCAAGGCGGGCAGCCTGGCCAGCACTTACAGCGATCAGAGCGACTGGCTGCAAGTGCTGGACGAAGTGCTCGACCTGCCACCCCCGAGCTGGCCGCGTGCTCTCTATCCGCAGCACTTCAAAGTGTTAAGCAATCCGCAAGTGGCTCGTTCATTAGGAATTGAACAGGTGAATGAAACATCTGTCGCCACCCAGTTGGCTGAAGGAGAAAGCCGTCCATGACCCTCCGGCGCTCTTGGGACATCAGTACGCGCACCCAGATGATCAGTCTCGGCCCTGCCCTGTTGCTGACGTTGCTGCTGATCAGCTTCTTTACCTTTGTGCGGATCCAGGACTTGCGCCAGGAGCTCAACCACACCGGGCAATTGATCGCCAACCAGCTCGCACCCGCCACCGAGTACGGAGTGATCTCGGGGAACAACGAGGTGCTCGAAAGTTTGCTCAAGGCCACGCTCGCCACGCCGAACGTCCGATTTCTGGAGGTCCAGGACAACGCCAACCGGATATTGGTGTATGTCGAGCAGCCGTCGGAAACCTACAGACGCTCGCAGCAAGTCGAAGTGTTTCAGGCACCGGTGCGGCTACAGCGGATTGCGCTCAACAATGATTTTTTCCAGGGGTCCAAAGCGGCGAGCACAACCCCCTCCGAGGACTACCTGGGCCGGGTGATCGTCGGTTTGTCGAATGACGCCTTCAACCAGCGCCAGCAGGAAATCTTGTTGAAGGCTGCGATCCTCGCGCTGTTCGCCCTGCTGTTTACCTTTCTCGTTGCCCGGCGCCTGGCGGGCAGCCTCTCCCAACCGATCCGCGATATTGGCGACGCGGTGAAAGCGATTCAGGAAGGCGATTACAAAACACCCCTGCCGATTGTCGACGACACCGAGTTGGGCGCGCTGTCGCAACACATCAACAACCTCGCCGCCGGCCTCGAACAAGCCAGCCGCGAACAGCATCAGGCAATGGCACAGTTGATCCAGACGCGTGAGGAAGCGGAAAAGGCCAACAATGCCAAGTCTGACTTCCTGGCAATGATGAGCCATGAACTGCGCACGCCGATGAATGGCGTGCTCGGTATGCTGCAATTGCTGGAAACCACCGACATGACCGAGGAGCAGATCGAATACGCGGCTTTGGCGTCGGAGTCCACCGAACACCTGCTCAAGGTCATCAACGATATTCTCGACTTCTCGCGCATCGAGCGCTCGGAACTGGAACTGGAGCACATCCCGTTCAACCTCGCGGACTTGATCAGCACTTGCGCCCAATCGTTCCAGCACAGCGCGTTGCAGCGCGGCCTCGACCTGCAGTTGCAAATCCCCGAGGACATGCGCGCCCTTCAAGTGCAGGGTGATCCGACGCGGATCCGGCAGATTCTGGTCAATCTGGTCGGTAATGCCTTGAAGTTCACTGAGCACGGCCGCGTGAGCATCGAACCGCAGTGGCAATCGCTGGATCACGAACTGCTGTGGTTCACCTGCACCGTGCGCGACAGTGGCATCGGTATTTCCGCTGAAAGCCTGGAGCTGATGTTCAATGCATTCCAGCAAGCCGACAGCTCTATTTCAAGACGCTATGGTGGTACCGGCCTGGGCTTGCCGATTGCCCGTACTTTGGCTGAACGCATGGGCGGCACCTTGCGGGCTCAGAGCGAAGAAGGCCTGGGCTCGGTGTTTACGCTGGAAATCCCGCTGGCACTGTACAAGCAGCCGCTGCCCGTACTGACACCCCGGGCACAGACCGGCAACGATGATGGCGAAGGGCGCAATGTGCTGCTGGTCGAAGACAACCCGGTCAATCAGACCGTCATCGAAGCAATGTTGCGCAGCCTGGGCTTTACTGTCAGCGTCGCAACCGATGGCGCGCAAGCGGTGCGCAGTGCCGAGAGCCTGGTATTTGAAGCGATTCTGATGGACTGCCGCCTGCCAATCATCGATGGCTACGAAGCAACCCGTCAGATCCGCCAATTGCCCGGCTGCACCGACTTGCCGATCATCGCATTGACGGCCAATGCGTTGCAGGGCGACCGCGAAGCCTGCTTGTCGGCTGGCATGAACGATTATCTGGCCAAGCCCTTCAAACGGACTGATTTGCAGCAAATTCTGCAGCGCTGGGTGCAGTAGTACAGGCCTTTCGACCATCTGCGACTGGCGTGAAAGGCGAAAGTGCGGCAGTCTTAGTCACCCGAACAGGCCCGAAAAGGGGCTTGAATAATAATTTCAGTGCACAAGTGTACATTCATGTCCTTGGTGCTGTGACTTTCACCACAACGCAATAGTCTATGAGTAGGCTGCCGGTTCGAGGCATGAACGCTTCGATCGGCCGGGAAGATTTGCCCCACCTGCCGCATGGGACTATTGAGGAGCTCGCATGACCAAACAAAACGCCTTTACCCGGGAAGACCTGCTGCGCTGCAGTCGCGGTGAGCTGTTCGGCCCAGGTAACGCGCAACTGCCCGCCCCGAACATGCTGATGGTTGATCGCATCACCCTGATCAGCGAAGAAGGTGGCAAGTACGGCAAAGGTGAATTGGTCGCCGAGCTGGATATCAATCCGGACCTGTGGTTCTTCGCCTGCCACTTCGAAGGCGATCCGGTGATGCCGGGCTGCCTGGGCCTCGACGCCATGTGGCAACTGGTCGGCTTCTTCCTTGGCTGGCAAGGTCTGCCGGGCCGTGGCCGTGCGCTGGGTTCGGGCGAAGTGAAATTCTTTGGCCAGGTCCTGCCGACCGCCAAGAAAGTCACCTATAACATTCATATCAAGCGCGTCCTGAAGGGCAAGCTGAACCTGGCCATCGCCGACGGTTCGGTCACTGTCGACGGTCGCGAAATCTATACCGCCGAAGGCCTTCGGGTCGGCGTGTTTACCTCCACTGACAACTTCTAAGGGTTATTCGCATGCGCCGCGTCGTTATCACTGGTCTGGGCATCGTTTCGTGCCTGGGCAATGACAAAGAGACCGTCTCCGCTAACCTGCGTGCAAGCCGCCCTGGCATCCGGTTCAACCCGGAATATGCCGAAATGGGTCTGCGTAGCCAGGTTTCCGGCTCCATTGACCTTCCCCTCGAAGAGCTGATCGATCGCAAGATCTATCGCTTCGTCGGCCACGCGGCGGCTTACGCCTACCTGGCCATGAAAGACGCCATCGCTGACTCCGGTCTGAGCGACGAACAAGTTTCCAACCCGCGTACCGGCCTGATCGCCGGTTCCGGTGGTGCCTCCACGCTGAACCAGATGGAAGCGCTGGACATCCTGCGCGAGAAAGGCGTGAAGCGCGTTGGCCCATACCGCGTAACGCGGACCATGAGCAGCACCGTTTCCGCTTGCCTGGCCACCCCGTTCAAGATCAAGGGCCTGAACTACTCCATCGCTTCTGCCTGCGCCACCAGTGCTCACTGCATCGGTACCGCCATGGAACAGATCCAGATGGGCAAGCAGGACATCGTATTCGCTGGCGGCGGTGAAGAAGAACACTGGAGCCAGTCGTTCCTGTTCGACGCCATGGGCGCACTGTCCAGCCAGTACAACGAAACCCCGGAAAAAGCTTCCCGTGCCTACGACGCCAAGCGTGACGGTTTCGTCATTGCTGGCGGTGGCGGCATGGTCGTGGTCGAAGAGCTGGAACACGCTCTGGCGCGCGGCGCGAAGATCTACGCGGAAATCGTTGGCTACGGCGCGACCTCCGACGGCTACGACATGGTCGCCCCAAGCGGCGAAGGCGCCATCCGCTGCATGCAGATGGCCATGTCCACCGTTGACGCACCGATCGACTACCTGAACACCCACGGCACTTCGACTCCGGTCGGCGACGTCATGGAAATGAAAGGTGTGCGCGAACTGTTCGGCGACAAGGCTCCGGCCATCAGCTCCACCAAAAGCCTGTCGGGTCACTCCCTGGGCGCCGCCGGCGTTCACGAAGCGATCTACTGCATGCTGATGATGGAAGGCAACTTCATGGCAGGCTCCGCCAACATCGACGAGCTGGACCCAGAAGTGGCAGACATGCCAATCCTGACCAAGACTCGCGAAAACGCCACCATCGACACCGTGATGAGCAACAGCTTCGGTTTCGGTGGCACCAACGCCACGCTGGTACTCAAGCGCTGGGCTGGTAAGTAATACCCGCCGTTTCGCTGTATTGAAAAACGCCCCGACTGGTTCGGGGCGTTTTTTTTGTGCCTGAAATATCCCCTGTAGCAGCTGGCGAAGCCTGCGTTCGGCTACGCAGCAGTCGTAAACCTGAGCATCCAGTCTTCCTGGCACACCGCATTGCCTGATTCACGACTGCTGCGCAGCCGAACGCAGGCTTCGCCAGCTGCTACAAAGAGCCCGTCGAACATGAAGCTTTTGTCATGAAACCAACGGGCCTGCGACCGAATGTCGCGCACTTAAAGGGCTGCAGGATTTTATTCAAATCTGCAAAAGTCTGTTTCCAGATCCGTCAGTTTACTTAGCAAGCTAACAACTCATATAACAGAGGCCTGCACATGCCTTGGTGCAGGTAATTGAGATTGGAGCTAGCAGATGACTGTAAAAGTAACTGAACGCGACGATTCACATAAATCCCATGAGGGTGTAGCCGCCGGTATCCGCATTTGGGATGTCCACCAACAAGACATGCTGGTGGGGATGTTTCACTCCGAGACTGACGCGCATAACTACAAAGCGGAACTCGAAACACTGGAACAGCAAAGAGCGCTGCTATCCGCCTGACCGCTGCGCCTGAGCAACTACAGCATTGAAAACGACAAACCCCGCCATGAGCGGGGTTTGTCGTTGATGAAGCCCTTAACGGCTTACCACATCAGATCATCCGGGATCTGATAGGCCGCGTACGGATCGTCCTCGGCCGCCACTTCTTCAGTCTTCACGTTCATCTGCACGATACGCTGTGGATCGCGCTCCTGAATCTTCAGTGCCGCTTCACGCGGGATCACTTCGTAACCGCCAGCATGGTGCACGATGGCCAGCGATCCGTTGCTGAGCTTGTTGCGCATCAGCGTATTGACGCAGATGCGCTTGACCTTCTTGTCGTCGACGAAGTTGTAGTAGTCCTCGGTGGTCAGCTTTGGCAGACGCGAGACTTCGATCAATTGCTTGACCTGAGCGGCGCGAGCCTTGGCCTCGACCTTTTCCTGTTGCTGGCGGTTCAGCTCCTGGTCGCGCTTGACCTTCTCGGCCATGGCTTCCTGCGCTGCACGCTGCTGGGAATCATCGAGTTCAATCTGGCCCTTGTGGGCCAGGCGCTGCTGTTTCTGCTTGTCTTTGCTGACCTGCTTGGCCTGCTTCTGGTTGACCAGCCCTGCTTTGAGTAACTGGTCGCGAAGGGAAATGCTCATGGTGCTTGTTTCTCACTTAGGCAACTGCTCAACCGCAGCTGGTCAAATTCTTTTCCTGACGTTTGGCTTCGCCCCACAGGGCGTCCAACTCTTCGAGGGTGCAATCTTCTATGGGACGGTGGGTGTCGCGCAATGCCTGTTCGATAAAACGGAAGCGTCTTTCGAATTTGCCGTTGGCGCCACGCAGTGCGGTTTCCGGATCGACCTTGAGATGACGCGCCAGATTGACCACCGAAAACAACAGGTCACCAACCTCATCGGCAATCGCTGCCGAGTCATTGTCGGCCATCGCTTCGAGCACTTCATCGAGCTCTTCGCGGACCTTGTCCAGCACCGGCAACGCGTCTGGCCAGTCGAAACCGACCTGCCCGGCGCGCTTCTGCAGTTTCGCCGAGCGCGACAATGCCGGCAGCGCGGCCGGTACATCGTCGAGCAACGACAATTGCAACGGTGCCGCTGACTTCTCGGCGCGCTCTTCGGCCTTGATCTCTTCCCAGCGCTGCTTGACCTGCTCTTCACTCAGTCGCGGTATGTCCACCGGCGCATACAGATCACCGGTAGGAAACACATGAGGGTGACGACGGATCAGCTTGCGGGTAATGCTGTCGACCACGCCGGCGAATTCAAAGCGCCCTTCTTCGCGCGCCAGTTGGCTGTAATAAACCACCTGGAACAGCAAATCCCCCAGCTCACCCTGCAAGTGATCGAAGTCACCGCGCTCAATGGCGTCAGCGACTTCGTAGGCTTCCTCAAGGGTGTGCGGGACGATCGTTTCGTAGGTCTGCTTGATGTCCCACGGGCAACCGAACTGCGGGTCGCGCAGCCGGTTCATCAAGTGCAGCAAGTCTTCAAGTGAATACATCAATCATTCTCTGCATCTGAATCGCAAAACCCGTAGGAGCCGAGCTTGCTCGCGATAGCGGTACATCAGGTAAATCGCCATCGCGAGCAAGCTCGGCTCCTACAGGGATCGGTTTCACGGCGTCCGGTTACGGCGGGTTTCGATGATGTTCGGCAACTGGGAAATCCGCCCCAGTAACCGCCCCAGCGCATCCAGTCCCGGAATCTCGATGGTCAGGGACATCAACGCGGTGTTGTCCTCTTTGTTCGAGCGGGTGTTGACCGCCAGCACGTTGATCCGCTCGTTGAGCAGCACCTGCGACACGTCACGCAGCAACCCGGAGCGGTCGTAGGCGCGGATGATGATGTCCACCGGGTAAGTGAGCACCGGCACCGGCCCCCAACTGACCTGGATGATCCGCTCTGGCTCGCGCCCGCCCAGTTGCAGCACCGAGGCACAGTCTTGACGGTGAATGCTCACGCCACGACCCTGGGTGATGTAACCGACGATGGCATCGCCCGGCAATGGCTGGCAGCAGCCGGCCATTTGCGTCATCAGGTTGCCGACACCCTGGATCTGGATGTCGCCGCGCTTGCCTGGCTTGTAGCCGGTGGCCTTGCGGGGGATCAGCTCCAACTGCTCGTTGCCGCGTTCCGGCTCGACCAGTTGCTGCGCCAGGTTCACCAGTTGCGCCAGGCGCAAATCACCGGCGCCCAACGCCGCGAACATGTCCTCGGCCGTCTTCATGTTGGCCTTGTCGGCCAGCTTGTCGAAATCTACGGCTGGCAGGCCGAGGCGATTGAGTTCGCGCTCAAGCAGGGTTTTACCGGCCGCAACGTTCTGATCGCGGGCCTGTAATTTGAACCAGTGGACAATCTTCGCCCGTGCCCGCGAGGTGGTGATGTAGCCCAGGTTCGGGTTCAGCCAGTCGCGGCTCGGCGTGCCGTGCTTGCTGGTGATGATCTCGACCTGTTCACCGGTTTGCAGGCTGTAGTTGAGCGGCACGATGCGCCCGTTGATCTTCGCGCCACGGCAGTTGTGGCCGATCTCGGTGTGCACCCGGTACGCGAAGTCCAGCGGTGTCGCGCCTTTGGGCAAGTCGATGGCGTGACCGTCGGGGGTGAAGATGTAGACCCGGTCCGGCTCGATATCGACCCGCAGCTGTTCTGCCAGGCCACCGATATCGCCCAGCTCTTCATGCCACTCGAGGACCTGACGCAGCCAGGAGATTTTCTCTTCGTAGTGGTTCGAACCGGATTTGACGTCGGTGCCCTTGTAGCGCCAGTGCGCGCACACGCCCAGCTCGGCTTCCTCGTGCATGGCGTGGGTGCGGATCTGCACTTCCAGCACCTTGCCCTCAGGCCCGATCACCGCCGTGTGCAGCGAGCGATAGCCGTTCTCTTTCGGGTTGGCGATGTAGTCGTCGAATTCTTTCGGGATGTGCCGCCACAAGGTGTGGACGATGCCGAGCGCGGTGTAGCAATCGCGCATTTCCGGCACCAGCACGCGAACGGCGCGCACGTCGTAGATCTGGCTGAACTCCAGACCCTTGCGCTGCATTTTGCGCCAGATCGAATAGATGTGTTTGGCCCGGCCGCTGATGTCGGCATCGACGCCGGTGGCCTGCAATTCGTTTTTGAGTTGGGTCATCACGTCGCTGATGAAGCGTTCGCGATCCAGACGTCGCTCATGCAACAGCTTGGCGATCTGCTTGTACTGGTCAGGCTCAAGGTAACGGAAGGACAAATCCTCCAGTTCCCACTTGATGTGACCGATACCGAGACGGTGCGCGAGTGGCGCATAGATGTCGAAGACTTCGCGGGCGACGCGATTGCGCTTTTCGTCGTCGGCGGTTTTCACCGCACGAATCGCGCAGGTGCGTTCAGCCAGCTTGATCAGTGCGACGCGTACGTCATCGACCATGGCAACCAGCATTTTGCGCAGGTTTTCGACCTGGCCCTGAGTGCCCAGCACCAGGGATTTGCGTGGGCTCAGGCTGTCGCTGATCGCCGCCATGCGCTGCACGCCATCGATCAGCTTGGCCACCACCGGGCCGAAGCGCTGGCTGATGGCAGGCAACTCGATCTGGCCTTCGCGCACGCCACGGTACAAGATCGCGGCGACCAGTGAATCCTGATCGAGTTTGAGGTCGGCGAGAATCTCGGCGATCTCAAGGCCCGTGCGGAAACTCGAGGTCCCTTCGGACCAGAGATTCTTCGCCGCATTGGCCTGTTGTTCCGACATGCGAGCGAACTCGCACGCCTCCTTCAAGGCTTCGCGATCCAGTGCCGGATCGACACTGACCGCATGATCGAGCCAAGCCTCGAGATTGATACTGCCGTCTGTGTTGATCGGCTGGTGTGCTCTCACCTGTACCATCTTGCTTACCTTCCCTACGACGCAGATTCAATGCGTCAAATCGCTGACCTTCGTTGCCCGATTGCGCTCACGGGGCTCATGCGAGCGCTGCTCGGGCGGGCCAGTCGGACCAGACGAGCCATCCTAGCTCGCTTCAAATAACGCCATGGCCTCGACATGTGCCGTTTGAGGAAACATATCGAGAATCCCGGCACGTTTTAACCGGTAGCCCTGCTTGATCAACTCAACCGTGTCGCGCGCCAGCGTTGCCGGGTTGCACGACACATACACCAATCGCTCGGCGCCCAAGGTCTTGAGCTTGCGCACCACCTCGAAAGCACCGTCACGCGGTGGGTCCAAGAGTACCGCACAAAAGCCTTCGCGGGCCCATTCGGCATCAGCCAAAGGCTGGGATAAATCGGCCTGAAAAAACTTCGCGTTATTCAGATTATTGCTAGCGGCGTTCGCGGCAGCACGCTCGACCATCGTCTGCACACCTTCGACCGCCACCACTTCGCGAACGGCTTTGGCCAGCGGCAATGCAAAATTGCCCAACCCGCAGAACAGGTCGAGAACGCGTTCATCCGGTTGCGGCTTCAGCCATTCCAGCGCCTGGGCGATCATCGCTTCGTTGACGCCGGCGTTGACCTGGATGAAATCTCCCGGCCGGTACGCCAGATCCAGATCCCACGACGCCAGACGATAACCCAGCGACTGATCGGCATCGACCGGTTGCGGCTCGCCGTCACCGTGCAGCCACAACTGCGCTTCGTGGAACGCGCAGAAATCCTTGAGGATCGTCAGGTCAGCGTCAGACAACGGCGCCATGTGCCGCAGCAAGACCGCCAGCGACGAGCCGCTGAACAATTCCACATGCCCCAGCGCCTGAGGCTTGCTCAAGCGACGCAGCATTTCCGGTAAGCGGGTCATGATCGGCTGTAATGGCTGAACCAGCACTGAACATTCGTTAATCGCGACGATGTCCTGACTGCCCGCCGCGCGGAAACCCACCTCGAGCTTTTTCGCCTTCATGTCCCAGCGCACTGCAACCCGGGCGCGACGGCGGTAACCGAATTCCGGGCCACTCAACGGCGCCGCCCATTCTTGCGGTTCGACACCGGCGACCTTCGACAGCTGCTCGGCGAGCATGCGCTGTTTCAGGGCCAATTGTTCGTTGTGTGGCAGATGTTGCACGCTGCAACCGCCGCAACGACCGGCATGCGGGCACGGCGCCGGACGTCGCAGTTCACTGGCCTGGAACACGCGTTCGGTGCGCGCCTCGACCACTTTGCCGTGGGCACCCAACACCCGCGCCTCGACGTCTTCACCGGCCAATGCGCCGATGACGAACCAGGTGCGACCTTCGAAAAATGCGATACCGCGACCGTCATTGGCCAGGCGTTCGATGGTCAAGCGCTGCTTTTTGCCGGTCGGGATTTGTGGGGCCTTGCTGCCGCCCGTGGGTTGGAAGCGCAGGCCTCTCTCGTGCTTGGCCATCAGTTGGGCGCGTCGAAAATGCCGGTCGACAAGTAACGGTCGCCACGGTCGCAGATGATCGCGACGATCACCGCGTTTTCAACTTCTTTGGACAGTCGCAACATCGCTGCCACTGCACCGCCCGAGGACACGCCACAGAAAATGCCTTCTTCGCGGGCCAGACGACGGGTCACGTCTTCGGCTTCGCTTTGCGCCATGTCGACGATGCGGTCTACGCGATCAGCCTGATAAATCTTCGGCAGGTATTCTTGCGGCCAGCGGCGGATACCCGGGATCGCCGAGCCTTCCATCGGTTGCAGGCCGATGATTTGCACGCTCTCGCTCTGCTCTTTCAAGTAGCGCGAGACACCCATGATGGTGCCGGTGGTGCCCATCGAACTGACGAAATGGGTGATGGTGCCCTCGGTCTGACGCCAGATTTCCGGGCCGGTGGTGGTGTAGTGCGCTTGCGGATTGTCACCGTTGGCGAACTGGTCCAGCACCTTGCCACGGCCTTCGGCTTCCATCCGCTGAGCGAGATCGCGGGCGCCTTCCATACCTTCTTCCTGGGTGACCAGGATCAGTTCGGCGCCATAAGCCGTCATCGCGGCTTTACGTTCGGCGCTGGAGTTATCCGGCATGATCAGGATCATCTTGTAACCCTTGATCGCGGCGGCCATGGCCAACGCAATCCCGGTGTTACCCGAAGTCGCTTCGATCAACGTATCGCCGGCGTGGATCTGCCCGCGCAACTCGGCGCGGGTGATCATCGACAGCGCCGGACGGTCCTTGACCGAACCCGCCGGGTTATTCCCTTCGAGCTTGAGCAAAAGGGTATTGCTGGTGACGCCGGGCAGGCGCTGCAAACGGACCAGCGGAGTGTTGCCGACGCAATCGGCGATGGTTGGGTACTGCAAGGTCATGGCGTATTCGCAATCCAGACTGCGGGGGCGCCTATCATACCGGCAAACGTTCGCAGGCCATATCACGCAAAGTGCGGTGCTTATGGCTTATGGGAATAAGCGGCTGCCTCAGCATTGCTCTTCATGCGCGACATTCAACGCATAGAACTCATGCAACTTGGCCTGCAACAATTGCTTGTCTGGAAGCTGGACTTGATATTCGGCGATCAATACTGCTGAGAGGCTGCGGTTCAGGGCGTACTCCACCACTTCGTCATCCTTGCTGGCACACAGCAACACACCAATGGCCGGATTTTCGTGGGGCTTGCGTACATTGCGGTCCAGCGCTTCCAGATAGAAGTCCAGCTTGCCCAGGTACTCCGGCTTAAAACGACCGACCTTCAGCTCAATGGCTACAAGACAATTAAGGCCACGGTGGAAGAACAGCAGATCCAATGCAAATCACACCCACCCACTTGCAGCGGATACTCGGAACCGACAAAGCAGAAGTCGCGACCGAGCTCGCTCAGGAATTCTTTTAGGCGCGCCAGTAACCCTTTTTGCAGATCGGTCTCGGCATGGCCACCGGGCAGGTCGAGAAACTCGAGCATGTAGCCATCACGGAATATCTCAAGTGCTGCCGGGTGGGTTTGTCTCAGCATCGCTGAGGTTTTTGCTGGTTGGGTCACGCTTCGCTCGAACAGTGCTGCTTTGAACTGACGCTCCAGTTCGCGCTTCGACTATTTTTCTTGAACCGACAGACGGACGTAAAACTCCCGCTCTTCCGAGCGTTTGCTCTGGCCGAAAATGATCAGGTTGTGCGACCAGGACAATTGTCGCACCAGTGGTGCGACTTTCTCCTCCGTACAATAAATCTCATAGAATTGGCGCATGCGGAACAAATTCGACCGGGTAAATCCGCGCAACCCAGGTTGAGTCTGAGCCAGATGTTCCGCCAACTGACCGACCACAGAATCGCCCCATTCGGCTTTTTCGAGCTTGCGACTGATGTAAGCACCGACCTGCCAATACAGTTCGATCAGCTGGGTGTTCACCGCCTGCATCGCCTGCTGTTTGGCACTTTGAATCAGTGCAAGCACTTCATTGAAGCGGTCGTCGGGGACGCTGGATGGATTAATGCCGAACTCCTTGAGGCCGAGAAAAAACGCGAGTCTATTGCGTTAAGTCAGGCAGTAGGTGTCGGCAATACCCTTTAGGAAAGGTCGTACAAAAGAACGGGAACGCTCCGGAAAAACCAGCTTCTTGGTGGCTGGGAGGGCCTCATCGCGAGCAGGCTCACTCCTACATGGGGATCGGGGTGATCACACCCTTTGTGGGCGACACACCTGTACTGTAGGAGCGAGCTTGCTCGCGATGGCGTCATCACTCACACCATCAATTTCAGCCACCAACCGCATATTTAGTCGCAACCCAACCCCGGTGTTTTCGGCCCAAAGCTGCCCGCCCTGACGCTGCACCGCATTCCTGGCAATGCTCAATCCCAAGCCAAACCCGCCATCCCCCGGTCGCGAACCGTCTAGCCGAGTAAACGGCGAAAAGATCCGTTCAAGATCCGCCTCGGCCACCCCACCGCCCTGATCTTCCAGCCACACATGCCAGAAATCGCCATCGCGCTGCCCACCGAGACTTACAACGCCGCCCTCGGACGAATGACGAATAGCATTGCGCAGGATGTTTTCAAGTGCCTGCGCCAGGGTGTTGAGGTTGCCGCGAACCCAGCAGGTCGAGTCCACCGTGCAGCGCAATTGACTGACCGGCCAACCGCTTTCGTAGCAGGCGTTTTCCGTGAGCATTTCCCACAGAGCCTGAATCTGGATCGCCTCATCGGGCAGCGGTGATCGCTCGGTGTCGAGCCAGGCCAGTTGCAACGTGTCTTCCACCAGACGCTGCATGCCATCGACTTCCCGGCCAATGCGCTCACGCAACGCTGTCAGCTCCTGCTCGCTTTCGCTGGCCACCCGCAAGCGGCTCAGCGGCGTGCGCAGTTCGTGGGAGAGGTCGCGCAACAATTGTTGCTGCAGGGCCACCGTGCTTTGCAGGCGCTCGGACATGTGATCGAAGGCCCTGCCCAGCTCACCGAGTTCATCCGAACGATTGGTGGTGCTGCTCGACAAGCGCACATTCAACTGGTCGGCGCGCCAGGCGTTGGCCTGTTCACGCAGACTGTTCAACGGCACCACCAGCAGTCGATACAGGCCGACACACAGCAGCAAGGTAAACAGCCCTGGAATCACCCCGTTGGTAATCACGCGCCAGAAGGTCCTGTAACGCCCGGGCAAGAACCGCTGGGGCAGTTCGATCACCAGATTGCCGACGCTTGGATCACTGGGAAACGGTATGCGCAGCCAAGGTCGGCCTTGCTTGTGAATAGGCCAATCGAGGCCACGCAGAAAGGTCAGACGCTCGATTTCCTTGCCCGTCAGTGGCTGATTGCTCAATGTCTGCAAATCACCGCCAATGACACCAACCCAGCCCTTTTCGCGTTCCTGCATCCCCTGCAGCCAACGATCGACGCCGTCACTTTGTCCCTGGCGCCACGCCTGTTCAGCCTCGACGGCATAGCCCGCCAGGGTGCGTCGGGCCTCATCGGACAGAAACTGGTTGCGCTGCTCCATGTACCGGCCCCACGACCAGCTCAGCCAGATCATCAGCAAACAGAACGCCACCAGCAAACACGCCAGTTTCCAGAACAGTGAGTGCCGCCCCGGCAGGTCAGACCACTTCATCGGCCGCACTCAATACGTAGCCTTTGCCCCACACCGTTCGCACTTCGCGCGCGGTGTAGCCGATACCTTTGAGCTTGCGGCGAATCTGGCTGACGTGCATGTCGAGACTGCGGTCATGGGCCGCGTAGCCGCGTTGCAGTACGTGTTGATAAAGGAAGGCTTTGCTCAGTACTTCATCACCGCTGCGGTTAAGCGTTTCCAGCAATCGATACTCGCTGCGGGTGAGGCCGGCGGCGTGTTTGCCATGAAAAACTTCGCACAGCTCATCGTCAAAACGCAGGCCGCCCGTCTCGCTGTCAACCGCTGACGGCACCGGTGGAGGTCGACGGTCGAGCGCCACCCGGCGCAGGATCGCTTCGATGCGCACACGCAATTCGGCCATGCTGAAGGGTTTCGGCAAGTAATCATCGGCACCCAGGCGAAAACCGCTGATACGATCCTCTTCGGCGCCCAGCGCGGACATCAGCACCACAGGCGTGGAGTGGCTCTGGCGTAACTGCGTCAATACATTGAGCCCGTCGAGGCCCGGCAACAGAATATCCATCAACACCACATCGAAGGCCTGCTGACGCGCGATGGCCAGACCTTCCTGGCCGTTCTGGCACCAGGTCACCTGAAAGCCGCAACGGCCCAAATGCTCATGCACATACGCCCCGAGCACCAGGTCGTCTTCGATGGAAAGGATTCGGGGGTGGCCGATAGAGATGGGAGTCATGAGTATCTGCAAATAATTCTCAGTTGATGATTATTCAAGATTGCCCATCGATGGGCAACCCAAGGTTTGCCTTTGAGGCAAAAGCCGCCCGCCAGCCGACGAATGACGACATCAATTTTACGAAGATTGCCTGCCTGCAAATCGCTACACTGCCCGGGTGGCGCGTACCGGACGTACACGCAGGTCAATCAATCGCTGGATGCAGGAGAGATGCGTGCTCACGAAACTGGGAATTAAAGGCCGCGTGCTGTTGCTGACCCTGTTGCCAACCACTCTGATGGCATTGGTCCTGGGCGGCTATTTCACCTGGATGCAGCAATCCGACCTGCAAACCCAACTGTTGCAGCGCGGCGAAATGATTGCCGAACAACTGGCGCCCCTGGTGGCTCCGGCCATGAGTCACAAGGACAGTGAACTGCTGGAGCGCATTGCCACCCAGGCGCTGGAAACCGCGGACGTGCGCGCAGTGACGTTCCTCGCCCCCGACCGCACGTCGCTCGCCCATGCCGGCCCGACCATGCTCAACAGCGCACCGCTGGGCAACGGTTCGCAGATGCTGCGCCGCAGCGGCAATGATGCGACGCGCTACTTGCTGCCGGTGTTCGGCAAACACCGCAACCTGGCCGGCGACTTGATCCCCGAAGAAGCCGATCGCCTGCTGGGCTGGGTCGAAATCGAGTTATCCCACAACGGCATGTTGTTACGCGGCTACCGCAGCCTGTTCGCCAGCCTGCTGATGATTGCCGCAGGCCTGGCCGGCGCGGCGCTGCTGGCCCTGCGGATGGGCCGGACCATCAACCGGCCGATCAGCCAGATCAAACTGGCGGTGGCGCAACTCAAGGACGGGCATCTGGAAACCCGCCTGCCGCCGCTCGGCAGCCAGGAACTGGATGAACTGGCCTCCGGCATCAACCGCATGGCCGGCACATTGCAAAACGCTCAGGAAGAATTGCAGCACAGCGTCGACCAGGCCACCGAAGACGTGCGCCAGAATCTGGAAACCATCGAGATCCAGAACATCGAGCTGGACCTGGCGCGCAAGGAAGCCCTGGAAGCGAGCCGGATCAAATCCGAGTTCCTGGCCAACATGAGCCATGAAATCCGCACGCCGCTCAACGGCATTCTCGGCTTCACGCACTTGCTGCAAAAAAGCGAACTGACGCCGCGCCAGCTCGACTACCTGGGCACCATCGAAAAATCCGCCGACAGCCTGTTGGGGATCATCAACGAAATCCTCGACTTCTCGAAAATCGAGGCCGGCAAACTGGTGCTCGACAATATTCCGTTCAACCTGCGCGACCTGCTCCAGGACACCCTGACCATTCTCGCCCCGGCGGCCCATGCCAAACAGCTGGAACTGGTGAGCCTGGTGTATCGCGACACGCCGCTGTCGCTGGTCGGCGATCCGCTGCGACTCAAACAGATCCTCACTAACCTGGTGAGCAACGCGATCAAGTTCACCCGCGAAGGCACCATCGTGGCCCGCGCCATGCTTGAAGAAGAGCATGAAGACAGCGTGCAACTGCGCATCAGCATTCAGGACACCGGCATCGGTCTGTCGAACCAGGACGTGCGCGCACTGTTCCAGGCCTTCAGCCAGGCCGATAACTCGTTGTCCCGGCAACCCGGCGGCACGGGCCTGGGGTTGGTAATTTCCAAGCGACTGATCGAACAGATGGGTGGCGAAATTGGCGTCGACAGCACACCGGGTGAAGGTTCGGAATTCTGGATCAGCCTGAGCCTGCCCAAGACTCGCGATGACGCCGAAGATCTGCCTGCCGCGCCCCTGCTCGGGCGTCGGGTGGCAGTGCTGGAAAACCATGAACTGGCCCGGCAGGCATTGCAGCACCAACTGGAAGACTGCGGCCTGAGCGTAACGCCGTTCAATACCCTGGAAAACCTGGCCAATGGCGTGACCGGCGCGCACCAGACCGATCAGGCCATCGACCTGGCGGTACTTGGCATCACCAGCAACGACATGCCACCGGAGCGACTGAACCAGCACATCTGGGACCTCGAACACCTGGGCTGCAAAGTCCTGGTGCTGTGCCCGACCACCGAGCAGACGTTGTTTCATCTCTCGGTCCCCAACCCGCACAGCCAGTTGCAGGCCAAACCGGCCTGCACCCGCAAACTGCGTCGCGCCTTGTCCGATCTGGTCAACCCGCGCCAGCAGCGCAGCGAACCCGGCGAACCGGTGTCGAGTCGTGCGCCGAAGGTGCTGTGCGTCGACGACAACCCGGCCAACCTGCTGTTGGTGCAAACCCTGCTCGAAGACATGGGCGCCAAGGTATTGGCCGTGGACAGCGGTTACGCGGCGGTCAAGTCCGTGCAGACCGAAACCTTCGACCTGGTGTTGATGGACGTGCAAATGCCCGGCATGGACGGACGCCAAAGTACCGAAGCGATTCGTCAGTGGGAAAGTGAACGGCATTGCACACCGCTGCCGATCGTGGCCCTCACCGCTCACGCCATGGCCAATGAAAAACGTGCGCTGCTGCAAAGCGGCATGGACGATTACCTGACCAAGCCCATCAGCGAGCGGCAACTGGCGCAAGTGGTGCTGAAGTGGACAGGCCTGGCATTGCGCAACCACGGGCCGGAACGTTCCAGCGACAGCCACGGCAGCGCGCATGACTTGCAGGTACTCGACCCCGAAGAAGGTTTGCGCCTGGCGGCGGGTAAGGCGGATCTGGCGGCGGACATGCTCGCGATGTTGCTGGCCTCGCTAGAAGCCGACCGCGAGGCCATTCGCATGGCCCGGGACAGCAACGACCAGACTGCTTTGATCGAGCGCGTCCATCGCTTGCACGGGGCCACCCGTTACTGTGGCGTCCCGCAACTGCGCGCCGCCTGCCAGCGCAGTGAAACACTGCTCAAGCAACAGGACCCGAAAGCACCCGGCGCATTGGAGGAGCTCGAACGAGCGATCAATCGTCTCGCCGCTCACGCCCGGATCAATGCCTGACACAGCGCAATGGCGCCGATCACCATCGGCGCTAAGCTGGCCCGTGTAGCAGCTGCCGAAGGCTGCGTCCGGCGGCGAAGCCGTCGTAAAATCAGGCACTGCGCTCGTTCAGGGAAACCGCGTTTACCGGATTTACGACGGCTGCGCCGCCGGACGCAGGCTTCGCCAGCTGCTACATACAGCATGAATTAAATGGAGGATTGCATGCGCACGATACTTTTCAGCAGCCAGACTTACGACCGTGACAGCTTTCTGGGCGCCGACCTGCCCGCCGGAATCGAGCTGCACTTTCAATCAGCGCGGCTGAGCCTGGATACCGTAGCGCTGGCAGACGCGCACGAGGTGGTCTGCGCCTTCATCAATGACGACCTCAGCGCCCCGGTGCTTGAACGTCTTGCCGCGGGCGGTACGCGCCTGATCGCTCTGCGTTCGGCCGGTTACAACCATGTCGATCTGCCTGCGGCCAAACGTCTGGGCCTTACGATCGTGCGTGTCCCGGCCTACTCCCCACACGCCGTGGCCGAACACGCAGTGGCGCTGATCCTGGCCCTCAACCGCCGCTTGCACCGAGCCTACAACCGCACCCGCGAAGGCGACTTCAGCCTGCACGGGCTGACCGGCTTCGATCTGGTGGGCAAGACCGTCGGCGTGGTCGGCACCGGGCAGATCGGCGCGACGTTCGCCAAGATCATGAATGGTTTCGGCTGCCAGTTGCTGGCCTATGACCCCTACCCCAACCCGCAAGTCGAAGCCCTGGGCGCGCGTTATCTGAGTTTGCCGCAGCTGCTGGCCGAGTCGCAGATCATCAGCCTGCATTGCCCACTCAACGAGCAGAGCAAACACTTGATCAATCGCGAGTCACTGGCACACATGCAACCCGGCGCGATGCTGATCAACACCGGGCGTGGTGGCCTGGTGGACACGCCGGCGCTGATTGACGCGTTAAAGGACGGCCAATTGGGCTATCTGGGGCTGGATGTGTATGAAGAAGAGGCGCAGCTGTTTTTCGAGGATCGCTCGGACCTGCCGTTGCAGGATGATGTGCTGGCGCGGCTGCTGACCTTTCCGAACGTGATCATCACCGCGCACCAGGCCTTCCTGACCCGTGAAGCCCTGGGCGCGATTGCCGCGACGACCCTGCAGAACATCGCAGCCTGGGCTGCCGGTGCGCCGCAGAATCGGGTCGAGGGCTGACCGGGTCAGGCCTTCGACAACAGGATCATCAACGCCAACCAGCCAAAACCCAGCAGGCGCTGCCCGAGGGAATGCCCGCGGCGCAGCAGGAACCAGACAAAAAACGGCGGCAGAAAGAAAATCATCAGTTTCAGCCACAGCTCTACCGGACGTGTCCCATCGAGTGCCGGTGTCGGTGCGGATGCCGGCGACTGAACGTCGGCTTCGACCGCGGTTTTGCGCTTACGCCCGAACGCGGCCGGGGTCACCCGGGCCACTTTCTCGTCCGTCGGTAAACGCCCGAACGAAAGAGGCGCCTGCACAGGCGTTGCCGTCGAAGTGGCCGCTTGCACCGTTGCCGCGGGTGCACCGCAATGAATGCAAGCAGGCGCCGTGGAGCTGATGCTCTGCTTGCACTCATAACATTCGATTAACGCCATGTCCGTTCCTTAGAGATGCAAAAGCGGCAGTGTGCCATGAGTCGGCAGGTCATTTGAACCTGATCGAAGGTCATCTACCCGCGCCATGCTGCGTGCAGGCCCGTGATAGCATACCGCGCATATTTGGAGGACCCATGGTCGAACACGATTTCCGCTACACCCTGATGAGCCCGCAACACACCCTTACCGAATGCCGCGCCCTGGTGCCGGGGCGTTATCAAGTCACCGGCAACGGCGGCTCGATCCGGATTGGCGATGTGCTGGTAGTCACCCTTAAAGGCAGCAAGGACTTGTCCATGCGCCTGACCGTCGAAACCGTTCGTCACTTGATCAACCCGCCGGGCCAATGGGTCGCGGTGAGCAGTGGTCCGGTGTTCGGCGAGTTGGGGATCCACACGTGGGAAGTCAATTGCGACAGTTGCGCCAAGGCACTGAGCTTCGAGTTCGCGGTCGACGCCAAGCTCGGCAACAAGGCTGAAAAGCCCGCTGCCACCGCGCGGATTGCCGAATTGGGCTGGGCCACCGTTAGCGACAAACACCTGTGCCCGAAATGCCAGGAGCCTGTGTGATGAAACGCCTCGCTCTGACCACTATGGTCGGTGCCAGCCTGCTGGGCTGCGCCGCCGAGCCGGTGCAACTGCAACAAAATCGTAGCTACATTCTGGAATGGATCGGCGATCGTCCGTTGATCGACTACAGCCACCTGACCATCACCCTGGGTGACGACGGTCGGGCCTATGGCAATGGCGGCTGCAACCATTGGTTCGCGCCGTATACCCTGGATGGCGACAATCTGACCTTCGGCAAAATCGGCAGCACCCGCAAACTCTGCGCACCCGCGCTCATGGAGCAGGAAAAGCGCTTCCTGGAGGCGTTGGAAGGTGTGCAACGCTGGGATATTTCACCGATCGACCAGATGCGCTTCTGGCCGGCGGAAGGAAAGCCGCTGCGTTTGTGGCTCGAAGAGGGTTGATCCCCCGCTGATGATCGCTCCCATGCTCTGCGTGGGAACTATCAAGGTGAGGATTGAAGACGACGCAGCTCCCTGTAGCAGCTGGCGCAGCCTGCGTCTGGCTGCGAAGCTGCCGTGAAATCAGGCTATGCGGTCATACAGAACGACTGCATTTTCAGGGTTTACGACTGCTGCGCAGCCGGACGCAGGCTGCGCCAGCTGCTACAAATCGCGTTACGGCTAGTTCTTCGCCTGCAACGCCTCCAGCTTGGCCATCACCCCCGCCGCGGTCTGCTCGCCCATCAGTTGTTCACGCACCTTGCCTTTGTTATCGATGATGTACGTCACCGGCAAGGCTTCACTGCGCGGCAATTCAAAAAGATCGGCCGGGTCTGAAGCCAGTACCGTGAACTTGATGCCCAGTTTCTCGCTGGCGCTCTTCAGCTCTTCACCCTGCACGTTGTCGAAATTGACCCCGAACACGCCGATCTTCTTGTCCTTCAATTGATCGGCCAAGGCGTTCAACTGCGGAATCTCGGTGCGGCAAGGGCCACACCATTCAGCCCAGTAATTAAGCACCAGCCATTTGCCATCCAGGCGATTGGCAGCAACCTTGTGACCGTCCTGGTCAATACCATAGTCATTGCCGCAGCCCCCCAGCATCAACGCCCCGAAAATCGCCAATGCCGCTGCCAGTCGCCTTGTCATGTCGTGATCCTTGTTCAAAATTGAATGCGCCTGCGACCCATCGCCTCGCAAGGTTCTGGATTACGCGCTGCCCAGTTAGAATAGCCGCCACCTTACGCAAGAAGCGACCCGCACATGACCGATCTGACGCTTTATCACAACCCGCGCTGCTCGAAATCCCGCGGTGCGCTCGAATTGCTCGAAGCTCGTGGCCTGACGCCGACCGTGGTCCGTTACCTGGAAACCCCGCTGGACGCCGTACAAATCCAGAGTCTGCTGGGCAAGCTGGGCATCAGTGCCCGGCAATTGCTGCGCACGGGCGAAGACGAATACAAGACCCTGAACCTCGCTGACGCCAGCCTGAGCGAAGCACAAGTGATTGCGGCCATCGCGGCTCATCCGAAACTCATGGAGCGACCGATTCTCGAAGTCGGCGACAAAGCCATCATCGGCCGGCCACCGGAGAACGTGCTGGAGTTGCTGCCGTGAGTGCACCGTACATTCTGGTTCTGTATTACAGCCGCAGCGGCTCGACCAATGAAATGGCCCGCCAGATTGCCCGTGGCGTCGAGCAGTCCGGTATGGAAGCGCGCCTGCGCACCGTGCCGGCGATTTCCACTGAATGCGAAGCCGTGTCGCCAGACATCCCGGACGAGGGCGCGCTGTACGCCAGCCTCGACGACCTGAAGAACTGCGCGGGCCTGGCCATGGGCAGCCCGACCCGTTTCGGCAACATGGCGGCACCGCTCAAGTACTTTCTCGACGGCACCAGCAACCTGTGGCTGACCGGTGCGCTGGTGGGCAAACCGGCTGGCGTGTTCACCTCCACTGCCAGCCTGCACGGCGGCCAGGAAACCACTCTGCTGTCGATGATGTTGCCACTGCTGCACCACGGCATGCTGATCACCGGCCTGCCTTACAGCGAGTCGGCCTTGCTGGAAACCCGTGGTGGCGGCACGCCCTACGGCGCCAGCCATCACGCAGGGGCCGATGGCAAAAGTGGTTTGAACGAACACGAAGTCGCGCTGTGCCGGGCCTTGGGCCTGCGCTTGGCGAAGACTGCGCAAAAGCTGGGGAACTGACGTGGCCAAGAAGCCGAAGATTCTGCCCTCCATCGAATGGCTTGAACCGCGGGTTCGGGCAATGCGCGCCGTCAGCTTGCTGTGCTTTTTCGGTCTGGTCGGGCTGTTGTGCGCCTACTATCTGGTGTTTGCCGATCTGCATGGCGCACGGCCGTGGGTGATTCTGCTGATCGAATTGGTGCCGCTGCTGCTGTTGGCACCAGGGATGCTGATCGGTAGCCCGCGCGGGCATTCGTGGATGTGTTTTGTGGTGAACCTGTATTTCATCAAGGGCGCGCTGGCAGCGTATGACCCCAACCGGCAGCTGTTCGGATTACTGGAAATGGGCGCGAGCCTGGCGGTGTTCTGTTCGGCGTTGCTGTATGTGCGGTGGCGGTTTCAGTTGAATCGCAAGTTGGCGGGTGAAGGCGAAATTTCCGCCGCCTGACCGCGCCTAAGTTGATCGTTCCCACGCTCTGCGTGGGAATACCGCCCGGGACGCTCCGCGTCCCTGTGACGCGGAGCGTCACTTGATGCATTCCCACGCGGAGCATGGGAACGATCATGTCGCGATTCGGTTTTAATGATTGACGGTGTAAGCGAGCATCATCGAAATCTGGCTCATCGGCCGCCCGCCACTCTGTTCATGCCACTGGTTGAACACGCCCTGCACTGTCGCCAGGTCGCGCAAACTGGTCGGCACCTTGTCGACGATCTTTTGCGCATTCAATGCTGCGACCACGTCGTAACTCGGCACAAACGTGTCCTTGCCGACCATGCGCAAGAAGCGTGGCGCCGACAGCCCGCCCAATTGATGGCCGCGTTTTTTCAGGGTCGTCCACAACCCGACGATATCGGTCACGGGCCAATCGGCGAGCAACGCGCCGAAGCTGCCGTGTTCGTGCGCCACGTCCAGAATGAACTGCGCATTGCGCGGCACACTCTTGAGCTTGCCCAAATGGCGGATGATCCGCGCGTCCTGCATCAAGCGTTCGAGGTGTTCGGCGCTCATCAGCACGACTTTTTCCGGGTCGAACTTGAAGAACACTTCTTCGAAGGCCGGCCACTTGGCGTCCACCAGACTGTGCTTGAGCCCGGCGCGAAACACACGCAGCGCCATGGTCGAGAGGTAACGGTCGTCGCTGATCTTGCGTAACTGTGCCGGGGTTTTCGGAACGGGCAGATGGGCTTCCAGTTCAGCTGCCGAGCCGAAACGGTTCAGACAGTATTCGTGCAGCCACTTGTAGTCGCGCATGCCCTCTCCTAAAGAATGAAATGAAAACGGCGCCCGCAAGCGCCGTGTGTCAGAGCTATTGCAACTGTCAGAGGTTCACCACATTGACGAAGCGCGAAGCCGCCGTCTCATCGATCTTGAGGCTGGTGAAGTCGAACAGGTTGCGGTCCGCCAGTTGCGACGGGATTACGTTTTGCAGGCTACGGAAAATGCTTTCGGTGCGGCCCGGGGTCTTGCGCTCCCAGTCTTGCAGCATGTCCTTGACCACTTGACGTTGCAGGTTTTCCTGAGAACCGCAGAGGTTGCACGGGATGATCGGGAATTGCTTGAAGTCCGAATAAGCCTGGATGTCTTTTTCGTTGCAGTAGGCCAGCGGGCGGATCACCACGTTGCGGCCATCGTCGGCGCGCAGTTTGGGCGGCATGGCCTTGAGCGAGCCGTTGAAGAACATATTCAGGAAAAACGTCTCGACGATGTCGTCACGGTGATGACCGAGGGCCATTTTGGTCGCGCCGATTTCATCGGCAAACGTGTAGAGCGTACCGCGACGCAGGCGCGAGCACAGCGAGCAGGTGGTCTTGCCTTCCGGGATCAACTCCTTGACCACCGAATAGGTGTCCTTCTCGACGATGTGGTACTCGATGCCCAGCTCTTTGAGGTAGGCCGGCAGCACGTGCTCCGGGAAACCTGGCTGCTTCTGGTCCATGTTCACCGCCACGATCTCGAACTTGATCGGCGCGACCTTCTGCAAGTGCATCAGCACATCGAGCAGGGTGTAGCTGTCCTTGCCACCAGACAGGCAGACCATGACCTTGTCGCCGTCTTCAATCATGTTGAAATCGGCAACAGCCTCGCCGGCCTGGCGGCGAAGGCGCTTTTGCAGTTTGTTCTGGTTGACCGTAAGAGTGCCCATGACGCGAAATCCGTGAGGTGTGACGAAAGGCCGGCATTTTACGCAAAAACACATCAGGGGCGAAGTGCCCACCGTCTCCTGTAGGGATCTGCGTGCACAGACCCGTCGGCGATTAACAGAGATCTTTACAGCGCGATTTGCTCTAAGCCCCTTTCACCTGTGCGGTTAAGTCCTTTCTATACTGCGACATAAGGTCGCATTTAAATCCAGACCTTTACTTACGTGGCCACTTTGGCCGGTAGGCGCTCCACTGGGGGGCGACGGTAAAAACAAGAGGAGTGACTGGCATGATCCATCACGTAGTGGGGCTCTTCACCCACCCCGACCAGGAATGGAAAGAAATCCGTGGCGACCAAGAGGAAAGTATCAGCCACATGTACCTGACCCACACGCTGATTCTGGCGGCGATCCCCGCCGTGTCGGCGTTTATCGGCACCACGCAGGTCGGCTGGGTGATTGGCAGCCGTGCACCGGTGATGTTGACGCAAGAAAGCGCGCTATGGATGACGATCATGTCGTACGTGGCGATGCTCGGTGGTGTTGCAGTGATGGGCGCGTTCATCCACTGGATGGCTCGCACCTATGACGCCAACCCGAGCCTGGCCCGTTGCGTTGCGTTTGCAACCTACACCGCGACCCCGCTGTTCGTTGGCGGTCTGGCGGCGCTGTACCCACACATGTGGTTGGGGATGGTCGTCGGGACGGCTGCCATCTGCTACACGGTGTACCTGTTGTATGTGGGGCTACCCACTTTCATGAACATTCCAACAGACGAGGGCTTTCTTTTTTCAAGTTCGGTGCTTGCGGTAGGCCTGGTGGTGCTCGTAGCCATCATGGCGTTCACAGTCATTGTCTGGGGACTCGGCGTGGGGCCGGTCTATACGAATTAAAAACTCTGCACCCAAAATAACCAGATCTGCCAATACAGGCCGCCGCAAGGCGGCCTTCTAATGTCCAGGGCAGACGGGGTGGCGACCATTCGGCGCCTCGGCGATTCGCAAGCCAACAGGGTTGCGGCATACTCGACGTCTCTGGAGATCCATCAAGCATGCCCGAGCAACTCAATACCCGCGTCGAAGACTGTTACCAACTCGCCGAATCCTTTTTCAAACGAACTTTCAAACGCCCCGTGGTGAGCCTCAAGCTGCGCGGTCAAAAAGCCGGTGTCGCGCATTTGCACGAGAACCTGCTGCGCTTCAACCCGCAACTGTATCGGGAAAACACCGAAGACTTTCTCAAGCAAACCGTGGCCCATGAGGTCGCGCACCTGATCGCTCATCAACTGTTTGGCGACCGCATTGCGCCCCATGGTGAAGAGTGGCAATTGATCATGCGCGGCGTGTACGAACTGCCGCCCAATCGCTGCCACACCTACGATGTCAAACGCCGCAGCGTGACGCGCTACATCTACAAATGCCCGTGCGCGGACAGCGACTTTCCGTTCTCGGCCCAACGCCATGGCCTGGTGCGGCAGGGGCGGCGGTATTTGTGTCGGCGCTGCCGCAGCACCTTGGTGTTCAGTGGGGAGATGCGGGTCGAGTAGTTGGATGATCGTTCCCATGCTCTGCGTGGGAATGCCGCCATGGACGCTCTGCGTCCACTGTGACGCAGAGCGTCACGGGAAGCATTCCCACGCGGAGCATGGGAACGATCTATGCAATGACCTTGGCACGACGCAGATCTTCGATCCGTTGCGCACTGAACCCCAACGCCCCCAACACCTGATCGGTATGCTGCCCCAACGTCGCGCCAATGTGCCGAGGCTCTGGCAACCCTTGCGAAAACTTCAACGGGCACGCCATCTGCGCCTGACTCGTCCCATCCCCGCGCGGCACCTCAGTCACCAACGCCCGAGCCTGCAACTGCGGATGCAGAACCGCTTCGCTCATGCTCAACACCGGTTCCACACAGGCATCCACCCCGGCAAACAGCTCGCACAGTTGAGCAAAGTCATGCTTCTCGAATTCAACCTTCAACTCGTTCTTCAACGCCTGTTGCTGCACCGGTTTCGCTGACAACCCCTGCGCCGCCAGTTCCGGCCGCCCCAGCGCCGTACACAGTTGCTGCATAAACACCGGTTCCAGACTGCCCACCGACAACCAGCGCCCGTCCCGCGAACGGTAATAGTCGTAGAAACTGCCGCCATTGAGCACCTGGTCTTCCCTCCCCGGCTCCACGCCGCAGGCCAGGTACCCGGCGCCCGCCATCGCGTTCAGGCTGAACGCGCAGTCCGTCATGCTCACATCCAGATGCTGGCCTTGCCCGGTCTGCTGCCGGGCGATGACGGCCGCCAGCAGACCGATCACCCCATGCAACGAACCACCGGCGACATCGGCCACCTGGGCGCCCAACGGCAGCGGCCCACTGTCGGCGCGGCCGGTGTAGCTGGCCAGCCCCGCCAGCGCCAGGTAGTTGATGTCGTGGCCGGCGCGGTCCTTGTAGGGGCCGGTCTGGCCATAACCGGTAATCGACACATAAATCAGTTTGGGATTGATCGCCTTCAAGGCCTCATACCCCAACCCCAGGCGCTCCATCACGCCGGGGCGGAACTGCTCCAGCACGATGTCGTGATCGGCCAGCAACTGCTTGATCACCTCCAGCGCCTCGGGCTGCTTGAGGTCCAGCGCCAGGCTGCGCTTGTTGCGATTGAGGTAGGCGTGACTGGCGGAAATACCCTGATCGTGAGGCGGCAGTACCCGCAGCAAATCCAGGCGGGTCGGCGATTCGATGCGCAGCACTTCGGCGCCCATGTCCGCCAGCAACAACGAGGCAAACGGCCCCGGCAACAGTGTCGAGAAATCCAGAACCTTGAGTGATGCCAATGGACCGGGCATGAGTGATCTCCGTGAACGATGCCTCCAGACTAGGCAGCCGATGGCATTGCAGCAATCACCCGAAGTGTCAGCAAAGGTGACCGTTGCGCTCAAATCCCAGGCAAGAAAAAACCCGCCGAAGCGGGTTTTTCAGTGCAACGAGGGTTACTTGACGTTGCTTGGGGTAGGGCCTTCGGCCACGCCCAGGTCATCTTCAGGACGGGTATCAGCGATACCGCGACCGCCAGACGCCAGTTCTGCGTTCATCACGTCGGTGTCCAGTTCTTTAACCCACTTGGCCACGACCAGGGTGGCCACAGCGTTACCCACCAGGTTGGTCAGGGCGCGGGCTTCAGACATGAAGCGGTCGATACCGAGGATCAGCGCCAGGCCGGCAACCGGCAGGTGGCCAACAGCGGACAAAGTCGCCGCCAACACGATGAAGCCACTGCCGGTTACGCCAGCAGCGCCTTTGGAGGACAGCAGCAACACCACCAGCAAGGTGATCTGGTGAGTGATGTCCATGTGGGTGTCGGTCGCTTGAGCGATGAACACGGCCGCCATGGTCAGGTAGATCGCCGTACCGTCGAGGTTGAACGAGTAACCGGTCGGGATCACCAGACCCACTACCGACTTCTTCGCGCCCAGACGTTCCATCTTGATCAGCATGCGCGGCAGTACCGATTCCGACGAGGAAGTACCCAGCACAATCAGCAGTTCTTCACGAATGTAGCGAATCACTTTCAGCACGCTGAAGCCGTGAGCGCGAGCGATACCGCCCAGCACAACCAGGATGAACAGCACGCAAGTGATGTAGAAGCACGCCATCAACTGACCCAGTTGCACCAGCGAACCCACACCGTAGGCACCGATGGTGAACGCCATGGCACCGAAGGCACCGATTGGCGCGAGCTTCATGATCATGTTGATGATGTTGAACATCACGTGGGCGAAGCGATCGATGAAGTCCAGGATCGGCTTGCCGTAGGCACCCAGGCGATGCAGGGCGAAACCAAAGATCACCGAGAACATCAGCACTTGCAGGATATCGCCCGTGGCGAACGCGCCGACGATGGTCGACGGGATCACATTCAACAGGAAGCCGACGACGCTTTGATCCGCCCCCGCGGCGACGTATTGAGCGACTTTGGAAGCATCCAGCGTGGCCACGTCGATATGCATGCCGTTGCCCGGCTGGACGATGTTGACCACCAGCAGACCGACCAGCAAAGCGATGGTCGAAACGATTTCGAAGTAGAGCAGCGCGTAACCGCCGGTCTTGCCGACCGACTTCATGTTCTGCATGCCCGCAATACCGCTGACGACGGTGCAGAAGATGATCGGGGCGATGATCATTTTGATCAGTTTGATGAACCCGTCACCCAGTGGTTTAACCGCCACACCAGCTTGTGGGTAGAAGTGACCGAGCGCGATACCGATAACAATTGCAACGATCACCTGGAAATACAGGGATTTGTACAGTGGCTGACGAGTCGTCATTGCAAAGTTCCTCAAGAGTGCCCGGTGACAACATCCATCTGTTGTCCACGACACCTGAATTGCGAACCCTCCTGCTTCTGGAGGGATTTGTTTTCGAGCTGCGCGAAGGCAAGCTTCTGCTCGTTGTATCGCAAGGCCCGTGCCACCTTCACAAAATCACCGGCAAGCCTTTTGACATCAAGGGTTGCAGGTTTGTCGTGGTCATCCATCGGCTCGCACAATGTGGCGGGTTTCCGCCCATCGGCCAAACCTCGTCCTACAATTTGGCGGATATCCGCCTTGTCCGTTGCCAGCCACCACGGCTACCATCCGTCGCTCAATGGACGGACTTGCCTGCTTATGCGCGAACGCACCATCGCCAGTCATTTCGCCCGCGCCGCCCTCGGTGGCGCGCGCCGGCTGGGTGTCGACTGTTCAGACTTGTTACAGCAACTGGGCATCAGCCTCGAGTTGCTGGACGAGCCACGTGCGCGGATTGCGCCTGAACAATTCACCCGATTGATCCAGGGTTTGTGGCAGGCCCTGGACGACGAATACCTGGGATTCGGGCCCGCTCCGAGCAAAACCGGGAGCTTCGCGATGATGTGCCACGCGGTGATCCACTGCCGCAATCTGGAAAAAGCGCTGCATCGCGGCTTATTGTTTTATAGCTTATTCCCCGGCAGTCCGCGTCTGAGCCTGACCCATGAAGGCGACATGATCCGCCTGTGCCTCGATGATTCGAAGCTCCAGGACCCGGACCATTTTCTCACCGAAAGCCAACTGTTGGTCTGGCATCGGCTGGGCAGCTGGATGATCGGCCAACGCATTCGCCTGGAGCAGGCGACCTTCAGTTACCCGAGGCCCGAGCACGGCGCGGAATACGACTTGCTGTTCTCTTGCCCGCTCGAATTTTCTGCGACGCAGAGCAGCCTGCTGTTTCACAGTCGATACATGAACATGCCGCTGTTGCAAGACGAGCGCACCCTCAAGCACTTCCTCGAACACTCCCCCGCCGACCTGCTCTCGCGCCCGGATGATGGCGACAGCCTGAGCAGCCAGTTGCGCCGTTTGCTCAGCCGCGACAGTGCGCGCTGGCCAGACCTCGAAGCCGTGGCCGCGCATATGCACATCAGCCCGCAGACCTTGCGCCGGCACCTGCGCGAGGAAGGCACGAGTTTTCAGGAATTGAAGGACCAGTTGCGTCGGGACATTGCGATTTATCACTTGGGGCGTGCGGATCTGTCGTTGCAGCAGATCGCCGAGCAGTTGGGATTTTCAGAACCTTCGGCGTTTCATCGAGCGTTCAAGAAGTGGACAGGGTTGACGCCTGGCGCCTACCGCGCGCAAGAGCACTGAAGGTGCACTGATCGTTCCCACGCTCCGCGTGGGAATGCAGCCCAGGACGCTCCGCGTCCCTCTCTAACGTTGGAACGCAGAGCGTCCCTTGAGGCATTCCCACGCAGAGCGTGGGAACGATCAGTGCGTTAAGCGTTTTGCGGATCGACGTTATCCAGCATCCGGTTCACCGCCAGTTCACCCAACATGACCGAGTGTTGAATGCCCAGCAGGGTATGGCGCTGCGAACCGTCCTGTTGCCCGGCGAAATCACTCAACATCACACTCGCTGATGCCAACGTCTCACAGGCGTTGACCAGCAGGGTTTCGTCATCGGTGTCGGGGCCGACGAAATAGATAGTGCTGGGTTTGCGTGGCGTGTCTTTGGGGATGACGGGGTTGAGGTAGTAATCAAGGGCGCGGTCGGCGGCGGTGTTGAGCTTTTTGGAGTCGGCGGTTTCGTAGGGGGAAACGTCGTCGGTTTCTGGCGGGTTGGGCGTGATTTTGAAACTGTGAAGCTCCGTGGTTGGTTGAGCCGCCACGACCTATCGCTAAACAAGTAAAGGTGGCGGCTGTACGCAGGTTAGCGATCCGGGACACAGAAACCCCGGGTAGACCTCGAAGGTCTCCCACGCACAGCCGCCATTACGCGAACTGCAGCTTTGCGTCTGTGTAGGGGATCGGATCGCTAAACCCGATCGCTGATTCGTCAGCGACCCGCAAACGATAGAACCCACGCCCTAGACGCACAAGCCGGCGGATTCTGGCGTAGTCGTAGGCAGCGGCGCAAGGATGTGTAGCCTGAGAGAGTGTCTGTAGATTTCTTTTAAACAGCACTGTTTATTACAGAGCATCTTGATCGTTCCCACGCTCTGCGTGGGAACGCAGCCCGGGACGCTCTGCGTCCCTTTCGAGAGCAGGAACGCGGAGCGTCCCTTGAGGCATTCCCACGCAGAGCGTGGGAACGATCGGTGAAGGGGCCAGCAGGGCCACCCACTAAACCACCGGAAAATGAATCCGGAACGCCGCCCCGCCCATTGGCGAATCCCCCAGCGTCAGCTTGGCGCTGTAGCTCTCGATAATGTCCTTGACCACCGCCAGCCCGATCCCCTGCCCCGGGTGCTGACGATCCAGCCGCTCGCCGCGTTCGAGAATCCGTGCACGCTGATCCATCGGCACACCGGGGCCGTCGTCCTCGACGCACAACTCAACGCCGCTCAGGGTTTCACGCACGCTGATGCGCACTTCACCCAGGCACAGCCGATACGCGTTTTCCAACAGGTTGCCCATCATTTCCAGCAAGGCGCCTTGCTCGATCGGCACATCACATGGGTCCGGCAGATCGAAAGCGACCCGCACGCGCTTGTCGCGATAGACCTTGTCCAGTGTGTCGCACAGGCTTTTGAGCACCGGTTGCAGACGCACCTGGTGACGCACCAGACCACTTTTGCGCAGGCTGGCGCGTTGCAGTTGATAGCTGATTTGTTGGCTCATGCGTTCGATCTGGGTTTGCAGCACCCTGGCCTGTTCGCGGTTTTCCGGGCGCTGGGCCATGTCTTCGCTGACGCCTTGCAGCACGGTCAACGGGGTTTTCAGGCTGTGGGCCAGATCATCGAGGGAGTCGCGGTAGCGGCTGCGCTGTTCGCGCTCGCTGTGCAGCAAACGGTTGAGGGAGCCGGTCAGGCGCAACAGTTCACGCGGGTGCTGTTCGCTGAGGCTTTCACGGGCGCCGCTTTCGATTTCGTCGAGTTCCTGACTGAGCCGGCGCAACGCCTGCAAGCCCCAGGTCAGGCCGATCCACAGCAACGCCAGCAGCACCAACAACGCCGCGCCGAAACCGAGGTAAAGGTTTTCGCGCAGACCTTCGACGGTGGTTTCGTATTCGCTCACCGGTTGCAGAGCGACGATGCTGAACGCGGCGCTTTTGCCGCTGAGCAGTTTGACTTCGACGTCATAGACGAAGAACTCTTGGCCACTGGCCTCGCGAATACGCGCGAACTCATTACCACGTCCGTCGTAACGCGGTTTGTAGTTGATCATCTCCTGCCCGGTGCCCTTCGAACGCCAGACCAGGTGAGCATCGCGGTCAAAGATGTAGCCGAGCAAACGGCTGTCCGTCAGGTTGAAGCGCTCATCCGGCAATTGCTCCGGCATTTGCAGGGTGTTGTTTTCCACCCGCGCGGCGGAAATCAGCGTGTTGACGTCCGACGCCAGGCGTTGCTCGATGGAATCTTGCAACGCCAGACTGAACGCGCCCTGCATCGCCGGCAGCAATGCCAGCATGAACAACACCGCCAACAGGGTGGCGGCGAGCATCAACCGGACGCGAAGGGAACGGATCAAGTGCAGCGCTCATTGAAGAGGTAGCCGAGGCCACGCACGGTGTCGATCGGTTTGAAGCCGGCCGGGCCTTCGAGTTTGCGGCGCAGACGGCCGACCAACACTTCGATCACGTTCGGATCGCGCTCGTCGTCGTCCGGGTAGAGCTGTTCCATCAAGCGGTCCTTGGCCACCACTTGTTGGTGATGACGCATAAGGTATTCGAGGATCCGGTACTCATACGCGGTCAGCGCCAGCGGCTGATCATCAAGAGAGGCTTGTTTGCGATTGAGGTCCAGCAGCAGTGGCCCGGCAACGATGGTCGACTGGGTGAAACCGCTGGAACGGCGCAGCAAGGCATTCAACCGGGCGTCGAGTTCTTCGAACTGGAACGGCTTGACCACATAATCATCGGCCCCGGCGGCGAGGCCTTCGACCTTGTCCTGCCAGTTGCCGCGCGCGGTCAGGATCAGGATCGGAAAGGTCTTGCCTCGTGCGCGCAGTTGGCGGATCAAATCGAGCCCGCTCATGCCTGGCAGGCCGAGGTCGATCACCGCCAGGTCATGGTTGAACTGCTCGGTCTGGTACAGCGCCTCTTCGCCATTGGCCACGGACTCGACCACATGGCCACTTTCCGTCAGGCGGGTTTGCAGGTGATGGCGCAACAGCGCTTCATCTTCGACGACCAACAGTTTCATAACGCTCTCCCAGGCAAATCGTTATCTCCAACAGCACAGTTTTCAGTCAGGCCGCAGAACCTGTGGGAGCGGGCTTGCCCGCGATAGCGATCTGGCTGGCACATCAATAGTGAATGTGCCGCCGCTATCGCGGGCAAGCCCGCTCCCACAGGGGGTTCGCTTATCTGAAGGCATTGGCACATGCCCACAACCTGTTCAGAAAGCGTAGTTTGCCGACAGGTAAGTCTGGGCGCTGCTGGTCAGGTCCAGCGAACCCTGTTTGCTGCCGCCGCGCTCGCTCATCTCGGTGCTGGCGTTGCTGCGCAGGTAACGGTAACCCAGTTCAACCGAGGTGTTTTGCGAAACCTGTTGCAACACACCGACCTGGCCGCCAATCGCATAACCGATGTCACTGTCACGGCTATAGCCTGAGGAATCCTGAGTCATCTTGGTCAAACCGGCCGTAGCCCCGCCAAACAATTTGGTGCTGCCGCCCACCGGGTAGAACAGATCGTAGCTGCCCAGCAGGTTTTCCTGGCGCAGTTTAATGCCATTGTGCGAGCCCGACACGTTGTCGTAAGTGGCGTAGTAGCGGCCCTCGCTGTTTTGCTTGCCCAGGCGCACACCATAAGTGGTGTCCTTGCCGATCACGCCGTCGGCGTTCGGATGGTTGAGGTTGTCGTTCAGGGCGTGGGATTTTTTGACTTTGTCGCTGGTCTGTCCAAGAGTAAGGCTGGCGAAATTATCGTCGGTCGCCAAAGCCGCGGTACTGGCGCCCATCACGGCGAAGGCCAGAAGCAGTTTTTTGAAAGTAGTCATTGGGGAGTTTCCTCATGCGCTATTTGCTTTTTGGGTATGGGGCAAGGTTACTCACCCCGCCCTGAACTCCCCCTGAACGCACACTGAACCTGAGCTGAATCAAATCCACCCAGCTGTTTTGCTGACTTTTTGCAGGAGATTCGACCATGCGCGTTTTCCTTGCCCTTGTATTACTGGCCTTGAGCGGACTCAGCCAAGCCGCCATCAAGACTCAAGAGATTCCCTACCAAAGTGCCGACGGTACAAAACTGATTGGCTACTACGCCTACGACGACGCCATCAAAGGCCAACGTCCAGGCGTGGTGGTGGTGCACGAATGGTGGGGGCTCAACGACTACACCAAGCGCCGCGCCCGTGATCTGGCCGGTCTGGGTTACAGCGCTCTGGCCATCGACATGTATGGCGATGGCAAGAACACCGAACATCCAAAGGACGCCATGGCCTTCATGCAAGCCGCGTTGAAAGACAGTGCCGCGTCCAGCGCGCGCTTCCAGGCCGGGCTCGATTTGCTGAAGAAACAGCCACAGACCAATCCGGATAAAATCGCCGCCATCGGTTACTGCTTCGGAGGCGGCGTGGTGCTCAATGCAGCTCGTCAGGGCGTGCCACTGGCAGGCGTGGTGAGTTTCCACGGTGCGCTGGCCACCCAGTCACCGGCGACGCCGGGCAATGTGAAGGCAAAAATCCTGGTCGAGCATGGGGCGATGGACAGCATGGTCACGCCGGATAACGTGGCCGCGTTCAAGGCTGAAATGGACAAGGCCGGCGCCGACTACACGTTCGTCAGCCTTGAGGGCGCCAAGCATGGGTTCAGTAATCCTGATGCGGATCGTCTGAGCCACGGCGATCATGGCGGGCCGGACATCGGCTACAGCAAGGCGGCGGATGAACAGTCCTGGGCGGATATGCAGGCGTTTTTCAAAAAGATATTTGGTTAGCGCAGCGATCGTTCCCACGGTCCCCGTGGGAATGCAGCCCGGGATGCTGCGCGTCCCTCGCGAATGTGACGCAGAGCGTCACTGGATGCATTCCCACGCAGAGCGTAGGAACGATCTTGCTACTACCCAGCCAGAAGGCAACCCGGCAAAATGCCGACATGAACTCCGTCCCCGCCCTCCCCGTTTGCTGCACCCCGCTCGACGCCCGTTGGCCGCTGCCGTTTGTGCTGCCCGATACGGTGCTGCTGAGCACCCGCTTTGATAGTTCGCAACTGGCCAGCGATGATTTCCAGCGCAGCGCCATTGAGCCGCCAGCGAGCATTCAGCGTTCGGTCGCCAAGCGTCAGGCGGAATTTCTGGCTGGGCGAGTCTGCGCCCGGGCCGCGTTGCAACAATTGGAAGGCCTGAGTGTCAGCCCGGCCATCGGCGAAGACCGGGCGCCGGTTTGGCCGGTGCACATCGCCGGCTCGATCACCCACAGCACTGGCCGGGCGGCCGCCATCGTCGCGAAAAAAACTGATTGGCGCGGCTTGGGGATGGACCTGGAAAACCTGCTCAACCCAGACCGGGCCGAACGTCTGGCAGGGGAAATTCTCACGCCGCCGGAGTTGCAGCGCATGGCAGCCGGTTGTCGCGATGACCTCGCACTGCTGGTGACGCTGACGTTTTCGGTAAAAGAAAGTCTGTTCAAGGCGCTGTATCCGATTGTCCAGCAGCGCTTTTATTTTGAACATGCCGAGGTGCTGGAGTGGACCGAGGCCGGTGAGGTGCGGTTGCGGTTGCTGACGGACCTGTCCGCCGAGTGGCGCAATGGCACGGAGCTTGAGGCGCAGTTCGGGGTGATGGATGGGCAGTTGTTGAGCCTGGTCAGTATCAAGGCCTGAAGATTTGCAGGGTTTGTACTGGCCTCATCGCGAGCAAGCTCGGCTCCCACATTGGATCTCTGACACACCGAAGATCACCTGTAGGAGCCGAGCTTGCTCGCGATGGCGGCCTGACTATCACCACAACTCTCAACGCTTCTCCTGATTGCGCGGCCAACTCAGGCTGAAACACGCCCCACCCAGGCTTTTACTCTGGCTGATCAACGCCCGCCCGTCATGCCAATGGATAATCCGCCGCACGATCGACAACCCCAATCCATGCCCGCCCGAGGCGCGGGTACGGCTGTCATCAAGGCGCAGGAACGGCGTGAAAATTCGCTCCCAGGCCAACTCCGGCACCCCCGGCCCGTCATCCTCGACGTCCACCCGACAACGCTGCTGCCCCACCTGATAACTGACGGTCACCCGTGAGTGGGCGTGACGCATGGCGTTGCTGACCAGGTTCTGAATGGCCCGATGTAAGTAACGCGGTTCGGCCTCGACCCAGGCGTCGTCGCAATCGGCGGCCGACAAACACAAGCCGCGCTGCACCGTGACCTCGGCGCGTAACGGCGCCAGTTCTTCGATCACTTGATTGACCAACGCATCCAGATCAATCCGCTGGAAATTCAGCGCCGGCGAACCCTGCTCCAGCCGCGCGTAGGTCAGCATCTCGTCGACCAGTTTGTCGAGGTCCTCGATGTCGTGATCCATGCCCTCGCAGTATTTTTCCAGCTGCTGTGGCGTGGTGGCCGAGCCGATCATCTCCAGGCCGAAACGCAGGCGCGCCACCGGCGTGCGCAACTCGTGGGACACGGCGCGCACCAGTTCACGCTGGATCGCCAGCAATTGCTGCAAGTGCTCGGCCATGCCGTTGAAGGCGGCGGCCAGTCGCCCCACCGAGTCGGCACCGCGCGCCGGCACGCGGGTTTCCAGGCTACCCTTGGCGATGCGCGTGGCGGCCGCTTCCAGCCCGCGCAACCGGCGCTCCAGTTGCCGCACCAACAAGTAAACGATCAGGCCAATCAGGCTCAAACCGAGGGCGGCGATCAACACCAGCCATTCGGGCGGATAAGGATTCATCTGGTACAGCGGGCCGATCTCCAGTACCCACGGCGTACCGACCATGCCGGCAAACACGCGGATCGAGTCGCCGCCCTTGCCCAGCGCCATCACGGTGTCACCCTCGGACACACGACGGCTCTGGTCCTCGTCCATGTCCGCCTGCTCGACCTTGACCAGGCGCAGGTCAAACCCAAACCCTTTGTCTTCTTTCAACAGCGCCAGCCGTTCGGGCTGTTCAGCCACCGGGTAGCGCACCAGTTCATCGACCAGCAAATAAATAGTGGCCCGGGCCAGTTGCTCGCTGATCTGCTGAACCTCGCCGGTGAGCACCAACTGTTCCTTGTCGTTGACCAGTCGGTAGACCTTCGCCGCATGCGGGCCGGTCTGTTCCACCAGCGCCTGACCGCGCAGCACACGGGTGCGCTGGGTGAGGTCGAGGTCGGTCTGGGCAAACGTGGTCAGCGCCAACGGAATGCCGAGCAAGCGTTCCCACACCAGCAAGGCGCGGTGGCGCTCGGTTTCGTTCATCGGCTTGAGGTTGTCGGCCATCAGCGAAAACGTACCGTGGGCCAGGCGCTCGCGGTATTGCTCGCTGCGCACTTCGTTGAGCAAGTGCAACGCCAGCACGCCCAGCACGGCGACCAGGACCAGCGCCGCACACATGCCGCCATAAATGCGCAGGAATATCGAATTCACAGCGACGGATCTACACAGGCTTCAGGCACAAACAGATAGCCCTTGCTGCGGATGGTTTTGATCAGCCGCGGGTGTTCCGGGTCATCGCCGATTTTCGGGCGGATGCGCGAGATCCGCACATCGATGGAACGGTCCTGGCCGTCATAGCCGATACCGCGCAGCGCGGTGAAAATCTCTTCGCGAGACAGGATCCGCCCGGCGTTGGCCACCAACAACCAGAGCAGGTCGAACTCGGCGCTGGTCAGTTCGATGCCGTTGTCATGCAACCAGGCTTCACGCAACGCGTTGTCCACCACCAGCGGGCCGAACTGCAGGCGCCGTTGTTTTTCCGGAGAGGCTTCGGGGCCTTCACTGCGGCGCAACAACGCCTGGATGCGCGCCAGCAACAGGCGCGGACGCACCGGCTTGCACACGTAATCGTCGGCACCGAGGTCGAGGCCGAGGATCTGATCGGTGTCGTCGGTGCGGGCGGTGAGCATCAGGATCGGCCCGTCATACTTGTCGCGGACCTTGCGGCAGATGCTCAGGCCGTCTTCGCCAGGCAGCATCAGGTCGAGAATCACCAGGTCCGGTTTCTCCTTGATGATACGTGCCGCCGCCAGCGCACCATTGCCCTCGATCGAGACGCGCAGGCCATTGGCTTCCAGGTAGTCGCGGGTCAGTTCGGCCAGACGCCGGTCGTCCTCCACAATCAATACCTGCCAGGCTTCTTGCTCCACGGTGACCTCTGCTTGCCAACAACACTAATAAGGAAGGATCCGCCCGTCTTTTTGTAATGATTGGGGAGGATAAGAATGCTTATACACTGGCCGATTGTATAAACGCCGCCCGCCGAGAACACAAGCCGGCAAATGCGTTCGGACAACCCGGTTTTTTGTGATAGGGTTCGCGCCCTTAAAAATCCAAACGGCTGTTTTCGATCGTTGAAAAGCGATGAAAAACGGCTCGATCCAGCTAGGTCGCGGCCTACACGCTCGTTCCACCTTTCACGCACAATTTACACACAGGTTTATCCACAGGCAGTACGTTGCAACACCTCCAAAAACGCACTATCTTGTACCCCGGCGCCAAAAAACCCCTACATGTAGGGTTTTAGCTTAAAAGCCCAACCACATTTCAGACCAGAAACTCAAGCGCTTTATTGCCTGTTTATGGTTGAACCAAGCACGATTTTACAAGACCAAACCGCACGTGCGGATGGCACCGTTTTTTCAGGCCAGAACAGCCGAAACGGTACGGGTGTTGCAGTCATAACTGGCACCCTTGAAAGGAATCCGGCTTCGAGCCCAGGCTCGCGGCCAAAGACTTCGGCAAGGAAGCGGCATCATTAGCCTTTTTCCTACTGTCCCGAAGTTGTTATGCCCGACACCACGTCGGTTGTAGTGCTTCAGGACAGAACGGTGGGCGCCGTAATGGTGCCCAAACAAACATAGAGAATGTGGAGACAACCCCCCATGCAAACCGACACAACTCGCGAGAACCCGCAGGGTACCTTGCCGCAGGCCGCTGATTCGACTTCGGATCTGTCCGCCACCGCGCCGGGTCAATTGCGTGTGATCAAGCGTAACGGCACTGTCGTTCCTTACACCGATGACAAGATCACCGTCGCCATCACCAAAGCGTTTCTCGCAGTTGAAGGCGGCACCGCTGCCGCCTCGTCGCGAATCCATGACACCGTGGCCCGCCTGACCGAACAAGTCACCGCGACCTTCAAGCGTCGCATGCCATCGGGCGGCACCATCCACATCGAAGAAATCCAGGACCAGGTTGAACTGGCCCTGATGCGTGCCGGCGAGCAGAAAGTAGCCCGCGACTACGTGATCTACCGCGACGGTCGCTCGAAACAACGCGCCGCCCACGCCCCGGCCGAAGAAGCCGTCAACGCTCACCCGTCGATCCGCATCACCCGCGCCGATGGCAGCCTGGCCCCTCTGGACATGGGTCGCCTGAACACCATCGTCACCGAAGCGTGCGAAGGCCTGGAAGAAGTCGACGGCGACCTGATCCAGCGCGAAACCCTGAAAAACCTGTACGACGGCGTGGCCCTGACCGACGTCAACACCGCCCTGGTGATGACCGCCCGTACCCTGGTCGAGCGTGAGCCGAACTACTCGTTCGTAACCGCCCGCCTGCTGATGGACACCCTGCGTGCCGAAGGCCTGAGCTTCCTCAACGTTGCCGAAAGCGCGACCCACCACGAGATGGTCGACCTGTACGCCAAGGCCCTGCCTGCCTACATCGCCAAGGGTATCGAATACGAATTGCTGAACCCGGTCCTGGCGTCCTTCGACCTGGAAAAACTCGGCAAGGCCATCAACCACGAGCGCGATCAGCAGTTCACGTACCTGGGCCTGCAAACCCTGTACGACCGTTACTTCATCCACAAGGACGGTATCCGCTTCGAACTGCCGCAGATCTTCTTCATGCGCGTGGCCATGGGCCTGGCGATCGAAGAGAAGCACAAAGAAGACCGTGCGATCGAGTTCTACAACCTGCTGTCGTCCTTCGACTACATGTCGTCGACCCCGACCCTGTTCAACGCCGGTACCCTGCGTCCACAGCTGTCCAGCTGCTACCTGACCACCGTGCCGGATGACCTGTCGGGCATTTACCACGCGATCCACGACAACGCCATGTTGTCGAAATTCGCCGGCGGCCTGGGCAACGACTGGACTCCGGTTCGTGCACTGGGTTCGTACATCAAGGGCACCAACGGCAAGTCCCAGGGCGTTGTTCCGTTCCTGAAAGTCGTGAACGACACCGCCGTCGCCGTTAACCAGGGTGGCAAGCGCAAAGGCGCTGTCTGTGCCTACCTGGAAACCTGGCACATGGACATCGAAGAGTTCATCGAACTCCGTAAGAACACCGGTGATGACCGTCGTCGTACCCACGACATGAACACCGCCAACTGGATCCCTGACCTGTTCATGAAGCGTGTCTTCGATGACGGCAAGTGGACCCTGTTCTCGCCATCCGAAGTACCGGACCTGCACGACCTGACCGGTAAAGCCTTCGAAGAGCGTTACGAGTACTACGAAGCCCTGACCGAATACCCAGGCAAGGTCAAACTGTTCAAGACCATCCAGGCCAAAGACCTGTGGCGCAAAATGCTGTCCATGCTGTTTGAAACCGGCCACCCATGGTTGACCTTCAAAGACCCGTGCAACCTGCGCAGCCCGCAGCAGCACGTGGGCGTGGTTCACAGCTCGAACCTGTGCACCGAAATCACCTTGAACACCAACAAGGACGAAATCGCCGTTTGCAACCTGGGCTCGATCAACCTGCCGAACCACATCGTCAACGGCAAGCTGGACACCGCCAAGCTGGAACGCACCGTGAACACCGCCGTTCGCATGCTCGATAACGTCATCGACATCAACTACTACTCGGTGCCACAAGCGAAGAACTCCAACTTCAAGCACCGTCCGGTCGGCCTGGGCATCATGGGCTTCCAGGATGCGCTGTACCTGCAGCACATTCCTTACGGTTCCGACGCTGCCGTCGAGTTCGCCGACAAGTCGATGGAAGCGGTCAGCTACTACGCGATCCAGGCTTCCTGCGACCTGGCTGACGAGCGCGGCGCCTACGAGACATTCCAGGGTTCGCTGTGGTCCAAAGGCATCCTGCCGCTGGATTCGCAACAGATCCTGATCGAACAGCGTGGCCAGAAGTACATCGACGTTGACCTGAACGAATCCCTGGACTGGGCACCGGTTCGCGCCCGTGTACAGAAAGGCATTCGTAACTCCAACATCATGGCCATCGCACCGACCGCGACCATCGCCAACATCACTGGCGTATCGCAGTCGATCGAACCGACCTACCAGAACCTCTACGTGAAATCGAACCTGTCGGGCGAATTCACCGTAATCAACCCGTACCTGGTTCGCGACCTGAAGGCTCGCGGTCTGTGGGACTCGGTCATGATCAACGACCTGAAGTACTACGACGGTTCGGTGCAGCAAATCGAGCGCATCCCGCAAGAACTCAAAGAGCTCTACGCGACTGCATTCGAAGTGGACACCAAGTGGATCGTTGACGCGGCAAGCCGTCGTCAGAAGTGGATCGACCAGGCTCAATCGCTGAACCTGTACATCGCTGGCGCTTCGGGCAAGAAGCTGGACGTGACCTACCGCATGGCCTGGTACCGTGGTCTGAAAACCACTTACTACCTCCGTGCCCTGGCTGCGACCAGCACCGAGAAGTCGACCATCAACACCGGCAAGCTGAACGCTGTTTCCAGCGGCGGCAACCACGGTGAAGATTCGGTCCTGGCAGCACCTGCCGGCCCTGCTCCAGTGCCAAAGGCTTGCGCCATCGACGAGCCGGATTGCGAAGCTTGCCA
Source organism: Pseudomonas sp. B21-040 (assembly GCF_024748695.1). NCBI lineage: Bacteria > Pseudomonadati > Pseudomonadota > Gammaproteobacteria > Pseudomonadales > Pseudomonadaceae > Pseudomonas > Pseudomonas sp. B21-040. Next base: position 5,039,928 of record NZ_CP087176.1, read on the forward strand.
ATAAGCTGAGCCGGTAGGCGTCGCAAGACGCTACTCGAAAACCCCCGATCACTCCTCTGGATTGATCGGGGGTTTTCTTTTGGCTCAAGTAAAGCGTCGACTGTGAACTGGCCTAATAATTTCGGACACCTCTTAAGGGCGATATGATTTCGCCAACTTGGAGGCTCCATGAACGAAAGAAAGGTCTATACGCGCGAGTTCAAGCTTCATGCTGCCAGCATGGTGCTTGATGATAACTGCCCGGTTTCAGATGTTTGTGCATCGCTGGATATCGGGCCCACCGCTTTACGGCGCTGGGTCGATCAGGTTCGTAAGGAACGTGAAGGGCAGCCAGTCAAAGGCACCAAGGCAATCACCGAAGATCAGCGCCAGATCCAGGAACTAAAAGCCAAGATCAAGCGCATGGAGATGGAAGCCGATATCCTAAAAAAGGCTACCGCTCTCTTGATGTCGGATCCCGATCGTTTTCGATGATCGCAGAGCTAAGAGAGTCATTCCCGACGGCTGTGGTGTGTCGTGTTTTCGGTGTGAAGCGCAGCAGCTTTTATGAGTGGATTCAGCGACGCGCCAAACCGAGGCGCAAACGCGAAGAGCTCAAGCTGAAAGTAGTTGAGCTGCACAGCGAAAGCCGCGAAGCCATGGGCTCCAGAATGATCAGTAAAGGCCTGAAATCCCAAAGCATTACAGCTGGAAGGAGTCTTGTCAGAGCGCTGATGAGAGAGGCCAATATCGTCAGTAAACAACGCCAGCCTCACCCTTTCAGATCCAAAGGAGTGGAAGCATTTGTCGCGCCCAATCGGCTCAAGCGCAACTTCAAACCGACTGCAATCGATCAGGTTTGGTGTGGCGACGTCACCAGTTTGATGGTGGGCAAACGTTGGGTTCATCTGGCCATCGTGATCGATCTGTATGCCCGAAGGGTTATTGGCTGGGCATTTTCTCTGGTCAATGACGCCAACTTGGTCAGCAAAGCGCTGCGTATGGCGACAGAGGTACGAACGTGTCCTCCTGGGCTGATGTTTCACTCAGATCAGGGATGTCAGTACACCAGTCGCAAGTTTCAAGAAGAGCTGCTGCAACACGACATTTTGCAAAGCATGAGTCATCGCGGGCAGTGCTGGGATAATGCGCCGACAGAACGCTTTTTCGGCACGCTCAAGTCAGAGTGGGTGCCTCGTGGCGGTTACAGCCTGATCGAGGAAGCCAAAACCGATATCGTGCGCTTCTTCATGTACTACAACCGCACCAGACTCCATAGCTATAACGACTACCTGTCGCCAATAGCCATGGAGCAAAAAGCGGCATAAACACCGTAATCGGTGTCCGAGATTACTTGACCAGTTCACTGTGCCACCCAATCGCGGGCAAGCCCGCTCCCACAGTTGATCGCATTCCTCCGGGCCAACTCGGTCCCCTGTGGGAGATTGCTCGCGATGAGGCCAATACAGACAACCAAAATGTCAGCACCTGAGACAAATCCCGTCCATAAAAAAACCCCTCTTTCGAGGGGTTTTTTATGCAGCGCTATCAGGCATCAAGTCATCTGAATGATGGTCTGCATGATGGTGCTCTGGGTGGAGATGGTCTTGGCGTTCGCCTGGTAGTTGCTCTGCGCCTTGATCAAGTCAACCAGCTCGTTGGTCAGGTTGACGTTGGACTCTTCCAGCGAGTTGGATACAACCGAACCCAGCGTACCGGTTTTCGGTGCATCGATGCCAGGCACGCCTGAAGCGAAGGTTTCTTTCCAGGCAGTACCACCGATTGGCTGCAGGCCTTGTTCGTTGGCGAAACTGGCAATGGCTACCTGGCCGATGGCCTTGGTTTGCTGGTTGGTGAAGTTGGCGGTCATGACACCGCTTTCGTCGATGGTCAGGCTGGAGATCTGGCCGGTCGCGTAACCGTCCTGATACTGCGCAGTACGTGCGGTTGGCGAAGCGTACGAAGTGGTTTTGGTCATGTCGAACGCGATACCGGCCGCGGCTGCGTCCGAACCGTTCAGGGCCCAGGTCGGCGGGTTGGTGTTGGCGTTAACCATCACGCCCGGCTTCCAGCCTGTCATGGTCAGGGTGGTACCGGTTTGCGTCCAGCCAGCACCGCCCGTCAGCGTCTTGATGGTGCCATCAGGATTGAAGGTGATATCAGCCTGGATCGGCACCGGTGGCTCAGCCAGTGGGTTGGTTGGGCTACGGCCGTCCATGTAGGTGTAAACAGTCCAGGAGTTGGACGCCGCATTTTTAACGTAAAACTGATCCATCGTGTGCTGGTTACCCTGCGTGTCGTACACAGGGGTGGAAATGGTCTTGTTGTAGCTGTTGGTGTCTTTGACGTTGAACGGGGTCACTGTTGGCAGTGGATCCGAGGAGTTCACGTTCATCGTCTGGTCGACACGAGTGGTCGCGTGTGGCGCCAGGCTCGAGGTGTCGATTTTCAGGTCGGTCAGCACGCCGTTGATGATCTTGCCGTTGGCGTCTACGCCAAAACCCTGCAAGCGGCGGCCGTTGTTGTCGACCACGTAGTTCTGGGCGTCAGTCTTGAACGCACCGGCACGGGTGTAACTCAGCGAGCCGTTGTCGCTCATGACGAAGAAACCGTTGCCCTGGATACCCATGTCCAACACGTTGCCGGTGTTGTTCACGTCGCCCTGGCCGAACTGCTGGGAAACGTTGGCCAGACGCACGCCGTTGCCGACGGTCTTGCTGCCGGTACCCAGGCGCGTGGCCGAGTACACGTCTTCGAATTCTGCACGGGACGATTTGAAACCGGTGGTCGCGACGTTGGCGATGTTGTTGCCGGTTACGTCCAGTTGTTTGTTGGCTGCATAGAGACCGCTAAGGCCGATATTGAAAGACATATTCCACTCCTTTGTGCCGTGTTAGTCGGCTCTATATACCAATGGTCTGTACTTTGGACAGGGCAACACTGCCCAGGCCTGCCAGGTTCAGCATCAACTCACCGCCGGTCTGGCTGATGGTCACGCTGTTGACGGTTGCCGGCAGGTAAGTCACCAGCGAGGTCGCCTTGCTGTCGTAAGTCGCGGTAGCTGCAAACTTGTAAGTGCCAGCCTTGGCCACTTCGCCCGCATCGTTCTTGCCGTCCCAGATGAAACCGGCGTTGCCGGCCTGCTGGCTGCCAAGATCGATGGTGCGAACGACTTTGCCATCGGTATCCGTGATCTTGACCGTCACCGGATTCGTCGAGGCCGGTACGACCGCCGTACCGTTGAAACTCTTGGAGGTATCGACCACTGCGGTATCGGTCTGGGCAACCACCGAACGCCCCACCAGCGAAGACGCTTGCAACGCTTGCGAGGAGTTGTAGTTGCCGGCAATGCCGCTGACGGTATCGTTCAGCGTGGTGATGCCTTCCAGGCTGCTGAACTGCGCCAACTGCGCGACGAACGCGCCGTTGTCCTGCGGCTCCAACGGGTTCTGGTTTTTCAGCTGGGTCACCAGCAACTGCAGGAACGCGTCTTTGCCCAACGCTTTCTTGCCCGTGGCGCTGCCGGTTGCGGCAGCCAGGCCATCGCTGCTGGATTTATTGGCCTTGACCGAAGAGTTGGCCAGGACATCCTTGAGGCTCACGCCACTGGTGGTATCGATAACACTCATCTGAGTCGCCCCTTATCACTGACCGAGAGTCAGGACCTTCTGCATCATGGTTTTGGCGGTGTTCATCATTTCAGCGTTGGTCTGGAACGAACGACTCGCGGAAATCATGTCGGCCATTTCTTCGACGACGTTGACGTTCGGGTAGTAGACGTAGCCCTTGGCATCGGCAGCCGGATGGTTCGGCTCGTAGCGCGCTTCAAGGTTGCTCTGGTCTTCGACCACGCCCAGCACTTGCACGCCTTGACCCGCAGCGTCCTGGCTCTGGAACAGCGAGTTGCTGCCGCCGCTCTGGCCGCCCTGGAACATGGTGGCGAATACCGGGTGACGGGCGCGATAGGTCTGGTCGATGCTCGACGAGACGGTTTCGGCGTTGGCGATGTTCGAGGCCACGGTGTTCAAGCGAGTGGTTTGAGCACTCATGCCGCTACCGGCAATGTTGAAAACACTGGATAGAGACATGACTTACTCTCCGCGCAGGGCTGACACCAGCCCTTTGAATTTGCTGTTGAGCAGGGTGAAGCTGGCCTGGAAGCCGACCGCGTTTTCCGCGTAGTTCGACTGTTCCAGTTGGGCGTCCACGGTGTTCTGGTCGATCGATGGCTGCATCGGCGTGCGATACATCAGCGACTCGTCGCCATTGCCCAGGCCTTCAGCTTCGATATGACGGCTGTTGGTCATGTTCAAGGCAAAGGTGCCGTTCTTGGTTTTCTCGTTCTGTGCAGCGAGCACTTTGGAGAATTCCAGATCCCGAGCCTTGTAGTTCGGGGTGTCGGCGTTGGCGATGTTGTTGGCCAGGACTTCGGCACGCTGAGCGCGGAAGCCCAGGGCTTGTTCGTGGATACCGAGCGCTTTATCGAAGCTGATGCTCATGTCGGGAAACCTTCGGGTGACCTGATTTTTCGTAACCAGAGATATAGCAAGCGGCGTGCCAATTCGAAAAAGCCCGAAAACCGGGGCTTTGCGGGCGGTGGCAAAGCGGCAATGCCAGAAAAGCGGCAACCGGTTTCCGCTGAATGCCGCTTTTCTGCCGCTTTCTCGAATCGTGCCTCGATTTCTCGAATCGTGCGCCGGTCGTTGTAGGAGCTGGCGATGACTGCTACGCAGCCAAATACAGCCTTCGCCAGCCGCTACCTGTTGTTTCGGGGCTTAACTGATAGGCAATAGTCCTATCAGCTAAGTTTTAATCCGATATTTTCTCTACAGAATGCATCAAAAATTCTGCCTGAAATCGGATTATTTAATGTAAGAAGTTTTACTACAGGTATCGCTCACATTGTAATTACCCAATCTTCAATCACGACATCAACAGCAAATATTCTACTGTTGATGTGGCGCCCTTGTTGCGGCATAACTAGGCGCTTCTGCTAATTGGAATTCAAATCATGGCAAGGAATGCCGCATGCAAAAATCTATCGATTTATCAAATTTTGACAGCGCTCTGAATTGGAATGGAGCTATTCCGACGATTACTGGGGTTCACAGTATTGAAACTATCGACCAAGAGCGCGACGCATATGCAAAGTTGGTAGCCGTAGCACATTCGGTGCAAGATCAGACAGGAAGTTTTTTTCGAACGGCACGGCGGGCGTGCGAAATGAAATAGAGGGGCGCATAGGCTCGTCTACTGATACCCATCCATTCAACAAACTAGAGGACGCCTTAAAAAAGAAAGCCATTATTGTCGAGCTCCTGCAACAAATTAGAATGAGTAGCAGCTGGTATGAAGCAGATAGCTTTTTTGGCATAGATGCATTGTCATTGGACAGTATGGAAAGTGCCGAGTTGTTCGCGGCTTATGTGGATACAGTAGAACACGAGGAGGAGCGCCGAGCCTATTACGAAAACTTTCTGAAATCTCTGACAGCCGCCTACATCAAACGAATCCTTGTCGAGGCTGTTTCCATTTTAGAGGACGCTTCTCCAGCTATAGATGCTGCGATCCATTCTGCCTTGGCTAGAGGTGAAACTGCCTACAGTTTCAATTTAACCCTTAGTCAATCCGCGCAGGTGGTCACTGTGGCGGGTGCCGCTACTCTCCAAAACGCGGACGGTTGGACCTTCGAGGCAGCCATCCGTAAAAGCATTTTGTTGTTGACAGGGCTGGGGGACGTACTTCTCAGTCGAGCGACGGCGATTGGGATCGGGGCTTTGCTCTATTCACCCGCTCTGGGTAACGGCGAGCGTTATCCTCAAACGGCTCTCAAACTATCTGGCAGTACAGTCTTGCCAGAAGCACCGTCTAACCTGAATGAAATCGCCGCTACCGAAGGAACCATCGACCTTCCCTACCGGATTTATGGTGACCTTGGCCAATACACCCTCGTTGCAACACCGGCGGGAGGTAGCATTTCACCAGCGGTGCCAGTTCGAGCGCTGGAGTTTGACCAGAAGACTAACAGCTACAGTTTCACCTCCGCCGACACACCGCCCATCACCCTCGGCTTTCCAATTATCCACTGGGAAAGCAGTTCGACAACTTCGCCTGCTAGATCAGTGGAAGTACCGCATTACAGTGGCGTTGAACTGTTGCCACTACTCGTGCGGCCCGAACCATTGCCTGCGTTCGAGTTACCGGATTTCAGGGATTGTATTTACTGCTTTCCGATCAACAGCGGCTTGCCGCCGATTTATGTTGTTTTCAATAGCCCTTATGAAGGGGCTACTACGAGAGGAAATTATAGCGGTCGATTTTTCAATCCTGCCAAAGCTGGAGGCTCAATCCTGGATCTGGATTGGACCAAGGCTACCGTGACGAAAGCGGGTATTAAACGAGTGAAATTGCATATTGGACGTTTCAGCCCTTCAGATGCTAATGCCATCATGGTTGATCGACTGAAAAAGATTCTCCAAGGTAAATTAGTAATCACGGCTACCGACAAACGTTTCTATACTCATGAACTCAGAGAGCTTGAACGTTTCAGAAAATTAGGAGTGGCAGACGGTATAAATCCAAATGATGAAGGCGCTATTTGGAATAGCACTCACGCTGCAACACTGGAAGACTACAAACTAAAAGACGATCCTGAGTTACTCTACACACCTGAAGCCATGGAGGCATACGGCAAACAAATTGAAAGAGAGTACAAACAATTAGGAGGAGCAAAGCGATGAGTGTCATTAAAACCATTGTATTAAACGAGAAGCCTGAAGAAGTAATCCTATTTCTTACCAAGAATGAATTAGGCATCTCTTTTCCTCAGCTGGATCGTCTCTATAGCTGGGCTAATTGGGCGCATGTTGCGGATAATATAGGGCTAATGAAAATCGTCTGGAAAATGCGTGACGCGGGTCTTGTAAAGTCTAACGGTACCGGAATTGTCAGGGGCAACAACTGGAGGGAGCCGGCATTCATGGTAGAGGGGAAATATACTTTTGAGTGATATTGCTAATCGCCTGTCACCTTCAGGGAGACGATTAGCAAGTTATGGGTGAACTCCAGGCCCGATTGAGACACATAAAAAAATCCGATGCCAGTACAGGCATCGGATTTTGACTTGCGGCCAATGGTCAAGCGAATGAGCTTACCTGATCGGCATGCCCCAGAGGGCTTCCGTTTTTATGCCGGTGGCCTTTGCATCACTTCGCCTGGTAAATGATCCCCGGGCTGCACTGGACCATCTGGTAATGATCCGGCAAACCGTTCAGCGCTTCGGACGCGCCGAGGAACAAATAGCCGCCCGGTTTGAGCGTGCTGTGAATGCGCAACAGGATGTCTTTCTTCACCTCTGCGGAGAAGTAGATCAGCACGTTGCGGCAGAACACGATGTCGAATTTGCCAAGGGCCGCGTAGCTGTCCAGCAGGTTGAACGAGCGAAACTCCACCCGGCTCTTGATCGGCGCCTTGATCGCCCAGCGTCCCGGCCCTTTTGGGTCGAAGTAACGCTGAAGACGCTCGGGCGACAGGCCTCGGCCGATGGCCAGGCTGTCGTACTCGCCGGTCTTGCAGTTGGTCAGCATGGTGCCGGACAAGTCGGTGGCTACAATCTGCGCACCCATCTTCAACTGACCCATGTTGACGCGCTCGAACTCATCGATGGACATCGACAGCGAGTACGGTTCCTGACCCGACGAGCACGCCGCCGACCAGATCCGCAGACGCTGACCGGGAGCGGCCTTGATCGCTTCAGGCAATACCTTGTTCTTCAAGACTTCAAACGGATAGGTGTCACGAAACCACAGGGTTTCGTTGGTGGTCATGGCATCCACCACCATTTCGCGCAAACCGCTGCGCGGCTGGGTCTGGATGCGCTGGACCAGCTCACCCAGGGATTTGATGCCTTGCTGTTCCATCAGTTTGTTGAGACGGCTCGAGACCAGGTACTGCTTGTTTTCACCGAGCAAAATGCCACAGGCTTTTTCCAGGAATACCCGGAACTGTTCGAAATCCAAATTACCCGTAGACAATGATGCCGCCTCTTAAATCGTGTTAACCACCAGGGGCAGAAGGCCCCTAGCTGAAATCTGCTGCTTTGATCCGGTCGACTACCCGGGATGCCAGGTCATCAGGACGGAATTTGGCAAGGAAGTCATCGGCACCGACTTTCTTGACCATCGCCTGATTGAATACACCCGACAACGAAGTATGCAGGATGATATGAAGCTTTTGCATGCGCGGGTCGTTGCGGATCTCGGCCGTCAGGGTGTACCCGTCCATTTCCGGCATCTCGATGTCGGAAATCATCATCAGGAACTCTTCCTCCGGCTTTTTCCCTTCGTCGACCAGCTTTTTCAGATAGTCCAGCGCTTGCTTGCCGTCGTTCAACGCGACCACTTCGACACCGACGGTTTGCAGGCAACGGGTCACCTGCTTGCGTGCCACCGACGAGTCATCGACCGTCAGGACCTTCAAGGACAAGGCCTTGTGCTGGGTTTCGACATCCACCACGCCGACCGAAATCACTTCCGGTGTCGGGGCCACTTCCGCGAGGATTTTCTCGACGTCGATGATTTCGACTAACTGATTGTCGACCCGAGTCACAGCCGTCAGGTAATGATCGCGCCCCGTGCCCTTGGGCGGCGGGTGAATCTCTTCCCAGTTCATGTTGACGATGCGTTCCACCGAGCGCACCAGGAAACCCTGGGTCTTGGTGTTGTACTCCGTGATGATCACGAACGGATTGCTTTGATCTTTCAGCGCGCCGGAACCGGTCGCCATCGCCAGATCAAGAATCGGAATGGTCGCCCCCCGGATGTTTGCCACACCGCACACGACAGGACTGGATTTTGGCATCAGCGTGAGTTTGGGGCATTGCAGCACCTCCCGAACCTTGAACACGTTGATCCCGTAAAGCTGCTGGCCGTCGAGACGGAACAACAACAGCTCCAGGCGATTCTGCCCTACCAGTTGCGTGCGCTGGTTTACCGCATCCATTACACCAGCCATGCACAGACTCCTACACCAACGCTTAAGTGTGTTGCGACGCACGTTAATTGCTAAACGGCACGGCGCTTGCTTTTTAACTCTTATGAACACAGAACCGACATTTTTCCGACGCCTGACATCACACGCTCGCCAAGTGCTTTGCGCGGTGTCTGCCGTCTGCCTGTTCAACGCTGGCAGCCCTGCCCTTGCTGACGCAGTTACCTTGCCTGACATGCTTATCGGCGTCACTCAGGGCTTTCTTGAGTTCACCGTAGAAGACTATTTGGCGACCAGTCAAACCGAAGGTCGTTATGAGATTGAGGTCAAGCAGCTCGATCCACGCCTGCGCATGCCCATGTGCGACAAGGAATTGACAGCCACCCTGGAGAGCCCGGCGATCCCGATTGGTCGCGTCACGGTCAAGGTTCGTTGTGACAGCACTTCCCCCTGGACGGTCTTCGTGCCCGCTCAAGTCCGCCTGTTTCGAGACGTCGTCACCACCACTCGGCCACTCAAGCGAGCCGGCTTTATCGAGCCGGGCGACGTCATGCTGCGCGAACGAGACATCAGCCTGATCGGCCAGGGCTACTTCACCTCTACGGATCAAACGATCGGACAGAAACTTACCCGACCAACGGTCGCTGGTCAGGTCCTGACGCTGGTCCACCTCGAACAGGCCGAAGTCATCACCAAGGGCGACCAGGTGGTGATTACCGCTCGCAGCGGTACGCTCAGTGTGCGCATGCCGGGCGAAGCGCTGTCGAACGGCGGCTTGCGTGAACAGATCCGGGTGAAAAACCTTAACTCCCAACGGGTTATCAAGGCGCAGGTGATCGCGCCGGGCCAGGTGGAGGTCTCCATGTAAGGCGCTCTGCTTGGTAAAGCTATGGCGCGCTGCCTGGCTGTTCCCTAAACTGTGCCGCACGCAGGAAATGCGCTGGCGCATGCAAGCTCATTGATAAATGGGTCTAAAGTTTTTGCAGGGAGAGCCGAAAACATGGCAAGCGTCCAAATACCCAGAGGTTTTTTATCATGGTCATCGATTTCAGCCGTTTGAACAGTTCCTCGCCACTGCCCGGCAGTACGCGTACCAGCGCCAACAAGGAAGCTGCCGAAGCCGGCAAATCCGCGCCGCTGAATACGGCGGCTCAACAGGCCAGTACCGCCAATATCGGGGAATCGGTACACCTCAGCGATGAGGCTCAACAGTTGCAGAAGGTCACTGACAAGCTGCGCGATCAACCTGCCGTCGACAACGCCCGCGTGGCCGAGTTGAAAGCAGCGATTGCCGATGGCAGCTATAAAGTCGACAGCAACCGTGTAGCCAGCAAACTGCTCAACTTCGAAGCCCAGCGCTAGGCCACGGCCTGCGCCAGGCTTTTGGACGCTTAAACCCCAAGGCCAGTCATGCACGATACTAATTTACTGCAACTGATCATCGACGACTTTGCTCCAGCGCAACACTTGCTGGAGTTATTGCAAACCGAGTCCCTCGCCTTGCATGGTCGCGACATGCCGCTGCTCGAAGACATTCTGGCGCGCAAACAGGCAATGATCATTCTGCTCGAACAGCATGGCCGCAAGCGCAGCGAAATCCTCGCCAGCCTCAACCTGCCCACCAATCGCCAAGGCCTGGAGCAACTCGCCAGCCAGTCGAGCGTGGGTGAGCAATTGCTGGCGCAGAGCGATGCCCTGACAGACCTTTTGGCTCAGTGCCAGGCGATCAATGTCAATAATGGTCAGTCGATCCTGATACAACAGGCCGCCACGGCCAATCAGCTGAAGATCCTCACCGGCGGCGAACCACCTGCGCTTTACGATGCCCGCGGATCAACCTCCAAATTAGCGAAGCCGCGCCCGCTCAGTCAGGCTTGATTCTGTTGAATAGCTCGCTCTATCAAGACGCGTCACATGCTGGCAATATGCTGGCTATGCGCAGTCATATTTTGTCCGGAGAATGATGAACCGTGTCCAATGCCTTAACCGCGGAAGATGCTCCGCAGCCACCGAAGGTACTCTCCACACCCATGGAGATCGCGGGTAACCTGCGGCAACTGCAAGAAAGCCATGATCCGCTGATCATCACGTTCCACGAGCGTAACCAGCGCTTCCAGAGCTATCTGGTGGACGTTGACCGTGACAACAACATGATTGCCCTGGACGAGATGGTGCCTCGCGATGGCGAACGCTATCTGCTGGCGGGCGAGTCGTTTCGGATCGAAGGCTTCCATGAGGGCGTGCGCATCGCCTGGGAAAGCAACGGTCTGCTGAACATCGACGAATCCGGCAACACACGCTGCTATCGCGGCAAACTCCCCGACCAAGTGGTCTACCACCAGCGCCGCAATGCCTTCCGGGCTGCGTTGAAGCTGGCGCAACTGGTCAATGTCGAACTGAGCGGTGAAAAGCTCAAATCGCCGGTCAGTGGCAAGTTGCTGGATATTTCCGCCACCGGTTGCAAATTGCGTTTTGAGGGCGACATCACCAGCCGCCTGCAACTGGGCCAGGTCTACGAGCGCTTCGTTGCCGCCCTGCCCTTCGGCAGCATGACCACACCGGTGGAATTGCGTTACCTGCACTTCGAAGAAAAGATCTCCACCACCTTCGCCGGTCTCCGCTTTCACAATATGAGCGGGCTGGAGCAGCGCCAGGTCGAGCGCTTCGTGTACCAGCTTCAGCGTGAAGCCCGACGCTTCGACAAAGACGATATCTGATCCAGCGCTTCAACAAAAAACGGGCAGTCCCTTGCGGAACTGCCCGTTTTTTTTATGCATCAAGGTTAGGGCCTGGCCTCAGTAAAACTTGGCTCGCGACCTGAGTCCGGGTCTTCCGGTGGCGTCGATTCGGGCTCAGGAGTCGGATCCGGATCCGGCTCCGCTTCAGGATGAACCGGGCTGTGCATCTGCTCCTGCACCACCTGCTCATCGACACGCGGGTCAAGGCACGCCACCAGCGGCGAGCTCGACATGCTGTCCGGCATCGCCACGTGATGCAGCGGCGCATCGTCGACCTGATGCAGGTTGGTGACCGCTTTCGGGCGGATCCGCCACACCAGCACCAACGCGAAGAAACTGAAAAACGCATAAAGACTCTGGCTGCCGAACAGCTTCATCAGCACCCCGGCGACCAACGGCCCGATACTGGCGCCGACACCGTAGGTCACCAGCAACATCGCCGTCAGCGAAACCCGACGATCACCTTCGACGTGGTCATTGGAGAACGCCACCGCCAACGGATACAGGCAGAACTGCACCAGCGAGCAAAGGAAGCCGGAGATGAACAACACCTCCAACGGCACTTTCTGCAGGATCGCCAGCGGTAGCGCGGCCAGTGCCAGGCTGAAGGCAAAACAACGGATCAACAGCGCCCGGTCATAACGGTCAGACAGCCAACCCAGCGGCCACTGCACCAGTAGGCCGGCAAAAATGCAGCTACCCATGAACAGACCGACCTGCTCGGTGGACAGTCCCTGCTGGGACGCATACAGCGGCGCCAGACCGTAGAACGAGCCGACGATCAACCCCGCGCCCAATACCGTGCTCAGCGACTGCGGCACGCGTTTGATGAAGAAACGCGGCTCCATCGGGGCCGGGTGCAACGGCGCCGGGTGAATCCTTCGAGTGAGGGCCACCGGCACCAGGCACAAGGCGAAACACAAGGCGACCAGCATCAGCAGTTCCAGGCCCAGGCCGGGGTGCATGACCAGTATCAGTTGACCCAGCACCAAGCCCAGGTACGAGGCGATCATATATCCGCTAAACACCATGCCGCGCTGCTTCGCGTCGGCCTGTTCGTTGAGCCAGCTCTCGATGACCATGTACTGGCACATCATGCCCAGGCCGACGATTACTCGCAGAAACAGCCAGGCCGGCAGCCAGTCGATCAAGCCGTGGCCGAGCACCGCCGCCCCGACGATCCCGGCACACGCGGCATACGCACGAATGTGCCCGACCCGGGCAATCAGTCGGTGACCGATCTTGCCACCCAGCACCAGGCCGAAATAGTTGGCCGCCATCAACGCACCCACCCACAGGCTGTCGACATGGTCGGCGGCCAGGCGCAAGGCCAGGTAAGTGCTTAACAGGCCCGAGCCGATCAACATCATCAGCGAGGCGAAATACAGCGCTCGAAAGGATTTCCAGATTTGGCGCATCGGCGTTCCGAGCGGCTCCTTGCAGTGAAGATCAGGCTAACCAAACGATAGCCCGAAGACGACGAAGCGTCAGGCCTGGGCGGCTAAAACACGCCGTTCCCAAGGGGTAATTTCATCAAAGAAGCTGGTCAGCTCCATGGACTTCGAAGCGACGTAGCCTTCGATGAACTCGGCGCCAAACAGTTCCTTCGCCAATTGACTACGTTTCAGACGCTCAAGAGACGCATGCAAGGTACACGGCAGCGAAAGATTATCCGGCACTTCGAATTCACCCTGGATCGCCTCACTCGGCTCCAGTTTTTTTTCAATGCCATACAAGCCCGCGGCCAAGCTGGCGGCGATGGCCAGGTACGGATTGGCGTCAGCCCCCGGCAAACGGTTCTCGACCCGACGAGCAACCGGCGCACTGGCCGGAATGCGCAACCCGGCAGCCCGATTGTCGTGGGACCAGCAGGCATTATTTGGTGACGCATACGGATGGCACAAGCGCTGATAAGAGTTCACGTTGGGTGCGAACAGTGCCGTGAAATCAGCCATGCCGGCCTGTTGACCGCCGATGAAGTGACGGAAAGCGGCGGTCGGCTGACCGGCTTCGTCACTGAACACATTCTTTCCGGTGGCAATGTCGACGATGCTTTGGTGAATATGCATCGAACTGCCCGGCGTGTGCGCCAGCGGCTTGGCCATGCAGACCACGGTCAGGCCATGCTTTAGCGCGACTTCCTTGAGCAGGTGCTTGAACAGCAATGTCTGGTCGGCCAGCAGCAGCGCATCACCATGCAGCAGGTTGATCTCGAACTGACTGACACCCATTTCATGCATGAAGGTATCGCGCGGCAAACCCAGCGCCGCCATGCATTCGTAGACTTCACTGAAGAACGGCCGCAAGCCGCTATTGGAACTGACACTGAACGCCGACTGACCGTCCTCGCGACGACCGTCCAGGCCCACGGGAGGCTGGAACGGTTGTGTCGGATCGGGGTTGGGCGCGAACACGAAGAATTCCAGCTCGGTCGCTACCACCGGCGCCAGGCCACGAGCCGCATAGCGCGCGATCACAGCCTTGAGCTGACCACGGGTCGACAGTCGCGAACCCTCGCCGCTCAATTCGTCCGCATCGCAAATGGCCAGCGCCCGAGGCTGCTGGCTCCAGGGCAACCGATAGATGTGCGCAACGTCCGGCACCAAGGCCAGGTCGCCATCATCGCTGCCGTAAAAACGTGCCGGCGGATAGCCGCCCATGATGCATTGCAGCAGCACACCTCGCGCCAACTGCAAGCGTCGTCCTTCGAGAAAACCCTCGGCCGTCATGACTTTGCCCCGGGGTACGCCATTCAAGTCCGGGGTGACACATTCAATCTCATCAATGCCCGCCAATCGCTGTGCGAGTGAACGATGGCCATCGGTTGTCATGACGCAATCCTTTGTTGTGCGAGCCGCGAACGGCGACCCGTACAAAATAGGCTCCGCCTGTTCAGAATTTCAAGCAGTGCCACACAATAAAGAACGGTCAGGGCAGATAAAGGGTGAACATACCGCCGCCCAATGGGCCGCCATTGCTGAGCAGAGTGCGTCCGCCGACGCCATTGCGCTGGTGCAGCGCGGCGATCCGCCCGGCAAAATACAGGCCCAGCCCGGTGCTACTGCTGCTGTAGTTGATGCCCTGCACATAATCCGCCTGACACTCGATCATCTCGGCCGGATAGCCGTTGCCATCGTCGTTGATGCTCAGCACCAGTTGACCGCCCTCGTCACTGACGCTGATCAGCAGCGACTCGCGCGCGTAACGAATGGCGTTGTTGATGATGTTGCCCAGCACCGAGGCGACCAGTTCCCGATCGAAGAAACCCAGCGGGCTCAACGGGTCGACTTCGTAGGTCGCGATGATGCCGCGACTGGCAAACACTTCTTGATGACTGGCCAGTTGCGCCTCAAGGAAATCATCCAGATCGTGGTAGGCCGGCTGCAGCGGTAGCTGATTGACGCCCAGTTTGTACAGGCCCAACAACTGCACCAACATGCCGTTGAGGTGCGCGAACTCATACTCGATGACGCCCTGCTCCGGGCAGTGCTGCTGCGGATCAGGCAAGCGCGCCAGCCAATGGCTGTGTGCCTGCATCACCATGGCCAGCGAGTTCTTCATGTCATGCACGGTGGAGGCAATCACCGTCGAGAAATCCAATGCCGGGCTGTCTTGGCTCATCCGTTGAACGCCTTGATTTTGAGTTTCTGATAGCGCGGATAACGCGCGTCGGTATCGGGCATCAAGCCGACCATTTTCAGGCAAACCCGACATTCTTCTATTTCCGCCGACGGCACACTGGTGTCAGTGCCGTGCAACAGCGACTGCGCCATGTTCAGGGCGATACTGATGTTTTTCGGCTGCATTGCCAGCGCTTTGCGGAACACCGCGCGGGCTTCCACCAGGTTGCCAGTCTTGTACACCCGCACGCCTTGGCGGTTCAGTTCGGCGGCGGCGTTGCTGGAACTGAGGATCGTCGGGTCGTCAGTCAGTTTGGCGATGCCCTTCATCACGACCGGATCGTCACCGTAGATTTCCGCGCAGTTTTTCAACATCGATGCGCCAGCACTCGCCTGACCGAGCATTTGCAATTGTTTGGCCACCAGCAGCGCGGCTTCGGCGCTCATGAACTGCTCCATGCCATCAAGGCGCATCATCGCTTGCTCGGTGAGCTTCTCGGCAGTTTCGGCATCGTTGAGCAACAGACTGGTGGCTTTCATCAGGCGCGCACGAATCTGCAGGCCAGGGTCGCTCGGATTTTCCTTGGCCACCAGGCTCAGGGTCGTGTTGATTTCCAGGCGGGTGCGAGTATCCAGGCCTTTCTCGCTGCCTTTGCTGATCAAGGCATGAGCCAGGCCCAGGTTGCTTTCCGCATCCTTGAAACGCGACTGGGCCCCTTGGTTCACCGCCTGGCGATAAGCTCGGGAGGCGGTGTCGAAATCTTCGTTGGCCATCGCCAGTTTGCCCAGCAGCGCTTGTCGGCGAACCGCCAGCGGCGACAGACGAATGGCTTCTTCCAGTACTTTTTGGGCGCCCTTGTTGTCGCCTTCGACCACCAGCACGTCGGCCATGCCGTCATACAACGCAGGCATCAACGGAAACACTTTCAGCGCTTTTTCGTAGATGCCCTTGGCCTGGCTGACCTGGCCGCGCTTGAACAGCAACTGGCCCAACCCGGCAAACGCCCACGGCAACGGTCGATCAGCAATGATGCTGTCGTAGAGGCGCTCCAGCGCTTCGTTCTGATTCAAGTCGCGCAACGCATCCGCACGGTAGCGCAAGCACAGTGGCGAATAACGGATGTCTTTCTTGCACAGCTCGATGCAGGCGTTGAGCACTTCAAGTGGCTTGCCACGGTCGAGTGCTTGCAGGATCGGCTTGAGCAGGTTCTTGCGTTGCTCCAGGCGCTCCAGGCGCTGAGCCAGGCCCGAGCGGTTGAACGGCTTGGTCAGGTAGGCATCCGGTTCGTGCTCCAGCGCACTGAGGACCATGGCCTGGCTGGTTTCAGCAGTGACCATGACAAACACACTTTCATGGCTGATCAGCTTCTCGATCATCAAGTCTTCAAGCACTTGCTGACCGTTCTTCTTGCCGTCGCCGAGGTGGAAATCCTGCAGGATGAAATCGTAGGACTTCTGCGAACACATGCGCAGCGCCTGCTCGCCAGAATCTGCGGTATCCACGTCCTTGACGCCCAGCTCACGCAGCATGGACCTGACGGAACTGCGGAAATCCGAGAAATCATCGACGATCAGAAAACTCTTTTGGTGATACGACAGCATCGAAGATTTCCAGGCAATTTTAAGAAGAAGAGCGTGACCGTTCGGGTTATCGGCCAGCACTGGCGTTACCTTGAGAATTAGTAGGCCTCAAGTGTCGGCTAAATGTTTGCGCAAGTGGTCAGAACCCCACCGCCCCCGGCCCGACGCGTATAAACGAAGACCTCCTCCCGGCGAAGTCCGCCGACTCGAGCATTACTCCAGAGATACGCCTGCCAGGGCAGTTCGCGACCGTCGTGACGCTGTTGGGTGGCCTGGTTGCGCCGGCATGGCCGGTTGATTGTCCGTCACCGGCGGTGGCCAGTAACACGAACTGCACAGTACCGGTCGGTACAACCGTGACAGTCAACGCCGTCAATCCCGGGGTTATACAGCCTCACTGGAAGGCGGCTACCCGTTCTTGATCGATAAGGGCGAAGGTGAGGACAAATACGAAAACCTCTACCTCGAACCGCAGGCTCAATTGATCTATTCGCACATCGACCTCGATGACAGCAATGACATTGCTGCCGATGTACGTTTCAGGGATGTCGACTCGCTGATTGGCCGCCTGGGCGTGCGCCTTGCCAAAGACTGGTTCCGCGAAAATGACAAAGGAGAAACATTGCGCACCAATGGCTGGCTGCGTCCCAGTGTCTGGCATGAGTTCAAGGGGCAACCCAAAACCGAATTCTCCTCGGCCGACGGCTTCGTACCCTTCGAGGCGGATATTGGCGGGAGTTGGTGGGAGGCCAACCTGGGTGTCGATTATCAGGCCGACAAGAAAGTCACGTTCTATATTTCAGCCGGCTATCAGAAGGCCTTTGATGGCGACAGCCATAGCTATGAGGGCATGCCGGGGGTGAAATACGATTTCTGACCTTGGCCGGAGCGGCAAAAGGAACGTCATCGGTGTGGAAAGGAAGGTGGTGTCCCAGGGCAGGTTCGAACTGCCAGCCTTCCCCTTAGGAGGGGGATGCTCTATCCAATTGAGCTACTGGGACACAAGTCGCACGCATTGCGGTGCGATGGAGGGCCTGCATGTTAACGGGCAGGCCTGCGTTTGTCATGTCGTCCGTAGGGCTTTTTAACTGTAGGCAGACGCCCGCATGAGGGTGGGTTCGTTTACCGTGCAAATTGCATCCTCTCAAAATGCCATCATTGCAATTTGCAACGCAGGCCGTTTTCAAAGATAAGTTAATTCTTTGTTTTTAAAGGATTTAATAGCCGTTAAACTCCTGGCACGCGGGCTGCTTCAGCTGTTCTCAAGAATGTTCTCCAGAACAGCTGAGGTGAGCCTCATGAACCGCGCCCTTTTACTCTCGAATGCAATCGCTCTTGCAGTCCTGGCGAGTTTTCATTTTGCCCCCGAGAGCAGTGCGACGCAGGTTGCTCAGCGCATGCCGCATTACCTGCAACTGCAAAAAGCCCCGCAGTTAGCGGTGATGAATGATCAGCACGGTTTTAATCGCCAGGATGTGAGCCAGGAAGGTACACCCGTGTCGCAGGCTTCAGAACGCTTTGTATTTTGAATCATCCCTATCAGGAGCACAGCATGTCCAAATCAGCTGCAGGATTTTTGATCCTTGCCTTACTGAGCGGCATTCTTCATCTGGCATTGGTTCAGGAATCAGTGGTCACCCCGCCCCTGATTGCCTGCGGCGTTTTTGGTGGCTTATTTGTGCTGGCATTGATTGCCGGTCGAAAAATCAAATTCGATCCGGTTCTGCGTTGAGTGTCAGTAGATGCAGCAGGTTGGCAACGGTGACAGAGAGCTCCCCGGAATTATCCAGTCGATGGACCTGCGTATTACCGAGTAAATCGTTAGCGGCGAATTGTTCATTACGCCGCAGTCTCGCTTCGATCTCATCAAGACTCTCGCGGCCACGCCGCACCAGGCGCTTACGCAACACTTCATCCGTTACGGTCAGCACTACCGGCAACAGCGCGGGATAGCGTTGTAGCGCCTCGGCAAAATGACCGCGAGAACCGTTGATCAGTACGTGACGACCGCCCTTGAGCCAATCATTAATCTGAATCGGAATGCCATAACCCAGGCCATTGGCATGCCACGACAAGGCAAAGTCCCCTGCGTCTTTGCGACGCTCGAATTCTTCGCGGGATACGCCGATGGCGTCCTCACCCACAGACTCGGCCGAGCGTGTGATGACCCGACGCACCACTTCGCAGTTCATCGAGCGCAACGGTATTCGAGCCGCTTCAATGAGGCTGTCTTTGCCGGATCCGGAAGGCCCCATCAGATAAATCAGCCTGCCATCCATCCTGAATCATCCCCCACGACACTTGAGCCCCTAGTAAATCGGCAATTTGCCACTATTCTGTATTAGACAAGGATCAAGGATCGAATCCTTATAGCATGCACCTTCAGGCGTTTTCGGACATCACCTGCGGAGGCAAAGGATGCATTCAGCGATGCGGCGCTGGGCAAATTTTTTCCAACCAGTCCGCATTTCTGAAAATGGGTGCTGGCAGAACGCCTTTACCCAGATCAATATTTGTCACAGAATTGACGCCAATGATCTGGCTGCTTTGAGGCATGATGCGCGCCTCTATCAATTCAGGTTGAACATTTGGCCATAACGCTTGTCCTACCAGACATCCTGCGGCCAATCCCGAGAACCGCTCCCCTGAACTAACCGGTTAAATATATGCGCCCATTGAAACAGGCAATTTATTCCAGCCGTACGGCTGACAAGTTCGTCGTACGTCTGCCAGACGGAATGCGTGAACGCATTGCCGAGGTGGCTCGCAATCATCATCGCAGCATGAACTCCGAAATCATTGCGCGCCTTGAGCAGAGCCTTATTCAGGAAGGCGCACTGGGCGAAGAATTGAGCATGCGCCTGGACAGCCCCGAACTGTCATTGCACGAACGCGAGTTACTGCAACGCTTTCGTCAACTCTCTCACCGCCAACAAAACGCTCTCGTGTCGCTGATTGCCCACGACGCCGAATTGGCCGCCGACGCTTCCTGATTCATCCCGAAAGCTCAAGCCAGCATAATTGCTGGCTTTTTTTTGCCTGAAATCTGGCAAAAAAAACCCGCCGGGTTGGGCGGGTTTTCAAAAGCGTACACGTCAGAGCAGAAAGATCGTCGCCAGCCCGAGGAAGATGAAGAATCCGCCGCTGTCGGTCATGGCAGTAATCATTACACTCGCGCCCATCGCCGGGTCGCGCCCAAGTCGCGCCAGGGTCATTGGAATCAAAACCCCCATCAATGCTGCCAGCAACAGATTGAGCGTCATGGCGGCAGTCATGACCACGCCAAGGGACCAACTGCCGTAAAGCATATAGGCCACTACCCCAATCACCCCGCCCCAGACCAGGCCATTGATCAAACCGACCGCCAGCTCCTTGCGCATCAGTCGCGAGGTATTGCCGGTACTGACCTGATCCAGAGCCATGGCCCGCACGATCATGGTGATGGTCTGGTTACCGGAGTTGCCACCGATACCGGCGACGATCGGCATCAGTGCCGCCAGCGCGACCAGTTTTTCGATGGAGCCTTCAAACAGGCCAATTACCCGGGAAGCAATAAACGCAGTAATCAGGTTCACCGCCAGCCAGGCCCAACGGTTACGCAGGGATTTCCAGACTGACGCAAAAATGTCTTCTTCTTCGCGCAGACCCGCCATGTTGAGAACTTCGTTTTCGCTCTCTTCACGAATCAGGTCGACCATTTCGTCGATGGTCAGACGGCCGATCAGCTTGCCGTTCTTGTCGACCACGGGGGCAGAGATCAAGTCATAACGTTCAAACGCCTGAGCAGCGTCGTAGGCGTCTTCGTCCGGGTGAAAACTCACCGGATCGCTGGCCATGACTTCCGAAACCTGTTTTTCCGGATCGTTGACCAGCAAACGCTTGATCGGCAGCACGCCCTTGAGCACGCCGTCATAGTCGACCACAAACAATTTGTCGGTATGACCCGGCAGCTCCTTGAGACGGCGCAGGTAACGCAGGACCACTTCGAGACTGACATCCTCACGGATGGTCACCATCTCGAAGTCCATCAGTGCACCGACCTGCTCCTCGTCATAGGACAACGCGGAGCGAACGCGCTCACGCTGCTGGCCGTCGAGGGTTTCCATCAGCTCGTGGACGACGTCTCGCGGCAGCTCGGAAGCCAGGTCAGCAAGTTCGTCGGCGTCCATGTCCTTGGCCGCCGCCAGGAGCTCGTGATCGTCCATGTCGGCGATCAGGGTTTCACGGACCGAGTCGGATACTTCGAGCAGGATGTCGCCGTCACGATCCGCCTTGACCAGCTGCCAAAGCGTCAGACGATCGCCCAGCGGCAGTGCTTCAAGGATGTAGGCGACGTCGGCGGAGTGCAGATCATCGAGCTTGCGTTGCAGCTCGACGAGATTCTGCCGGTGAACCAGGTTCTCGACCCGGTCGTGGTGCGGACCTTCCTGGCGATGAGTCAGGTCTTCGACAACCCGCTGACGCTGCAACAGCTCAACAACTTGAGCGAGGCGGTCCTGCAGGCTTTCTTGCGTTTTCTTTACTTCAACTTCGGACATAGGCGAACTCCACTCCCAGCAGCGGGGCACGCCGGAAGGATCAATCAGTCAATTCATGATTGGTAAAACGGGGTATTGAGTAACTACTGGGTAAGTCCATGGATGTATTCCACAAGCCCCGGCGGGGCTGACGGGCGCAATGATACACCGCCCAACGGTTTTAAACGTTAAAAAATCGTGGCTGAAACAAGCGCTTGCAAGCCAAACCTGAGCGCCACCTTATCTATCAAACTGCGACGACTCATTCTGAAAAGAAAACACACCGCTCTCAAAAAATGTAGCAGCTACCCTTGATATCGACCGTCATGGAGGACGCCAAATGTCACCTTATTCCTACTATTTTTTGCTGAGCGCGCTGCTTTGCCTGTCGCCTTGGTTGCATGCGGCGGCTGTCCACCGGTGCGAGGCACCCAACGGGCACCTGACCTTCACCACTATGAGCTGCACGGACGCAGAGAGCCTGTCAGTGCAGGAGGTGCGCCCCTTCACCCCCGGCAGCGTGATGGCGCTCATGCCGAACGCCGACAGCACTGAAAAATCAGGCAGGAATAGCAAAAGCAGAGCGCCGACCATTGTGGGTCAAGCCGAGGACAAATGTGGAAATCTGATCGACGCCAGAAAACGGCGCGAAGCGATCATCAATCAACGAGTCGTTGCCGGCATGAGCCAACAGGATGTCGAGAGCGCTCTCGGCAAGCCAGACAAGATCAGTATCAGGAATTCATCAACGAGTTACCGTTACGACACCCAGCGAGGTCGCAGCGCACATGTCGAGTTCGACGAGAAAGGATGTACGAAAGGAAAAGCCAAATCCCAGACGGCAAAAAGCCCGCATTAAATGCGGGCTTTCTGTTGTATGGTGCACTCGACAGGATTCGAACCTGTGACCGCTCGGTTCGTAGCCGAGTACTCTATCCAGCTGAGCTACGAGTGCATTTGTGTTTTTAGACCAGATCACAACTGGTTGAAGCCAAGTCATTCACATTGCTGCAGATGACTCTTAAATGGTGCACTCGACAGGATTCGAACCTGTGACCGCTCGGTTCGTAGCCGAGTACTCTATCCAGCTGAGCTACGAGTGCATTTGTTGCCGCGCATTATAGGCCGTTGAATCTTTTTGTAAAGCGCTTTTTTCTAGTAATTTCAACAACTTACCGAAGAAGCCAGATTACAACGTACTACGCAAATAATGGCGGAGAACGGGGGATTCGAACCCCCGACACCCTTTTGAGGTGTACTCCCTTAGCAGGGGAGCGCCTTCGGCCACTCGGCCAGCTCTCCGCAACACGGGGCGTATCTTAACCAACCTTTTCCCCGTTTGCAAACATAAAAAACGATAAAAATTAATGGCTTGGTTCTTCGTCCTTCTCTTTCTTTATACGCAGGTAAATTTCCTCACGATGCACAGCAACCTCTTTCGGGGCGTTGACACCGATACGCACTTGATTTCCTTTGACGCCGAGCACGGTCACGGTGATTTCGCCATCACCAATAATCAGGCTTTCTGCGCACCGACGGGTCAGAATCAGCATACCTTTCTCCTAACGCATTTCATTTCAGGGACAACAGTCTGCAAAAAAAAGGCACTCGACCCACAACCAGAATGATCGCAGCCCTACATGCCTGAGTATTGACCAGCGCGAGCAAAAGAACAGTTCCAGGTCGCGCCACTCAAAAAAAAACGAAGGGCGCGGTCAGACCGCGCCCTTCGTCAAACGCATCACTCGCCCTGACGGGCTGGCGCGTCCAGTTCGAAAGCTGTGTGCAGAGCGCGCACAGCCAGTTCCAGGTACTTCTCTTCGATCACAACGGAGACTTTGATTTCCGAGGTCGAGATCATCTGGATATTGATGCTTTCTTTCGCCAGCGATTCGAACATGCGGCTAGCCACGCCTGCGTGCGAACGCATGCCAACGCCCACGATCGACACCTTGGCGATCTTGGTGTCACCCACGACTTCACGGGCACCCAGTTCGCTAGCAGTTTTTTCCAGCACGGTTTGCGCCGCCTGGTAGTCGTTGCGGTGCACAGTGAAGGTGAAGTCGGTGGTGTTATCGTGCGCAACGTTCTGCACGATCATGTCGACTTCAATGTTCGCGGCACTGATCGGGCCGAGAATCTTGAATGCAACGCCCGGGATGTCTGGCACGCCACGGATGGTCAGCTTGGCTTCATCGCGGTTGAAAGCGATACCGGAAATGATCGGCTGTTCCATGGTTTCCTCTTCATCAATAGTAATGAGGGTGCCCGGACCCTCCTTGAAGCTGTGCAGAACGCGCAGCGGAACGTTGTACTTGCCGGCGAACTCGACCGCACGGATCTGCAAAACCTTGGAACCGAGGCTGGCCATTTCCAGCATCTCTTCGAAGGTAATCTTTTCCAGGCGCTGGGCCACGGACACCACGCGCGGGTCAGTGGTGTAGACACCATCGACATCGGTGTAGATCTGGCATTCATCAGCCTTCAAGGCTGCTGCCAGCGCCACGCCGGTGGTATCGGAACCGCCACGACCGAGGGTGGTGATGTTGCCGTGCTCGTCGACGCCCTGGAAACCGGCGACAACCACCACGCGACCGGCCTTCAGGTCGCCGCGAATCTTCTGGTCATCAATCTGCAAGATACGCGCTTTATTGTGCGCGCTATCGGTCAGAATCCGTACCTGATTGCCGGTGTACGACACCGCTGGCACGCCACGCTTCATCAGCGCCATGGCCAACAGCGCAATCGTCACCTGCTCACCGGTGGAGACGATCACATCCAGTTCACGCGGAACCGGTTGGTCATCACCACTGATTTGCTTGGCCAGATCGATCAGACGGTTGGTTTCGCCGCTCATTGCAGACAGCACAACCACCAGGTCATCGCCGGCATCGCGGAATTTCTTAACCTTGTCGGCGACCTGCTCGATTCTCTCGACAGTGCCGACTGAGGTGCCTCCAAATTTCTGTACGATCAAAGCCATTTCAAAGCCGCCTCTGCCCATGAAGGGCGCCCAAATAATCACTCAAACAGCGTTCTGGCCCGCCACTAGACCGCGGGCCAGACACACTGCCTTATAAACCCTGCTCTACAAATGGAACGGTCAGGGCCAATGCTGCATCCAGTGCGCCAGCGTCTGTACCGCCGCCCTGCGCCATGTCCGGACGACCACCGCCCTTCCCGCCCACTGCCGCAGCGGCTTGCTTCATCAAATCACCGGCTTTGAGTTGGCCAGTCAGGTCTTTGGTTACGCCTGCAACCAGAACGACCTTTTCCTCATGGACACTGCCGAGCAGGATCACTGCGCGGCCGAGTTTGTTTTTCAGTTGATCGACCAGCGCCAGCAGCGCTTTGCCGTCCTGACCGTCCAGACGCACGGCCAACACCTTCACGCCTTTGACGTCCAGTGCAGAGGCCGACAGATCGTCGCCCGCCGCGCTGGCAGCCTTGGCCTGCAACTGCTCGAGTTGCTTCTCCAGCAGACGGTTGCGCTCCAGCACAGCCGACAGCTTGTCGATCAGGTTGTCGCGGCTACCCTTGACCAGGTTCGCCGCTTCCTTGAGTTGTTCTTCAGCCGCGTTCAAGTAGGCCAGTGCCGCAGCACCAGTGACTGCCTCGATACGACGTACGCCCGATGCCACACCGCCTTCGCTGATGATTTTCAGCAGGCCGATATCGCCAGTACGGTTGGCGTGGATACCGCCGCACAGCTCGACGGAGAAATCACCGCCCATGCTCAGTACGCGCACGTTGTCGCCGTACTTCTCGCCGAACAGCGCCATGGCGCCCTTCTTCTTGGCGGTTTCGATGTCGGTTTCTTCGGTTTCAACGGCGGAGTTCTTGCGAATCTCGGCGTTGACGATGTCTTCCAGCGCTTTCAACTGCTCAGGCTTGATCGCCTCGAAGTGACTGAAGTCAAAGCGCAGGCGCTGACTGTCGACCAACGAGCCTTTTTGCTGAACGTGATCGCCCAGCACCTGACGCAATGCCGCGTGCAGCAAGTGGGTCGCCGAGTGGTTCAGCGAAGTGGCGTGACGCACGTCAGCCTCAACGTGGGCTTCCACGGGAGCGCCGATGATCAGGCTGCCGCTTGCCAGCACGCCGTGGTGCAGGAACGCTCCGCCGGTCTTGGTGGTGTCACGCACGTCGAAACGCGAAGCGCCGGCTTGCAGATAACCACAATCGCCGATCTGGCCACCGGATTCGGCGTAGAACGGCGTCTTGTCGAGAACGATCACGCCCTCGTCGCCTTCGCTCAATACGTCGACCGACTGGCCGTCCTTGTACAGGGCAACGATTTTTGCCGAACCGCTGGTATCGGTGTAGCCAGTGAATTCGGTGGCCACGTCAACCTTGACCAGGGTGTTGTAGTCCAGGCCGAACGAGCTGGCCGAACGCGCACGCACGCGCTGGGCTTCCATCTCGCGCTCGAATCCGGCTTCGTCGATGGTCAGCTCTCGCTCACGGGCAATGTCGGCGGTCAGGTCCATTGGGAAACCGTAGGTGTCATACAGCTTGAACACCACGTCGCCCGGCACCACAGTGCCTTTGAGTTCGGCCAGATCCTGCTCGAGAATCTTCAAGCCGTGTTCCAGGGTCTTGGAGAACTGCTCTTCCTCGGCCTTGAGCACGCGCTCAATGTTGGTCTGTTGCTGCTTGAGTTCCGGGAAGGCTTCGCCCATCTCGGCCACCAGCGCCGCGACGATCTTGTAGAAGAAGCTACCGGTTGCGCCCAGCTTGTTACCGTGACGGCAGGCGCGACGAATGATCCGGCGCAGTACATAACCGCGACCTTCGTTGGACGGCAGAACGCCGTCGGCGATCAGGAAGCCGCACGAACGGATGTGGTCGGAAACCACTTTCAGCGAAGACTGATCGCCATTTTCGCAGCCGATCGCATCGGCCGACGCGCTCAGCAGGTTCTTGAACAGGTCGATTTCGTAGTTGGAGTTTACGTGCTGCATTACCGCACTGATCCGCTCCAGGCCCATGCCGGTGTCGACCGACGGCGCTGGCAGCGGATGCAATACGCCATCGGCGGTGCGGTTGAACTGCATGAATACGTTGTTCCAGATCTCGATGTAGCGGTCACCGTCTTCTTCCGGCGAGCCCGGTGGGCCGCCCCAGATGTGGTCGCCGTGATCGTAGAAAATCTCGGTGCATGGGCCACACGGGCCAGTATCGCCCATGGTCCAGAAGTTGTCGGAGGCGTAAGGCGCGCCCTTGTTGTCGCCGATGCGAATCATGCGCTCGACCGGCACACCGATTTCTTTGGTCCAGATGTCATACGCTTCGTCGTCCGAGGCATAGACGGTGACCCAGAGTTTTTCCTTCGGCAGCTTCAAAACGCCGGTCAGGAAAGTCCAGGCGAAGGTAATCGCGTCGTGCTTGAAATAGTCACCGAAGCTGAAGTTACCGAGCATTTCGAAGAATGTGTGGTGACGAGCGGTATAACCGACGTTTTCCAGGTCGCTGTTCTTGCCGCCGGCGCGTACGCATTTCTGGCTGCTGGTGGCGCGGGTGTACGCGCGTTTTTCCTGGCCCAGGAAGCAGTCCTTGAACTGGTTCATCCCCGCGTTAGTGAACAGCAGGGTTGGGTCGTTGCCCGGAATCAAAGAGCTGGAGGCTACACGGGTGTGGCCTTGCTCTTCGAAGAAGCGAAGGAAGGCTTCACGGATTTCTGCGCTTTTCATTAGGTTCTTCCACGGAGGCTGCGGCCAAAGGCCTGTTCGAAACGTCAACAGACGAAGCGACGGCAAAGGGCCGCATTATATCGGCCCTGCGCGCGGGGTACAGCGTGTTTATACGATAGAAACGGTCAAATGGAACGCTAACGCTATCACTTGCGCGAAAAGTCGACGAATGCCGCGACGACTTGTTCGATTTGAGCACGGCTGACATCCATGTGCGTGACCATTCTCAGCCGACCGGCAGCGCTGAGCTTGATGCCACGATCAGTGGCGAAGCGCTTGATCGCCTCGGCGTTGTCACCCATGGCCACGTAAACCATGTTGGTCTGCACCGGTTCAACCTCATAGCCCGCCGCACGCAGGCCTTCGGCCAGCAACTGTGCGTTGGCATGGTCGTCGGCCAGACGCTGGACGTTGTTGTCCAGCGCGTACAGGCCCGCCGCGGCCAGAATCCCGGCCTGACGCATGCCACCGCCGACCATTTTGCGTAACCGGCGTGCCTTGCCGATCAACTCGACCGAACCGCACAGCACCGAACCGACTGGCGCTCCCAGGCCTTTGGACAAGCAGACCGAAACGGAATCGAAGTGCTGAGTGATTTCCCGGGCATCAACCCCCAGTTTGACTGCCGCGTTGTATAACCGCGCGCCGTCCAGGTGCAGCTGCAACCCGTGCTCACGGGTAAAACCACGGGCCCGCGCCAGATACTCAAGCGGCAGCACCTTGCCTTGCATGGTGTTTTCCAGCGCCAGCAAACGGGTGCGGGCGAAATGGAAATCGTCCGGTTTGATCGCGGCCGCCACGTGGGCCAGGTCCAGCGAGCCATCGGCCTGCACTTCCAGCGGCTGCGGCTGAATCGAACCGAGCACCGCCGCACCGCCACCTTCGTACTTATAGGTGTGCGCCTGCTGGCCAACGATGTACTCCTCGCCACGCTCGCAATGTGCCATCAGGCCCAGCAAGTTGCTCATGGTGCCTGTCGGAACGAACAGCGCCGCCGCGAAACCCAGGCGCTTGGCCAATTCGGTTTCCAGACGATTGACCGTCGGATCTTCACCATAAACATCGTCACCGGTGGTGGCTGTGGCCATCGCGTCGAGCATGCTGGCGCAAGGTTGGGTGACGGTGTCGCTGCGAAGATCGATAACACTCATGAATCTGGCCTCGGTAAGCAGGGGAAATCCCTTTCAGGAAAGAATTACTGCGGGCATGGCGACGATTAATCAACCCTTGCGCAGGAAAAGGTCGATTAAACCAACGGAAAAGTCGATGACAATCATCCAAAAGGGGCCATGCGCATACCGCAAATATGTGATAAAAACGCTGCGCCGCCAAACATTCCGGCGGCAAAAACGTTCTCAGGGCGGGGTGC
This sequence comes from Pseudomonas sp. B21-040, assembly GCF_024748695.1. Classification (NCBI taxonomy): domain Bacteria; kingdom Pseudomonadati; phylum Pseudomonadota; class Gammaproteobacteria; order Pseudomonadales; family Pseudomonadaceae; genus Pseudomonas; species Pseudomonas sp. B21-040. The sequence goes on from NZ_CP087176.1 coordinate 5,068,413, forward strand.
AACTCCCCACCGGCGGTAATTGCGCGCAATGCGCATAGCCCGCGAGCGCTTGGCGACAGGCACGGCATTGGCTGTGTATGACGACAAGGTCAGCAGACCCGGTGTGATCCCGGGGCCGACGGTCATAGTCCGGATGAAGAGAGAACGGGATTGACACCATAGGGCCGTCCGCAGGCATTCGTGCGAGCGTGCGCACCCTCAAATCCCATTCGATTCATATGCCCTGTTTTAACCATAAACAGGAGTCAGAACATGCAACCCACCGCAATTGACAGCAAAAGCAAACACTCTCATGGCGAGCGCGTTGCGTTCATCCAGGCCTGCTGGCACAAGGAAATCGTCGATCAGAGCCGTAAAGGCTTCGTGACCGAAATGATTGCCCAGGGTTATCAGGAGTCAGAAATCGATTTCTTCGAAGTCGGCGGCGCCTTTGAAATGCCCCTGCACGCCAAGTTGCTGGCCAAGACCGGTCGTTATGCCGGCATCGTCGCCGCAGCCCTGGTGGTTGATGGCGGGATCTACCGTCACGAGTTCGTCGCCCAGTCGGTGGTCAGCGGCCTGATGCAGGTGCAACTGGAAACCGAAGTGCCAGTGTTCTCGGTATCCCTGACCCCGCACCACTTCCATGCCGGTGAAGAGCACCAGAAATTCTTCTTCGAGCATTTCCTGCATAAAGGCCAGGAAGCGGCGAAAACGTGCGCGGATACGCTGCAGAAGATGCGTGCGCTGCGCCGCACCGAGCCGCGTGCAATGGCTGTCTAATCCAAAATCTTTGGTCCGGGTGAAGTCTCTGCCTTCACCCAAACCAACTGTGGGAGCGAGCTTGCTCGCTCCCACAGGGGGGTTGCGTATCGCTTAAGTTGTGGTCAGGCCAGGTTTTCGTCAGTCGTCGGCACGACCAGAATGCCGGCACGCAAGCCATTCTTCACCTTGGGGTTCGGAAAGATGATCCGGGCGCCCTCTTCTTCGATGATCCAGCGGGTATTGGCGATGTCTTCCGCCAACAGATAACCCACCTCCAGCTGCGAAAAATTCTCGATGTCCACTGGAAGGTTCAAGCGGAAGCTATCGCTGTGCTTGATGATTTCCCGCGCCACGCTGTACAGCTGCAAACCGTCCAGCGCTGCGTCGGTCAGTTCCGGCTCGGTGCCTTCGATGATCTGTTTCAGGCGGTTTTCCAGCAGGGAAACGTTGACCCCGTCGTTCTGCCCGAACGGCCGTGCCTTGCCCAGTTCAAGGGTGAAGGACTCGGCGCCCAGCTTGTCGTAGGTGTAGGAACTGAAGACGATGGACGGCTTGTTCTGCAACAACACGGCCTCCATCCCGGCAGCACGCAGGCGCGCCAGTTCCAGACGCGAATGCTGGCGGCCTTCCTTCCAGGGGTACAAGGCGAACTGTTCGATTTTCGAGCCGCGAATCGCAGTGTGCAGATCGTAGTGCAGGCGCTGGCGATCCGGCAGGCTGAAGAAACTCGCCGCCAGCCGCTCCAGCTCACAAGCGCGCAAGGCTTCTGAGCCGCTGCTTTGTTCGTGACGGCCATTGAACAGCCGATTGACGTCCTGCTCGATAAAACGCTCGCCTTTACGGATCGCGTCGGGGTTACCGAACAGGAACAGAATACGTGCGCGTGGCTTGAGGTCGCCACGGGCGATGTCATGCAACAGGCGATCGAGCAATTCGATCGGCGCTGTTTCGTTGCCATGGATACCGGCCGACAGCAGCAGGTCCAGGCCGTTGTCGCGAGCCTCAGGTGGCCGGACTTCCAGCGCACCTTCGCTCAACCAGCGCATCCGCACGCCTTCGACTGTCAGTTGAGTCTTCTCCGCCGGTTCGCGGCCGGCGAGGGTTAGTTCAAGCAGTTTGCCGAGGGCGAGCATAGAGCGTTTCCTTAGTGGTCGTGTGCGCAATCCGGGCCATGCACGTGGTCTTCGTCGCCGACTTCAGCCGGTTCCATTTCCAGTTGCAGACTTACCAGATTAGTCGCCAATGGGCGCAGCAGCAGGTTGGCGTATTCAGCGTCGCCTTCTTCAACGTCCACACCGATCAGCAGTTGGCCGCGGCCATCGTGCTGGATCCACAGCTCTTTGCCTTGCCACATGACCGCGACGCGGGTGCAGGAAGTTTCCAGTTGCGTGCCGTCGGTGTCTTCAAGGATCAGCTGCAGGGTATCGCTCATGTTTTTTACGCTCTCGGTTGAGACTTTCAATTGATCTGGAATGGATAAACCGCGCCCAGTTTAAGGATTTGCGTCAGTTCATCCAGTGCCGTCCGGCACTCAAGCAACAATTGCGGGTCCGCGAGATCGGTTTCGGTCATGCGGTCGCGGTAGTGCTTGTCGACCCATTCGGTCAGCGTGCCGTACAACGGGGCCGTCATGATAACCCCTGGATTGACGGCCGCCAGCTCGGTTTCATTCAGTGCGACGCGCAGCCGCAGGCAAGCCGGGCCACCGCCGTTCTGCATGCTTTGCTTGAGATCGAATACCTTCACTTCACGGATCAGGCCGCCGGAGCCGGTCAAACCTTGCAGGTATTGCCAGACACGCTCGTTGCCACGGCACTCTTCCGGCACGATCAACAGCATCGAACCGTCAGGACGCGACAGCAGTTGGCTGTTGAACAAGTAGGAACGAACGGCGTCTTCGACGGTAACTGCCGAACGCGGTACGCAGACTGACTGGAATTTCCCACCGACCTTGGCGAGTTTGCTTTGCAGTTCCGCCAGCATCTGCTCGGTGTCGAGGAACGCGTCCTCGTGATAGAACAACACCTCACCGTTACCCACGGCGATCACGTCGTTGTGAAACACGCCCTGATCGATCACCGACGGGTTCTGCTGCGCGTAGACCACGCCGTCTTCACTCAAGCCGTGCAGGCGGGCAACGGCCTGGGACGCTTCCAGTGTCTGGCGCGCCGGGTATTTCTGCGGCGCCGGGTAACGGGTATCGAAAGCGCTGCGACCGAACACGAAGAACTCGACGCCTGCTTCACCGTATTCACGGCAGAAACGGGTGTGGTTGGCGGCGCCTTCGTCACCGAACTGCGCCACGGCCGGCAACGCGGCGTGGTGAGCAAAGTGCTTCTGATCGGCGAACATTGCCCCCAGAACGCGACTGGTGGTCGGGTGTTCGATGCTGCGGTGATATTTGCAGTTGAGGTTGGCGGCAGTGAAATGCACGCGGCCATCGGCCGTGTCGGCACTTGGGCTGACCGTGGCGGCGTTGGCCACCCACATGCTCGACGCCGAGCAACTGGCGACCAGCAACGGCATCGCTTCTTTGGCGGCGCGCTCGATCACTTGAGCATCGGTGCCGCTGAAGCCAAGACGACGCAGCGCGGCGATGTCCGGGCGTTCTTGCGGCGCCAGCACGCCCTGCTGGAAGCCCATCTCCATCAGCGATTTCATTTTCGCCAGGCCTTGCAGCGCGGCTTCCTTCGGGTTCGAAGATTGCTGGCTGTTGCTCTGGGACGCGACGTTGCCGTAGGACAGGCCGCCGTAGTTATGGGTCGGCCCCACTAGACCGTCAAAATTGACTTCATAGGATTTCATCAGCGAGGCTCCACGAGAATCTGTTGTTATAGGCTTCAATAAATATGACTGGATGCGAATCCTGTAGCAGCTGCCGAAGGCTGCGTTCGGCTGCGTAGCAGTCGTTAATCGGTACACCGTGTTTCCAGATCAGAATCATGGATACCGCAATCGCGACTGCTTCGCAGCCGAACGCAGCCTTCGGCAGGTGCTACATAAGCCCTAAGAAAGCTTCACGCCAGGCGTGAGAGCGGCAGGCAACACCAGGCTCGGCGTTTCCAGCGAGGCCACCGGATACGCGCAGTAATCGGCGGCGTAGTAGGCGCTGGCGCGATGGTTGCCCGAGGCACCGACGCCGCCAAATGGCGCGCTGCTCGCCGCACCGGTCAATTGCTTGTTCCAGTTGACGATACCGGCGCGGCTTTCCAGCCAGAACTGCTGATAACGTGCCTCGGAGTCCGACAGCAGGCCCGCCGCCAGGCCATAGTCGGTGTCGTTGGCTTCAGCGATCGCCGCTTCAAAATCAGCGTAGCGGATCACTTGCAGCAACGGGCCGAACAGCTCTTCGTCAGGACGATCGGCAACGGCAGTGACATCCAGAATACCCGGGGTCAGCAAGGCCGCTTGAGCCTGAGGCTGAGTCATCTCCAGCAAGGCTACCGCACCATTGGCCAGCAAATGTTCCTGCGCATCCATCAGCGCTTTCGCAGCACCGAGGGAAATCACCGAACCCATGAACGGTGCCGGCTGCTGATCAAACGCGCCGACTTCAATCGTCGAGCTGACCGCCACCAGACGCGCCAGCAGCGTGTCGCCCCATGCGCCTTGCGGCACCAGCAAACGACGTGCGCAGGTGCAACGCTGGCCGGCAGAAATGAAGGCCGACTGGATGATGGTGTAAACGGCGGCATCGAGGTCCGCCACTTCGTCGACCACCAGCGGGTTGTTACCGCCCATTTCCAGCGCAAGGATTTTGTCCGGACGACCGGCAAATTGCTGATGCAAGTGGTTGCCCGTGCGGCTGGAGCCGGTGAAGAACAAGCCGTCGATGCCCGGGTTCGCCGCCAGGGCAATACCGGTTTCGCGAGCGCCTTGCAGCAGGTTCAGCACGCCCGCCGGCAGGCCAGCTTCGATCCAGCACTTGACCGTCAGCTCGGCGACTTTCGGGGTCAACTCGCTCGGTTTGAACAACACGCTGTTACCGGCCAGCAGCGCCGGCACGATATGACCGTTCGGCAAGTGGCCAGGGAAATTGTAAGGACCGAACACGGCCACCACGCCGTGCGGTTTGTGACGCAACACAGCGGTGGCGTCGCCCAGCGGGCCGCTCTTCTCGCCGGTACGCTCACGGTAGCTCTGCACCGAAATCGCAATCTTGTTGACCATGCTGGTCACTTCGGTCGCCGATTCCCACAGCGGTTTGCCGGTTTCCTCACCGATGCAGCGCGCCAGTTCGTCAGCCTTGTTTTTCAGCGCAGCGGCAAAGGCCTCAAGCACGGCAATGCGCTCATCCAGCGTACGACGGGCCCAACCGGGGAATGCCTGACGAGCGGCTTGCACGGCGGATTCAACCTGAGCGGCCGTGGCGCCTTCGCCGGCCCACAGCACGTGCTGGGTCACCGGGTTCAGCGACTGGAAGGTTTCGCCCTGGCCAGCCAGCCATTCACCTGCGATGTATAGCGAATTCATTACTTCGACTCCCGAGCAGCAGACAACGGAACGGCGCGCACTTGATCGCCGGCGTTGAGTTGAAGACGTTTGGCGGTCAGCGGATCAACCACCAGCGTGCCGGCGGCGAAGCGTGCTGGCGCGGCAGTGATCCGGCAGTCTTCGCGCTTGCGGTTGTGAATCAGGAAAGGCGTCGCGTCGTCACCCGGCGTGCCGATGGCCAACACCAGTGCCTCGCTGTCGCGCACGGCGCGGATCTTGCCGGTTTCGCACTCCACGGCCGGGCCGGCGTCGAAGATGTCGACGTAACCCTGGTAGCTGAACCCTTCACTCTTGAGCATGGCCAGTGCCGGCTCGGTGTCCGGGTGGACCTGACCGATAACATTGCGCGCATCTGGCGACAGGAAGCAGGTGTACAGCGGAAACTTCGGCATCAGTTCGGCGATGAACGCCTTGTTGCCCACGCCGGTCAGGTAATCGGCCTGGCTGAATTCCATCTTGAAGAAGTGGCGGCCCAGGCTTTCCCAGAACGGCGAACGCCCGGCTTCGTCGGACACACCGCGCATCTCGGCGATGGTCTTGTTGCCGAACAGTTGCGGGAACTCGGCAATGAACAGCATCCGCGCCTTGGCCAGCATGCGGCCATTGAGCCCGGTGCGGTAATCGGCGTGCAGGAACAACGAGCACAGCTCAGAGTTACCGGTCAGGTCATTGGCCAGGAACAGCGTCGGGATCTCGCGGTAGATGTTCAGCTCTTGCGAAGCGCTGACCGTCAGGCCGACCCGGAAGTTGTACCAGGGCTCACGCAGGCCGACGGCGCCGGCGATGGCAGAAATGCCCACCACGCGCCCCGTGTCGTCTTCGAGTACGAACAGGTAGTCCGCATCAGCGCGCCCGGCTTCGCCGCGAAAGGTCTTCTCGGCCCAGCCGACCCGATGGGCCAGCCGCTCTTCGTTGGCCGGCAAAGTGGTCAGGCCGGTGCCAGTGCTGCGGGCCAGGTCGATCAGAGCGGGTAAATCGCTGCTGCGTACGGGACGAACGATCATGCTATCTCCTCAAACGGGCCGCTTGCGCCACCCGTGAAATTTCGCTGCTTTCCAGGCATTTCTTTCTGGAAATCAAAGCCGGCGTTAAACCGCCACCAGGCGCACGCTGGCACCTTCGCCGACTCCCAGGGCTTCGGCCGCTTCCAGGTCCAGGGTTACCGGTTTGCCGGGCGCGTAATCGAGCTCAAGCAACACGGCGCGGTAATCCTGCAATTGGGCATTGGCCACCAGATACTGACGACCGGCACCTTTGACCGGCTCGCCGATTTTCACCGGCACGACGCGGCTCTGGGCGATCGAACGGATCCCCGTCACACGGGCGTGCAAGGTCGGGCCGCCGTCGAAAATATCGATGTAGTGATCAGTCTCGAAACCTTCGCGCATCAGGATGTCGAAAGTGATCTGCGCCCGTGGGTGCACCTGGCCCATCGCCTCTTGAGCGGAGTCCGGCAGCAGCGGCACATAGATCGGGTAATGCGGCATCAGCTCGGCCAGGAACGTACGGCTCTTGAGGCCACACAGGCGCTCGGCTTCAGCGTAGTTGAGGTCGAAGAAGTTACGGCCGATGGCATCCCAGAATGGCGAGTCACCGTTTTCATCGCTGTAGCCAACGATCTCGGTCACCACGGAGTCGGCGAAGCGCTCCGGATGGCTGGCCACGAACAGCAGGCGGCCACGGGAATTGAGTTCGGCCCAAGGCGACCCCACCAGCTCGCGCTGTACGTAGAAACTGGTCAGCAAACTGTTGCCGGTCAGGTCGTGGCATTGGGAGAGCACGTGGATCTTGTTATGAATCTTCAGCTCGCGGGAAGCGTGCACGAAGGTTTCATTACGGAAGCTGTAGAACGGCTCGGAATAACCCGCCGAAGCAACGATGGCCGAACAACCGACCAGTTTGCCGGTGGCGGTGTCTTCGAGGACGAAGAAATAGCTCTCTTCACCGTTGAAGCTGACTTCGGCAGAAAACGAGGCTTCGCTTGCCGCGATCTTGTCGCTCAGGCGTTCAACGTCATCCGGCAAGGAAGTGACACCAATCGGGCTATCCGCAGCCAGACGCTGTACCTCGCCCAGATCAGCCATTTGCGCGGGGCGCATCACCAGCATGGTGTCACTCCTTTCTCTAAAAACTTTCATAAGTAAAATGCCCGGCTCATGTGGGAGCGGGCTTGCCCGCGATAGCGTCCTGTCAGATAACAATGAAGTCGGCTGTCAGGCCCTCATCGCGGGCAAGCCCGCTCCCACACTTACTAAGCCCGGCACAAAAAATTGATTCGACGCCTGAATAGTCAGGCGTCGAAGGGTCTATCAGGCTTGAGTCAACTTCGCAGCAGCACGTTCGAAGCGGTCCAGGCCGGCATCGATATCGGCGTCTTCAACCACCAGGCTCGGGGCGAAACGAATCACGTCCGGGCCGGCTTGCAGAATCATCAGGCCTTCACGCTCGGCGGCGTTGAAGATGTCCTTGGCCTTGCCCTTCCAGGCATCGCTCAGCACGCAACCGATCAGCAGACCCAGGCCACGGACCTGAGTGAACAGGCCGTACTTCTCGCCAATCTGCTCCAGGCGTGCCTTGAACTTGTCGTGCTTGGCGTTGACGCCGGCCAGCACTTCAGGCGTGTTGATCACGTCGATCACCGCTTCAGCAACCGCACACGCCAGCGGGTTACCGCCATAGGTGGTGCCGTGGGTGCCGACGACCAGGTGTTTGGCCAGGTCTTCGGTGGTCAGCATGGCTGCGATCGGGAAACCGCCGCCCAGGCTCTTGGCACTGGTCAGGATGTCCGGGGTCACGCCGTAGTGCTGGTAGGCGAACAGCTTGCCGCTGCGGCCCATACCGGTTTGCACTTCGTCGAACACCAGCAGCGCATTGTGCTCGGTGCACAGTTCGCGGGCGCCTTGCAGGTAAGCCAGTTCGGCCGGCAATACGCCGCCCTCACCCTGGATCGGTTCCAGCACAACGGCGCAGGTCTTGTCGGAAATGGCCGCTTTCAAAGCCGCCAGATCGTTGTAAGGCACGTGGGTGATGCCGGTGATTTTCGGACCGAAGCCGTCGGAGTACTTCGACTGGCCACCGACGTTCACAGTGAACAGGGTACGGCCGTGGAAACTGTTCAGCGCGGCGATGATTTCGTACTTCTCGCTGCCGTAGCGATCGAAGGCGACCCGACGGGCCAGCTTGAAAGCGGCCTCGTTGGCTTCGGCGCCGGAGTTACAGAAGAACACGCGCTCAGCAAAGGTAGCGTCGATCAGCTTATGCGCCAGGCGCAGGGCCGGCTCATTGGTGAACACGTTGGACACGTGCCACAGCTTGTTCGCCTGCTCGGTCAAGGCACCGACCAGCGCAGGGTGTGCGTGGCCCAATACGTTAACGGCAATTCCGCCGGCGAAGTCGATCAGCTCGCGGCCAGACTGGTCCCAGACGCGGGAACCGGCACCACGCACGGGGATGAAAGCGGCAGGCGCGTAGTTGGGAACCATTACCTGGTCGAAATCGGCGCGTTGTACCGCAGCGTGCTCAACGGACATCGGAGTCTCCTGAAGAGGAACACTCGCCTGAAACTGGCGAGCGATGAGGGGATTGTAAGGACAGTTTTCAGCCCGGCCTTGCCGCCAAGCGACAACTTCTTATAGCGCAAACCCCGGATTCAGCCGGGTTTACGGCAATGCGACATATAGCGTCGCAAAGGCGCAGTTTAAACTGCCGGCGCAGGTTATAGGCAGGCCTGATGAACGGTGCGGTAAATATGTACCGCACGCCACTCATCATCATCTGTTTTGCTGGCGGCTAATCCAAACGCTAAAGGAATAGCGCATGAATCAAGACGATTTTGAGCCCGCCTCGCAACCGGACTCTCACTTTCATCACGTTTACCAAAACCTGCCCGCATGGCTATTAGAGGCATCGACCGAAACGCGCGGCGCGCTGAAGAGCGCCAGCCTTGTAGCGCCTCCCTGGCATCGCACCGCTTCGCGTCTGCAACACCTGGTGCTGAAAAGCTCAAGCCAGACGCACTGGACCGAACGAAACCGGTTGGGATCGATGTTGGCGAAGGTGCAAAACGCTCAGGATTACGCAGAGCCGATTCTGGCCTCAGCGCTGAAAACCCGCTTCGACCTGGAGCTGGATGTCAAAACCACCTTCCTGCGTCTGTACATCCCGCTGACCACACCCTGGTTTGCGATCAAGACCGGTGCCGCCCGCACCTGGACGGTGTCGATGCTCGACGCGGCGCTGCACAACTTTCAGCCATCAGAGGCCGAGGCCGGCGCTTATGAGGCTGACTCCACCTTCATCAGCGCACCGTCGCCCACAGGGCAGTTCGATACGTTGCCCGAGGTCTCTCGCAAACTCACGATCCAGGCCTTCACCCAGCTGTGCCGCGAACTGGATATCGGCGGCCAATACAACGCCTATCTCAAAGACAATCTGGGGCTGACCAACCGGGTAGCCGGGGCTGTTTTGAAATCGAAGGTCGGCCAAACAAACCAGGCAGCACTTCGCTCTGCGCTGAAGCTGGCTCATGCCCGCCGGGATATCGAGGACGATGCCTATAACGCAATCGAGCGATTGCTCGAGGGGCGCGCGCCCATGCCACTGGACGGTTATCCCCTGCACTGTCACGACCTGAGAATGATGTCGTCATCGCTGACCGGCATCATCGTGTTCAGCGCCAAATCGAGCCACACAACCAAGGCCACCCGGATCATCGCCTACATCCCCGATGATCCGGAGCATCCGCTCAAGCAATACCCCGACACCGTGGCGTTCATGAATGAACTGACCCACAAGCTGCGCTCACCCGCTTATCAAGCGTTTTTCAGTCGATTCGTCGATCACCACGAACGGGGCTATTTCTTTGCTGATCTCAATCGTCGCCTGCAGGCCGTCACCTGGCATCGGCATACCCGTGGTGACCCACTGCCGAGCTGGCGGGAAACCCCGATCGATCATCCCAATCTACGGTTTTCGATGACCCCGTTCAGGGCGGGACTGTGGAACCACCTCTATCAGCGGCAGCTGAACAAGATCCTCAATGATGCAAGCACCGTTGCCGTCTCCACCGCTCGCGCCGACCAGAACGCACGCTGGGCACAGTGGGACGCCTTCAGCAAAGTGGCCTCGGCGGTCCTGGAAGTCGCAACGTTCGTCGCCTTGCCGTTCGTGCCCTTCCTCGGCGAATTGATGCTGGCCTACATGGCCTATCAGGTCCTCGACGAAACCTTCGAAGGTATCGTGGACTGGGCCGAAGACCAAAAAACAGAAGCGTTCAGGCAACTGTTGAGCGTCGTCGAAACCGTGGTTCAAACGGGAACATTTGTGATCGGCAGCGCCATTGCCGCCCGCACCTTCCAGCGCCTGCTTTCCCCTGAATCAGTGGCGCTGATCGAGCCGCTCAAGCCGGTGCCGGGCCCGGACGGAAAAACCCGTTACTGGAATCCGGACCTCACCCGCTACGAACAAACCATCGACTTGCCCGCTGGCTTGCAACCCGATGACCTTGGCCTGTACCGACACGAGAACAAGACGCTGCTGCCCCTCGAGGAAAAGCTGTACGCCGTGCAATCGAATGCCAGGACAGGTACGTTCAAGATCGAGCATCCCGACCGGGTCGACGCCTATCAGCCCACCTTGCGCCACAACGGCCACGGTGCCTGGACGACCGAGCTGGAACAGCCGCTGAGCTGGGACCGCGATACCGTAATGCATCGCCTCGGGCATAGCGTCGAATCCTTCAGCCGCACCGAACGCGAAGCGATCCTGCGCATCAGTGGCTATCACGACAATGTGCTACGGGAGATTCATGTCGAGAACCATCGCCCGCCCTCACTTCTGACCGACACGATCAAGCGCTTCAAAATCGATCGTGACATTCAAAACCTGATTGACCAGAACCACACCGAACACCCCGATTACGATCGGGCGCTCAGCCAACGCAAATCGCTATTCGAATCACGCTATCGGGCGCTGGAGAAAACCACGGATCGGCCAGTTCAAGTACTTCAGGCCAACACCCAAGGGCTGCCGACAGACATCGCACAAGAACTGGCCAGCAACGCATCGGGCACCGAGCTGACGCAACTGCATAACGGAACAGTGCCTCAACGCCTGAAGGACGTCGCACTGAAAGCCATGGAGGCGGTGCGTATTACCCGGGCTTACGAAGGACTTTTTCGTGACGCACTGGAAACCGCAGACACTCATCAATTGGCGCTGCACAGCCTGAACACACTGCCCGACTGGCCCACTGACCTGCGCCTTGAAGTCAGGGATTTTTCACAGGAGGGCGCCCTGCGCGACAGCATGGGCCGCGTCGACGCTCCAAACCTCAAAACACTGGTGCGCACCGTAGACGGTAGCTATCGACTTCACGATAACGATGCCACTCCCGGCGACTTTTACCACACCCTGCTTCAGGCACTGCCAGACGCAGAGCGCGCCGCGATGGGGGGCAGCCGTAGATTCAAACAGCGCCTTGCAGAACACGCACTGGAACAACCGGGCCTGCGCACTCTGTTTGCGAAAAACCCTCATCGAAAACCCTTTTACGACCCCACCACCATGCGCCTGCCCGGCGGCACCGAGGGTTACACCCGCCGCGTCGGCATGGCGCCAACGCTCGACGACCGGGTTCGTGAGGTTTATCCCTCGCTCAACGAGGAAGAGCTCCGGTCCATGGTTCTGAGGTTACAACGTCACCCTGATGGCGCTCGCTTCGAACTTTCGCGCCTGGCCAGCGAATTGGCCCGGCTTCGTCAAGATTTGAATGGCTGGGTACTCGACGCGCCCACCACCGACGCCGAAACAGGGCTCGCGCTGAACGATTTGGATCGCCAGATCGCCCAGCGTAATCGCAAGTTGCTGGCCCGGGAAATCCAGCGAGCGTGGTGCCGGCAAACTGATCGGGAATTGGACTCCGAGGATGGCGTCGAGCGCTATGTGCTCACCTTTGTGGATCCGGTCCCGGGCGATCTGCCGACCCTGAATGCCGATTTCAACCACGTGTCCACACTGTCGCTCGAGGGTCATTTCGCCCCCCAGGGCATCCCGGCTTTTTTAGAACACTTCAAAGGGCTGCGCCGTCTCGAACTGCGCCGCTTCCATCTGAGCACACTGCCCGACGCCATCCCCCGGATGACCAGCCTCGACGCGTTGGTGCTGAGCGACTGCGGGATCAACTTTGACGCCGCCAATTGGTCGAAGCTGCAATCGCTGAACAAACTGACTTCACTGGACCTCTATCGCAATTCGATTGATGGAGTCCCGAGCCTCGAATCGATGCCCGATCTGGTCCAGGTGGACCTGAGTGACACGGGCCTGTCCAAATTCCCTCGCGGCGCGTTCCGAAGCCCGCACCTTGAATCGCTGATGTTGCTGGACAATAAAATCACTGATCTACCCACTGAATTGTTCGACAGTGCGGTGTATGAAAAACAAGGCGTTTATCTCACACACAATCCCCTGTCCAACGCCGCGCGACAGCTGATCAAACAGCAATACTTCAGCACTTCCTTTGATTTGGGTGCCTACGCCCCTGAGGCAGATATTGTCCGCGTCAGAGCGCTGTATCCGGGCATGGAGGTCGAGCAGGCGAGCGAATTTGTGTATGACTTGCCCGGTACGCTGGAAGACGGCCGGATCGAATTGACCCGTCTTGAGCAGGAACTGAGTCAGCTCCAAGTCGATCTGTCCACCTGGACCGCCAACTTGCCACCCTATCACCCCCTGACAGGTGAACCCTTCACCGCATTGCAAGAGTTTTTCGAACATTCAAGCCGCGACGAACTCAAGCACCTACTGGAGCAGTGCTGGCGCAAGGAAACGGAACTGGATGAGTTTGATTCGTCACTTGAACCCGGCTACGAGCTGGTCATCCGATCGCCTGTCCATGGAGAACTGCCAACCCTGAGCGCCAACTTTGATCATGTTTCGTCGGTGGAACTGCAGAGTGCCGATGGCGTAACGCGCATCGGGCGCTTCCTGGAGTCTTTCCCCAAGCTCAAAAACCTCAGATTGCGCTACTGCAATCTCGGAGAAATACCGGAAGCCGTGTTCAAGATGGGTCAACTCCGGTCGTTATCGCTGCCACATTGCCGCGTCCGCTTGACCACTGATTCAGTCAGTGCATTGGCGGCAATGGAACAATTGGAGTATCTGGACCTGGGCTACAACAGGCTGGAGCAAGCACCCGACCTGAGCCAAATGAGCAGCCTGGAGACCATCCTGCTCAATGACACCGGCATCACCGAACTACCGCACGGGCTGATGCAAATGAGTGAACTGGAATGGGCAGACCTGAGCGCAAACGCAATCACCGAAGTGCCCAGCGAAATTCTGGAGTTGCCACTGAAAATCGCAGAGAACATCAATTTCAGAGGCAACCGGTTTTCCGTGGAGAGCCTGTCACGGCTGGTCAGTTACTTCGAGCGCACTGGAGTGGATTTCGGTGTGGAAGATGTCATCAACCAAGGCCAGATGGAGATATCGACGTCTGGTGGTTCCGAAGTAGACGAGTAAAGCAGCCTGCATGTCCGGGCGCGGCGCGCACTGTCAGCCGCGCTCGGACGGCACTGACGACAATTCGAACGGACTGCTGCTACGCCGCTGGTTGCGATCTTCGCGCGGCGTGGCACCAAAGAAGTTGCGGTAGGCGCTAGAGAAATGCGGCCCCGAGGAAAAGCCACACGACAGGCCGATCTGGATGATCGACTTGCTGGTTTGCATCAACATCTGCCGCGCCTTGTTCAAGCGCAACTCCAGGTAATACTGGCTCGGCACACGGTTGAGGTACTGCTTGAAGATGCGCTCCAACTGTCGACGGGACACGCACACGTGCTGGGCGATTTCGTCGGTGGTCAACGGCTCTTCGATGTTGGCCTCCATCAGCAACACCGCTTGGGTGAGCTTCGGATGGCTGGAGCCGAGACGGTTTTGCAAAGGAATGCGTTGACGCTCGCCGCCTTCGCGAATGCGCTCGACCACCAGTTCTTCCGACACGGCACCCGCCAGTTCGGCGCCGTGATCACGGGCCAGCACGGCCAGCAACAGGTCGAGTACCGACAGGCCGCCGCACGCGGTCAGACGATCGCGATCCCAATCGAACAGGTGGCTGGTGGCGATGACTTTCGGAAAACGTTCGGCGAAATCGTCCTGCCAGCGCCAATGCACGGCAGCACGATAGCCGTCGAGCAAACCCAATTGCGCCAACGGGTAAACACCGGCCGACAAACCGCCAATCACGCAACCGGCCCGCACCAGCTGTTTCAACGCACTGCTGAGCGCCGGCGCAAGTGCAGTCGGCGGCTCATCGGCGAGTAGAAACAGCTTCTGGAAGTTTTCGAGCTTGCCGGCCCAGGGCTCACCCGGCAATTGCCAGGCGCCTTCGGTCGGCGGTTCAGCCTGCAAAAACGACAGTTCGTAAACCACGTCCGGGTGCACACGCTGGGCAACACGCAAGGCCTCCTCAGCCAGCGCAAGCGTCAGGGCTTTAGTGCTGGGCCAAATCAGGAAACCAATTCGATGGGCAGTCATGGCGGGCAATCCGAAACGAAGAACGGTGATGAAGGCATGGGCCAATGCTAGCCCGGAAATGAACACAAATCTCAAAGCCAGCAAAGATCAAATGTGGGAGCTGGCTTGCCTGCGATAGCGGTGTATCAGTGCCAAAGATGCCAACTGGCCCACCGCCATCGCAGGCAAGCCAGCTCCCACAGTAAATCGGGGCCAGCTTTCAGACTGCGAAGCATGCACTATCGCGGTGCACAACGGCAGCCCTGATTACTTCAAGCTGCCCGAGAGGAATTGTTGCAGACGTTCGGACTGGGGATTGACCAGCACCTCACGCGGATTGCCACTTTCTTCAACGACACCTTTGTGCAGGAACACCAGTTGGTTCGACACTTCACGGGCAAAGCCCATTTCGTGCGTCACCACCACCATGGTCCGGCCTTCCTGGGCCAGGGCCTGCATGACTTTCAGCACGTCGCCGACCAGCTCCGGGTCGAGTGCCGAGGTCGGTTCGTCAAACAGCATCACCTCAGGTTCCATCGCCAGCGCACGGGCAATCGCCACGCGTTGCTGTTCGCCGCCGGACATGTGGCCCGGGTAAGCGTCCTTGCGATGACCCACGCCCACCTTGTTCAGGTAGTGCTCGGCTTTTTCGCGGGCTTCGGCCTTGGACATGCCCAGCACGTGAACTGGCGCTTCCATGATGTTTTCCAGCGCGGTCATGTGCGACCACAAGTTGAAATGCTGGAACACCATCGACAGGCGCGAACGCATGCGTTGCAGCTGTTTCGGGTCGGCCGCTTTCAGCGCGCCGTCCTTGTTGGCGACCAGTTTCAGCTCTTCGTTGTTGAGCAGAATCCTGCCCGCGTGCGGCTGCTCCAGCAGGTTGATGCAGCGCAGGAAGGTACTTTTGCCGGAGCCACTGGAGCCGATGATGCTGATCACATCGCCAGCCGCCGCTTTCAGGGACACGCCCTTGAGCACTTCGTGACTGCCATAGCGTTTATGCAGGTCTTGGACTTCAAGTTTGTACATGCGGTCGGTTCTCACAAAAACAGTCAGTCAGTCGTTGAGCAAGCGCCCGTGACGCAGCGCTTCGCGCCCCGCCACCTTGGCCAGCCAGAAACCGGGTTGGGCATAACGCAGCCGTTCAATGGCAAACAGCACCCCGGACGTACCAGCACACACCGTGCTGACCCGATCCGACAACGGATCGATCACTTCAAAAATCTCGTCACCGGTTTCGATCCACTCACCGGGTTTACGCAGAAAACTCACCACACCAGGGTGCGGTGCAAACAACAATTCAGTGCCTTCGAACGGCATGCCTTCGCAAGGCTCTTGCGCAGGTTTCGGCCATTCACCGCTGATCAAGCCCTGTTCGGCGAGGAACGCCAGAATGCCTTCAGCGTGAGCCTCAGACTCAGCGCGACCGGTATCAGCCTGACCACCTAATTCAATGGTAGTCGCCAGACACGCCAGTGGAATCTGCGCCTCCGGGAACAGGCGCGACAAACGCAACCATGGCAGCGAGCAGGCTTCGTCGAACGAACTGCCACCGGAATCTTCCGCCAGCAGGCCGACCCGCACATTCAGGTGCGCGGCCAACGAACGCCAATGCGGCCAGTGTTGTGGCAGCGCGTACATATGCAGCGCCGCTTCCGAATCGCAATGCAAATCCAGCACCACGTCAGCCGTGCAGGCGTGGCTGAGCAAGATGCGTTGCATGCCTTGCAACTGGCTGCTCGCCTCTGGCAATACGGCCAGATGATCAGCCATCGCCTGACGGATCAAGCGAATGTTGGCATGCGCATCATCACCAAGACTTCCAGCCAACGCAGCCGCAACCGGCGCACTCAACTCGACGAAATCACGGTTGAAGTTCTTGCCGCTGCCCGCTTCGAAACGCCCTTGATGATTGCCTTGAACCAATTGGCCGAGGCCCATCGGATTAGCCACTGGCACCAGTTCGATCACGCCGTTGAGCAAGCCCTGGGCTTCGAGTTCGGTCAGGCGCTTTTTCAGCTCCCAGGCCGTGCGCATCCCCGGCAGTTCATCGGCGTGCAGGCTGGCCTGAATGTAGGCCTTGCGCTCGCCGCAGCCGAAGCGGAACACCGAAATCTGGCGTTCGCTGCCCAGGTGGCTCCACGGCAATGCATGATCGATGCGTTCCATATCAGTGCTTCCGCGGGGCCAGGTAGCCCAGCCAGCGGCGCTCGGCCAGTTTGAACAGCTTCACCAGAATGAAGGTCAGGCACAGGTAGAACACGCCGGCGGTGATGTAGGCTTCGAACGGCAGGTAGAACTGGGCGTTGACCGTGCGCGCGGCACCGGTGATGTCGATCAGGGTCACGATGGACGCCAGACTGGTGGTCTGCAGCATCATGATCACTTCGTTGCTGTACTGCGGCAACGCCCGGCGCAGGGCCGATGGCAACAGGATTCGCTTGTACATTTTGTAGCGCGACATGCCCATGGCCTTGGCCGCTTCGATCTCGCCGTTCGGCGTAGCACGCAGGCTGCCGGCGATGATTTCAGCGGTGTAGGCGCTGGTGTTGATGGCAAAGGCCAGGCACGCACAGAACGTTGCGCTGGACAGCCACGGCCAGAGGAAGCTCTCACGGACTGCTTCGAATTGCGCCAACCCGTAGTAGATCAAAAACAGCTGCACCAGCATCGGCGTGCCGCGGATCACGTAGGTGTAGAGCCAGGCGCTCATGTTGACGGTGGCGTTTTTCGAGACGCGCATCAAGCCCAGCGGCAAGGCGCACAGCAGGCCGAAAAACAGCGACAGCGCGAGCAATTTGAGGGTAGTCACCAAGCCGCCGAGGTACAGCGGCAAGGCCTCCCAAATGACGTTGTAGTCGAAGATCATAGATCAGCCGCCCTTACGCCTACCGAGTAGCGCTTCTCAAGGTGACGCAATGCCAGCAACGAGACGCTGGTGATCACCAGGTACATCGCCGCCACTGCGAGGAAGAAGGTGAAAGGCTCGCGGGTGGCATCTGCCGCCTGCTTGGCCTTGAACATCATGTCTTGCAGGCCCACCACCGAAATCAGCGCGGTGGCCTTGGTCAAGACCAGCCAGTTATTGGTAAAGCCCGGAATCGCCAGGCGAATCATCTGTGGCACCAATACCCGGAAGAACACCTGAAAACTGCTCATGCCGTACGCCATGCCAGCCTCTGCCTGCCCCTTCGGGATCGCCATGAAGGCGCCACGGAAGGTTTCCGACAGGTACGCACCGAAGATGAAACCCAGGGTGCCGATACCGGCGGCCAACGGGTTCAGGTCGATGTAGTCGTTAAAGCCCAGCAGCGGTGCGACGCGGTTGAGCAGGTCCTGACCGCCGTAGAAAATCAGCAGGATCAACACCAGATCGGGAATACCGCGGATCACCGTGGAGTACAGATCGCCCAGCCAGGCCAGCCAGCGAACCGGCGACAGACGCAGCGCAACGCCGATCAGACCCAGAACGATGGCCAGGGCCATGGACGACAAGGCGAGCTGAAGCGTCAGCCATGCGCCATCGAGGATGACAGCCCCGTAGCCTTTCAACATGATTCAGGTCCTCGAAAGTTGGGATGAAAAAATGGCGCAAACCTCAGAGATCCTGTTGCTTGCGCCATTTCGGACTTGTCGCTTGGACGTATTACTTGCCGTAGATATCGAAGGCGAAGTACTTGTCCTGGATTTGCTTGTACTTGCCGTTCTCACGAATGGCAGCGATGGCAGCGTTGAGCTTGTCCAGATCAGCCTTGTCGTCCTTGCGAACAGCGATACCTACGCCGTCGCCGAAGTATTTGACGTCGGTGAAGGCCGGGCCAACGAAGGCGAAGCCTTTGCCAGCGTCGGTTTTCAGGAAACCGTCATCCAGCAGCGTAGCGTCTGCCACGGTGCCGTCGAGGCGACCGGCGGCCACGTCGAGGTAGATTTCGTTCTGCGAACCGTAAGGCTTGACCTCGGCACCCAACGGGGCCAGGACTTCGCGGGCGAAACGCTCGTGGATCGAACCACGCTGCACGCCAATGTTCTTGCCCTTCAATTCAGTCAGGCCGTCGCTGACTTGAGTGCCGGCCTTCATGACCAGGCGAGCCGGGGTGTTGTAGTACTTGTTGGTGAAGTCGACAGACTTCTTGCGGTCTTCAGTGATCGACATGGACGACAGGATCGCGTCGATCTTGCGCACTTTGAGGGCCGGGATCAGACCGTCGAACTCTTGCTCGACCCACACGCACTTGACCTTCATCTCTTCGCACAGGGCGTTGCCGATGTCGTAGTCGAAACCAACGATGCTGCCGTCCGGTGCTTTGGAAGCGAACGGAGGGTAAGCCGCTTCGATACCAATTTTCAGAGGCTTTTCATCGGCGAAGGTTGGCAGGGACAGCACGGACAGTGCCAGGGCGCCAAGCAGCACGAGTTTCTTCATCTTGGGACTCCATCGGTAAAGGGCAAAAACGGCAGAGTGAGCGACAGCCCAATATGCGAGTGAGTAGAACCACAAAAGCGATTGCTGCGCCCTGGGAATCGCGTGTTGATTTTCAACACGGACACTGACGAGCGAGTGACCGGCATTCTAACGACAGGCCCGAAGCCGATATTTCTTCAATGCGACAACTAATTACAGAAGCACCGAGAAAGCCGCCTGAGCGCGTTGACAGCCCTGCAAAATCATGCAAGAACAAAAGACAGTGAACCGATCTATGTAGCAAATTGCGGGCCTATTATTGGCAAACCCTTCTAATCCGGCAAGCTTGGCGTTAGTTCTTATTTTCCAGGGGGGCTAAAGAGGTCCAGGAATGGGGCTTGGCGTTTCCCTATGCCTCGAATTGGCGCGAGCGGTTACACATTCAGTTACTTGAAGGGGGATGGGTAACAGTGGGAAATGACTGACGTGGTAGGCCGATAATTATTGGCTGGTGTTTATGTGGCGCTGATCGTTCCTACGCTCTGCGTGGGAATGCATCCAGTGACGCTCTGCGTCACGCACCTCAAGGAACGCGGAGCGTCCCGGGCGGCATTCCCACGCGGAGCATGGGAACGATCGGCACAAAAAAGCCCCGCCAGGCTCAACACCTGGCGGGGCTTCGATGACGCTACCGCCGGCGCTTACGCGACGTGCATGGTCTTGTGCGTATCAATCAAATGCTGCACCACACCCGGATCCGCCAGGGTGGAGATATCCCCCAACCCGTCGTACTCGGCCGTGGCAATCTTGCGCAGAATCCGGCGCATGATCTTGCCCGAACGAGTCTTCGGCAGCCCCGGTGCCCACTGAATCACATCCGGCGAAGCGATCGGACCAATCTCCTTACGCACCCAATTTTTCAGCTCCAGGCGCAGTTGCTCGCTCGGCTCTTCGCCACCGTTCAGGGTGACGTAGACATAAATGCCCTGCCCCTTGATGTCGTGCGGCACCCCGACCACCGCCGCTTCGGCGACTTTCGGGTGAGCAACCATCGCACTTTCGATTTCGGCGGTGCCCATGCGGTGCCCGGACACGTTGAGCACATCGTCCACGCGACCGGTGATCCAGTAGTAACCATCGGCATCGCGACGGGCACCGTCACCGGTGAAATACATGCCGCGGAAGGTCTTGAAGTAAGTGTCGACGAAACGGTCATGATCGCCAAACAGCGTACGTGCCTGGCCTGGCCACGAATCGAGAATCACCAGGTTGCCCTCGGCAACGCCGTCGATGATGTTGCCCAGGTTATCCACCAGGGCCGGCACCACACCGAAGAACGGACGTGCCGCCGAACCCGGCTTGAGGCCGTGAGCGCCCGGCAGCGGGCTCATCATGTTGCCGCCGGTTTCGGTCTGCCACCAGGTATCGACGATCGGGCAACGGGACTTGCCGACGTTCTTGTAGTACCAGTCCCAGGCTTCCGGGTTGATCGGCTCGCCGACCGAACCCAGCAGACGCAGGCTGCTGCCATCGGCGCCTTCAACAGCGGCGGTGCCCGAGGCCATCATCGCGCGGATCGCCGTTGGTGCGGTGTAGAGGATGTTGACCTTGTGCTTGTCGACGATCTTCGCCACACGGGTGATGTCCGGGTAGTTCGGCACGCCTTCGAACAGCAACGTGGTCGCGCCGTTGGCCAGCGGGCCGTAGACGATGTAACTGTGGCCCGTGACCCAGCCGACGTCGGCGGTGCACCAGAAGATTTCGCCCGGACGATAGTCGAACACACGCTCATGGGTCATGGCCGCATACAGCAGATAACCGCCGGTGGTGTGCTGCACGCCCTTCGGCTTGCCGGTGGAGCCAGAGGTGTAAAGGATGAACAGCGCTTCTTCGGCACCCATCTCTTTAGGCGCGCACACGGTGCCCGCCACTTTCATCAGGTCTTCGTACCAGATGTCGCGATGCTGGTTCCACTTGATCTCGCCACCGGTGCGCTGGCACACGATGACCTTCTGGATGCTGCTGGTTTCCGGGTTGGTCAGCGCGTCGTCGACGTTGGCCTTGAGCGGGATTTTCTTGCCGGCACGAACGCCTTCGTCAGCGGTGATCACCACTTTGGATTTGCAGTCGATGATGCGACCGGCCAGGGCTTCCGGTGAGAAACCACCGAACACCACCGAGTGAATCGCGCCGATCCGGGTACAGGCCAGCATGGCAACCACGGCTTCAGGGATCATCGGCATATAGATAGTCACCACGTCGCCGCGGTGTACGTCCTGACCACGCAGGGCGTTGGCGAACTTGCAGACTTGTTCGTGCAGTTCGCGGTAAGTGATGTTGCGGCTTTCGGCAGGGTCATCCCCTTCCCAAATGATCGCGATCTGATCACCGCGCTCGGCCAGGTGACGGTCGAGGCAGTTGTAGGAAACGTTCAGCGTGCCGTCGGCGAACCATTTGATGTCGACATGGTGATCGTCGAAGGAGGTCTGCTTCACCGTGGTGAAAGGCTTGATCCAGTCGAGGCGCTTGGCCTGTTCACGCCAGAAACCGTCCGGGTTGACGACCGATTGCTGGTACATGGCCTTGTAGGTCGCCTCGTCAGTCAGCGTATTAGCCAGAACCTCGGGACGAACGGGATACAGGGAAGCCGCACTCATCTTTCTTACCTCGGTGGAATAGTTGTTTTTGTATGGCACCGTTTTAGCCGTGCCGGGCCTATAGAACCATTCGACGATGGTAGTAACAAGCCCCTACAAAATGTCGTGAATAGCCCGCAACCCCAACTACCACGCCTCTTTCAGGGTGTTTCAACCCCCCGCCACAATGCGTGTCTGTAGCAGCTGGCGAAGCCTGCGTCCGGCTGCGCAGCAGTCGTAAAATCAGCAATTGCGGTGTATCAGGCAGACCGCGTTTAGCCGGATATACGACTGCTGCGCAGCCGGACGCAGGCTTCGCCAGCTGCTACACGTCGTGCGTTGTCCTGGATAGACGGGGCTGTTTACGTGGATTGTTACGAAATCTGTCAAAAGTGTTTATCAAAACCACGGCTATATGATTGAAACCCCCACGCCTAAAATCTGCCACGCCAACAAGGCAATCTGATTAACCAAGTTGCAGCCCCCACGAAGGCCGTTAATCAAGCACTCCGGTAACCAAGCTCCACACGCAACCCCACAAAGGTTGCGTGACCCCATTCGACCTCTAAAAGGTAAATCCGAAATGAAAGCTTTATTAGTTCTGGTCCTCAGCAGCCTGTGCGCAACCGCCATGGCAGACGAGGCCCCGACTGATGTCGCACAGCAACAACCGGTAGTTGAGGAATACACTTACTCCACCCACCTGGACATCGCCAAAGTTGTCTCCATGAGCGAAGTACCAAACGTGTGTGAAGTTGTCCCGATGAAAATGGAATACGACGACTCCAAGGGCCAACGCCATATTTTGCGCTACAGCATCATGGGCAACGGCTGCTCTAACGGCTAATTCCCGGCTCTCACTTCCCCCCAAGGTTCGACCCATTCGCCCGCCCTTCCAGGCCAATGCAGCGCCGAACCTTGAATATCGATTTGTTCGATTGCTTTAAGCGTTTATTTGCGCTTTTTAATCGAAATAGCTGGCGTAGTATGAATTCCACACCCAAGGCACAAAACGTCCACAAACCTGGAGCCACCACCATGAAAACCAAATTGATCTTCGCCCTGACCCTGTCCGTCCTGGCCGCCAACACTTTTGCCGCCGACGGCTACGACCGCACCGGCTCGGCTTCTTACACCACTGAAGCGGCTGTCGCTGCTGATGGTTACGATCACACCGGCTCGGCCTCCTTCGCCGCTGATGGCGCAGACCACATTGGCGCCGGCAAACTTGCTTCGGACGGCTTTGATCACACTGGCGCTGCCAAACTCGCCGCCGATGGCTTCGATCACACTGGTGCTGCCAAGGTTGCTGCTGATGGCGCAGACCACGTCGGTGCCGCTCGCCTGAGCTGATCATCGAGCGTGACTTACAGCCCGACTTCGGTCGGGCATAGTTGTGTCTGGAGCCACCGGAAACCGGCTCAAAACACAACATGTAGTGAAAAACCTGATTTTCTGGCTGTTTTTTGAACAAGAAATCAATTCATCAAAATTTATGAAAAAAAATCTGCACCCGCGATCTCCAGCCAAAGCCCTATAAACCCTCGCTCCGACCGAAAAACCCTCCTTCTCGACCGCTCCATGCGCGGATTCGCCCCACCACGGCCGCAAAAATTTCCCTATAATGCCGCCTTAAACGGGCCTGTAATATTCCCTTACAGGGATGAAAGCCAGTCCGAAGCCCAAAGCGACGTCGCCAACGACTGCAGCGCCATCAGCGGCTCTCGGAACCCCGTACAAAATTATGTTTATTTGCCTGCGTGTACCGCTGCAAAAAACGCTATCCAACGCGGCCAGTACGGCCGTGTGAAAAACCAACCTATCAGTTTTCACACGGGCATCTGGCCCTCACGCAGGAGACGACACGTCATGCTGAGCTGGGACGAATTCGACAAAGAAGACAGCGGCGAAGCCGTGGTAAAAGGCGCTAACGCCGGCCACGCGACCGAAGCCAACATGGACCGACTCGACACCGCTGGTGGTGTCGCCGCTCAAGAAGCTCGCGCCGTTACCGCGAACGACTCTGCCGCCATCGCCCGTGCCAAAGCTGCC
Source organism: Pseudomonas sp. B21-040 (assembly GCF_024748695.1). Classification (NCBI taxonomy): domain Bacteria; kingdom Pseudomonadati; phylum Pseudomonadota; class Gammaproteobacteria; order Pseudomonadales; family Pseudomonadaceae; genus Pseudomonas; species Pseudomonas sp. B21-040. Next base: position 5,092,257 of record NZ_CP087176.1, read on the forward strand.
CTGGACACCCTCGACGTCGCCGAAGGCCTCGCCGAACTCGAAGGCGCCTCCGCCCGCGTCGCTGTCGACGAAAAGCGCATGATCAACTGCCGCGCCGACCTCAACCAACTCGTACCGTTCAAGTACGACTGGGCCTGGCAGAAGTACCTGGACGGTTGCGCAAACCACTGGATGCCGCAAGAAGTCAACATGACCGCCGACATCGCCCTCTGGAAAGACCCGGAAGGCCTGACCGACGACGAGCGCCGCATCGTCATGCGCAACCTCGGCTTCTTCTCCACCGCCGACTCCCTGGTTGCCAACAACCTGGTCCTGGCCGTGTACCGCCTGATCACCAACCCGGAATGCCGCCAGTACATCCTGCGCCAGGCCTTCGAAGAGGCGATCCACACCCACGCCTACCAGTACTGCATCGAATCGCTGGCCATGGATGAAGGCGAGATCTTCAACATGTACCACGAGATCCCGTCGGTCGCGAAAAAAGCCACCTGGGGCCTCAAATACACCCGCTCGATCTCCGATCCGAAGTTCGAAACCGGCACCGTCGAAACCGACAAAGAGCTGCTGCGCAACCTGATCGCCTACTACTGCGTTCTGGAAGGCATCTTCTTCTACTGCGGCTTCACCCAAATCCTCTCCATGGGCCGCCGCAACAAAATGACCGGCGTCGCCGAGCAGTTCCAGTACATCCTGCGCGACGAATCCATGCACCTGAACTTCGGCATCGACGTGATCAACCAGATCAAAATCGAAAACCCGCACCTGTGGGATGCCGAGATGAAGGAAGAGGCTTCGCAGATGATTCTGCAGGGGACTCAGCTGGAGATCGAATACGCTCGGGATACCATGCCTCGTGGCGTGTTGGGCATGAATGCGGCGATGATGGAGGACTACCTGAAGTTCATCGCTAACCGTCGTCTGTCGCAGATTGGGTTGAAGGAAGAGTATCCAGGGACGACTAACCCGTTCCCTTGGATGAGCGAGATTATGGACTTGAAGAAAGAGAAGAATTTCTTTGAGACGAGAGTTATTGAGTATCAGACTGGTGGGGCGCTTAGCTGGGATTGATTTCCGAGCTCGCCACGATTTGACGATTGCCGTCTGAATCGACAAATCGAAAAAGCAAAAGCCCCGATCTGATCGGGGCTTTTTTATGAGCGATGGTTAGTCCTTTTCCATCCCTACGCGACAACGCTAAATCTCCTACAGCACTCACAGCCGTATCCGTATTGATGCCTGCTCAAAGCATCTCTAAGCTCCATTGCAGGTGCCTAAGAAACGCCCAACGTAGAAGCCAGGCCAATCACACAGACGCACAATCCACCTTTGGGTGATTTGTTGCTCGAATGTGATGGCTTTGTTCGTTGGGATTTCTTAAATCCACTCTACGTTGGGGTCAGGCCCTCCAGAATCTAAACGTAGAGGTCATGGATATGTCCCATCCTTTTTCTATAACAGTCTTCTCTCGTCACAACCTCGCCCTACATGCCCTTCTACTCGAAAACCAGGCTTGGTTTTGCGCTCGCGATATCGGTCGCTTGATGGGTATCCATCTGAGCGAACGCATGGTCAACAAACTCGACAAGGATCAGCGTCACGTTTTGTGGATTGAGTATTTCCGGCAACCTGACAAACAACTGATGCTCAGCGAATCCGGCGTGTATGCACTGCTGGTGTATCACTACGTTCCGGGGAATCGATTGTTGCGTGAGTGGTTGACTCATCAGGTGGTGCCAGCCTTGCGCGACGCAGAACATTCGGGACATTCAGATCGCCCGATGCTGAGTTTGTTGGATTGGCCGGAAATGTCATTGAGTTTGCTGCACTGGCAGGATGAAGGTTGGATTCGGCTTCGGGATATGCCCCACCTGTTAAACGATCAGACCCAACAGCGGGCTACGGTGGCCAAGCCTTGGTGGCGGAAGGTTGCGCAGGTGTTCCAGCCTTCGAAACACTCAATGGGTTAGAGATGTGTTTGTAGGATCACGCAGGATCAGTCGCTATTTTCTGTAGGAATTTTCGTAGACAGCTGTGATGGCCACTCAGTATCGTCCGAGGGTTTTCAACCCTCGGCGATTGTATGGACATTGAAAAAGAGAAAAACGACTGGAGCGATGAGGAGCTAGAAGCTGCGGTCGATGGCTACCTGAAGATGTTGGCGATTGAGAAAGGTGGCCAGAAGCTCAATAAGGCCCATGAGAATCGGCTATTACGCGAGGGTGTGCTGAGTAATCGCAGCAGAGGCTCAATCGAGTTCCGAATGCGTAACATCTCCACCGAGCTTAGTGATTTGTGCCTGCCGTATATCATCGGATACCTGCCAGCCAAACATCTTGGTGCGGGAGTAGCGCAGCGCGTACGCGCAGCAATGATTGCAAAAGGTGCTTTCGACCCTGACGACTATGTACCTACTGCGGATGATCAAGCGTTAAACGCCAAGGTTCTGAAGCTTGAGCAGCGCGAGATGGTAGGCATCCCTCGTGGTATCGAGAGGCCGCAACGGGTCAGCGGAACGACCTCTTCATTTTTACGAGATCCGTTGGTCAAGGCCTGGGTACTTAAGAATGCCAACGGGGTTTGCGAAGGCTGCGGTCAAGACGCACCTTTCAAGCTGCCAAATGGATTGCACTTTCTCGAAGTCCACCACGTTAAACACCTGGTCAACGAGGGCGCGGATTTGGTGACCAACGCTGTCGCTCTGTGCCCGAACTGTCATCGTCGCTGTCACTATTCCAGCGATAGGGATGAGTTCACTGCTTCGCTTTATGAGAGGGTGGATCGGCTAGAGGATGAGTAGCTGTGCCAAATGTTAACCGTGGCGAGGGAGTTTGTTCTCGTTCGATTGCGAAGCAGTCGTCAGGCGAATAACTTGATCTGGCTTATGCACCGCGCTTGCCGGTATTGGGGCCGCTGCGCAGCCCAGCGGGAGCAAGCGCCCTCGCCACAGTAAGTTGTGTTGCCACTCAGTCAGCGCGAGGCATTTAGACCGAGTTGGTGTCGAGAATCGCGAGCAGGCTGAACTGGTCAAGTAATCTCGGACACCGATTACGGTGTTTATGCCGCTTTTTGCTCCATGGCTATTGGCGACAGGTAGTCGTTATAGCTATGGAGTCTGGTGCGGTTGTAGTACATGAAGAAGCGCACGATATCGGTTTTGGCTTCCTCGATCAGGCTGTAACCGCCACGAGGCACCCACTCTGACTTGAGCGTGCCGAAAAAGCGTTCTGTCGGCGCATTATCCCAGCACTGCCCGCGATGACTCATGCTTTGCAAAATGTCGTGTTGCAGCAGCTCTTCTTGAAACTTGCGACTGGTGTACTGACATCCCTGATCTGAGTGAAACATCAGCCCAGGAGGACACGTTCGTACCTCTGTCGCCATACGCAGCGCTTTGCTGACCAAGTTGGCGTCATTGACCAGAGAAAATGCCCAGCCAATAACCCTTCGGGCATACAGATCGATCACGATGGCCAGATGAACCCAACGTTTGCCCACCATCAAACTGGTGACGTCGCCACACCAAACCTGATCGATTGCAGTCGGTTTGAAGTTGCGCTTGAGCCGATTGGGCGCGACAAATGCTTCCACTCCTTTGGATCTGAAAGGGTGAGGCTGGCGTTGTTTACTGACGATATTGGCCTCTCTCATCAGCGCTCTGACAAGACTCCTTCCAGCTGTAATGCTTTGGGATTTCAGGCCTTTACTGATCATTCTGGAGCCCATGGCTTCGCGGCTTTCGCTGTGCAGCTCAACTACTTTCAGCTTGAGCTCTTCGCGTTTGCGCCTCGGTTTGGCGCGTCGCTGAATCCACTCATAAAAGCTGCTGCGCTTCACACCGAAAACACGACACACCACAGCCGTCGGGAATGACTCTCTTAGCTCTGCGATCATCGAAAACGATCGGGATCCGACATCAAGAGAGCGGTAGCCTTTTTTAGGATATCGGCTTCCATCTCCATGCGCTTGATCTTGGCTTTTAGTTCCTGGATCTGGCGCTGATCTTCGGTGATTGCCTTGGTGCCTTTGACTGGCTGCCCTTCACGTTCCTTACGAACCTGATCGACCCAGCGCCGTAAAGCGGTGGGCCCGATATCCAGCGATGCACAAACATCTGAAACCGGGCAGTTATCATCAAGCACCATGCTGGCAGCATGAAGCTTGAACTCGCGCGTATAGACCTTTCTTTCGTTCATGGAGCCTCCAAGTTGGCGAAATCATATCGCCCTTAAGAGGTGTCCGAAATTATTAGGCCAGTTCAGGCTCACTCCTACAAGGTTTGGTGTGCTGCCGTAGAGTTTGCGGTGTGCTGAAAACACTCAGTGCAACGCGCCTCGCCTCCCGCTATTAATACCCTTCCCTCTCAAGGACCCAAGCCCACCATGAAATTCGACCTCGCCTACTGCCTCAGCCTCGACGACAAGCTGTCGATCTATGACGTGCGCGATCTGAATTTCGACGAAACCATGCAGTTCGATTCCGCCAAAGAACACTTCCAATGCCCCAACGATGCCTGTCGTTTGGCGTTCGATCCGGCCAACGTGCTGACCACGTTCAACGCCAAAAACGTGAATTACGTCCGCACCCCGCACTTCAAAAACACCCCCAGCACCCGGCATGTGGCGGATTGTCCTTATGTCAGTCTCAAAGCCTCAGCATCCGGTGTGGACGCAGACGGTGCGGAAACGGATGACAGCCGCGAGGAGCATTTCCCGTCGGAGTTGTTGCTGACCCGACGTCAGTATGTGCGTCAGCCGTCGAACCCGGCGGGGGCGGCGGATGAGGTTCGAGACATCCCGAAAACCGTTTCGGCGGACAATCACTCAGAGCACCCGACCCGCGAAACGGCGCCGGACAAGACCAGTGTCTTCGCCCACCCGGTGGAGTGTTTTGTGTCGAACTTCGAGGACAAGGAGCTGCTCAAGCGCATGCCGCTGAAGATTGGCGAGCACACGGCGCCGTACGGGTCGTTCTTCAAGAAGATCGAGTATTTGCAGGACAACAAGGGGCTGATTTACTGGGGCAAGATCAAGGAGATCAAGGATTACACCCAGAGCTTTCGCATCGATTTCGAACAGAAGGTCTGGTTCAAGCAGGCGGATGAGGCGAAGAAGAAGCCTTATTCGGTCAATGTGTACTTGAGCAAGAAGCTGATCGACAACTACCGCAAGCGCAAAGCGTTTCTGGAAGAGATCAAGCACGCCATCGAGAGCGGGAAGGATTTGTATTGCTTCTTTTATGGCGTGACGCCGGAGTTGAAGCAGGTGCCGAGCAAGAAAAACCCCGAGCAGACGTTCGGGGTGTTCAGTGCGGATATTGAGAACCTGGATCACTTCATTATTCGGGAAGAGCCGGGGTTGGCGGATAAGTAACAGCGCTCAGTTCACAGACATGCTGATCATCACCAACACCAGCAAACCCACATACACCCGCGCATGTATTCGATCCGGAATCCGCCCGATCCAGGGTGTGGCCAATCGAATCCCCAGCAACGATCCCATCGTCAAAACCGCAAACGCCAGCAGATCCACATAGCCGATAAACCACGATCCCAGGTCAAACTCGCTGAACCCCGCCATGGCCATGTAAGTCACCGTCCCGGCCATAGCGACCGGCAGGCTCAACGGACTGGCCATGGACGTCGCCTGACTCATGCTCAACCCGCAACGCCGCAACAACGGCACGGTCATGACGCTGCCGCCCACGCCGAGAAACGTCGCGATAGCGCCAATGCCTACGCCACCGCCAGACACTTCCGGCCTGCCCAATCGTCGTGGGATTGCGTTATCGGTGCGTGTAAGAAATCCGCGTCTAACCAGGCAATCCACAATGGTCACGCCCAAATACGCGATGAACGCATAACGAATCACCTCGCCACTGACCCACATCGCGGCAACCGCTCCAACTACCGCGCCCAAACCAATGAACCCGCCCAATGGCCACAGGTAATGGCGAATGAGGTTCCCGGCGCGCCGATGTTTGCCGGTGGCGATCAGTGCGTTGACGATCATCACGCAGGTCGAAGTCGCCACGGCAATGTGCATCGCCGATTGGCCGACGGGGTCGTCGGCGCCGTGGCTAGCGGTGAGTATGCGGTAGAGCAATGGCACAACGACGAAGCCGCCGCCGAAGCCGAACAGCACTGCCGTGATGCCGGTCATGCAGCCGAAGAGTGTCAGCAGGAGATAGAACATTGCGCGTCGTCCGTTGATGGGGAGCGGTCGACGATAGAGCGATGAGCCTTGGCCTGCTTCAGCAAGTCAGCCAATAATGTTCGCGTTTACGCCAACTGCTGGAAATCGCTAGATGCGCAATGTTTCGATTGATCTGCTGGATGACACGCCTCGCCCGGTGGTGGCGATCGGGACGGATTATTCCCACGGCCATGTGTTGCCTCGTCATACACACCGGCGGGCGCAGTTGTTGTATGGCGCCACCGGGGTGATGCAGGTCAGCACGCATGACGGCAATTGGGTGGTGCCGCCACAGCGGGCGGTGTGGATTCCGCCGGGGATGGCGCATGAGGTGCTGATGCTCGGGGTGAGTACGCGCAGTGCGTATATCGAACCGGCGGCGGTTGATCTGGGCGATCGCTGCCAAGTGATCAGCGTGTCGCCGTTGATGCGGCATTTGTTGATGGAAGCGGTGGAGATCCCGCTGACGTATGACGAGGCCGGGCGCGACGGTGCGCTGATCGACTTGCTGCTGCACGAACTGGCGCGCAGCACTCACCTGCCGTTGCACATTCCGCTGCCCGTCGATGCGCGGTTGCTGGGGTTGTGCCAGGCGTTTCTCCAACACCCGAATGCTCACCAATCGCCGCAGCAATGGGCCGATCAATTGCACATCAGCCTGCGGACGTTCAATCGATTGTTTCGACAACAGACCGATCTAAGTTTCAGCCAATGGCGGCAGCGTGCCTGCGTGGTGCTAGCCCTGTCGCGGCTGGCATCGGGCACGGCGGTAACGCGCATTGCTGTGGATTTCGGTTATGACAGCCCGGCGGCGTTCTCGACCATGTTTCGTCGTGTGCTGGGGCAGCTACCGTCCGTCTGGATGGAAGCCACGAAATAGCAAAAATCGAAAAATGAGTTTGATCCGGGCGCAAAACAACTGTACAAAAACACAGTACATTTTGAATCAGCACTCTCGAGCCCGGAGAACACCATGGCCTCTCATGCGATGAAAATCACCCTGGAACGTATCGCCCTCTTCCAATTCACCCCGGCCCACTGCGCCCAGGCCCGAGCAATGCTGGGGTGGAGTTTTGATGAGCTGGCTCGGGAATCCGCAGTTTCGGTTGAGGCCATCGAGCGGTTTGAGGCCCGGCGCGATGTGCTGGACGTTACCCGGCTGGCGTTGGCGTATTGCTTTGAGGCGCAGGGGTTGGTGTTTTTCCCAGGGTTTGCGCCGGGTCGAGGGATGAATGTGAAAGGGTCTACGCCGAACCCGGTCGGGCGGGCGGATTATGCGATGGTTGAGTGAGGTGTCAGTGAGCCGGCCGCTCATTAGCGAGCGGCCCGACTGCAGAGGATCAAGCGTTCTGCGCTGTGACCTGATCGCGTTCACTTTCCGTCCCGAACCACCACGCACTCCCGCGTTGCGGATACTTCACGTTGAACGCCTCGCCCATTTGCGGCGTGGTGATCGACACATTGCGCTCCCAGGCCAACGCCAAAATCCGGTCAAAGGGCTCGAACCAGGCATGCATCGACAGATCGAAAGTGCCGTTGTGAATCGGCAATAACCAGCGTCCTTTGAGGTCGATGTGCGCTTGCAGGGTTTGCTCTGGCTGCATGTGCACATGCGGCCATTCAACGTTGTAGGCGCCGGTTTCCATCAGTGTCAGGTCGAACGGGCCGTGCTGTTCGCCGATGCGTTTGAAGCCGTCGAAGTAGCCGCTGTCGCCGCTGAAGAAGATCCGCGTGTCGCCGTCGATCATGACCCAGGACGCCCAGAGCGTGCTGTTGCCATCGAACAGTCCGCGGCCAGAAAAGTGTTGCGACGGGGTGGCGATAAACTGGATTCCGTCCACTTCGGTGCCCTGCCACCAATCGAGTTGGCGGACTTTGCTGGCGTCGATGCCCCATTTGATCAGGGTGTCGCCGACGCCCAACGGTGTGAGGAAATACTTGGCCTTGTCCGCCAGTTTCAGCACCGCCTGATAATCGAGGTGGTCGTAATGATCGTGGGACAGGATCACCGCTTCAATGGGCGGCAATTCGTCCAGACTGATCGGCGGTTGATGGAAGCGCTTGGGGCCAGCCCATTGCACCGGCGAGGCGCGCTCGGCGAAGACCGGGTCGGTGATCCAGAATTTGTCCCGCAGTTTCAGCAGAACCGTTGAATGGCCGAGGCGGTAAACGCTGTGGTTGGGTGCCGCCATCAACGCTGCCTGGGTCAGCGCTTGTACCGGCACCGGAGCCGTTGGGCGAGTGTTGCGCGGTTTGTGGAAGATCATGTTCCACATGATGCGCAGCATTTTGCGAACGCCTTCGCGTTGCACGGGTGCATGGTTTCGGAAAAGCCCTTGCGCCTGACGGGAAGCTTCAGGTGTTACGGAATTGTCCGCAGGTGAAATTGAAGTGGCCATGACTGAGTGACTCCAGAAAAACCGCACGATTGCAGTTCTTCACGGTGGGACGATAAATGGCCAAAGCACGCACGCATCAGCCGGACATTCTATTTTTCGCTGCACAGCATTAACAAAACATTACACTGCACAGTGTAGTTTCAAGATTGCATCAAAGCCGATCACAAGTAAACTACCGAGTGTAATTTTTCTCTGTCTCTTGCCGAAGCGTACTTATGACAGCTCCACAGCGCCTCACCGACCGAAAACGCGAAGCTATTATTCAGGCGGCGATTGCCGAATTCCGCGCCAATGGTTTCGATATCACCAGCATGGACAAGATTGCCGCCACGGCCGGCGTGTCGAAGCGCACGGTGTACAACCACTTCCCAAGCAAGGAGGAGTTGTTTGCCGAAATCCTCAATCAATTATGGGCGCGGCTGACCGCAGAACAAGAAACGCCCTACCGCCCTGACCTGCCTTTGCGCGACCAGATGCGCCTGCTGTTGCAGGAAAAATTGCAGATGCTGGGCGATGACAATTTTCTTGATCTGGCGCGGGTAGCCATCGCCGCCACCATCCACTCCCCTGAACGTGCGCAGAACATGGTCGCCAGAATGGGTGAGCGCGAAGAAGACCTGACTATCTGGATTCGCTCTGCGCAGGCGGATGGTCGGTTGAAACCCGTCGACCCCGCGTTTGCGGCGCAACAGATCCAGGGAATGCTCAAATCCTTTGCGTTCTGGCCGCAGATTTCCATGGGGCTGCCGGGCCTGTCAGCCGAAATGCAGACCACCGTGGTGGAGTCAGCGCTGGATATGTTCCTGGCCTGCTATCAGGTCTGAAACGAGCTGCGAAAAATGACATGTTCGGCACGATGTTGCTGATGGAGCTGCGCAAAACCAAACAGCGCAATGTGTTTCAGAATGAAAATGAAGCTGGGGCTATAGTGACCCTCAGTCCCAGCCCCAGGCGGAGAGCATCATGACCACCCCGACCACTGACACAAAACCTGTCGTTGATCATTTACGCTTTCACCGCCCTCACGCCCATCTGGCGCCAACTTTCGGCAACGACAAGTTTGCCCTGCGTGCCGAAGCCTTTGCGCGGTTCTTTGGCACGCCGACCTTTCTCGGGGCGCAGACGCTGATCGTCGTGCTGTGGGTGTGCCTCAACTTGTTCGGCGTGGCCCACTTCGACCTGTACCCGTTCATCCTGCTCAACCTGGCCTTCAGCCTGCAATCGGCGTACGCCGCCCCACTGATTCTGCTGGCCCAGACCCGTCAGGCGGCGCGTGATAAAGCGCAGTCCGACGCTGATGCACAGCACCGTGAAGCCCTCGCCGTGGCCAACAGCGAACGTCAGGCCCAGGCCGCGCACAACACCGCGCAACTGCTGGCATTGCTCGAGCAAAACACCCGGCTCACAGAGATGACCAAGACCCTGACCGAACGCATCGAAAACCTGACCTCGGAAATGCATCAGCACTTCGTGCGCAAGGTGCCGCCAACGGTTTAGCGCTCGCTCAAGGCAATCGCAGTGCCCGCCCCAATTCATCAAACAGTGTCACCACCGAACGCAATGCACGGCAATCCGGACGGGTCAGCAGCCAGAGTGCGGTGTCGTAGCCGTGCAATGGGCCGGTCAACGGCTGCAGCGTGTCGCCGATCAAAAAATCCGGCAATGCCGCAACGCCCAACCCGGCCCGCACCAGTTCGGTCACCGACAGCATGCTGTTGCAGCGATAGCTCGGGGTGACACCCGGCAAATGCTGGCACCGCCAGGCAACAGTGGGATGGTCGGGTAGAAAATCGTCGGGCGCGATCCAGGTCAGCGAAGCCAGGTCTTCAGGATCGACGGACTTCAGATACTGCGCACTGGCGCAGACCCGGTAGGAAATATCCGCCAGACGTCGACCAACCAAATGCTCGGGTGGTGTACGCGTCAGGCGCAAGGCGATGTCGGCATCGCGGCGGCTGAGGTTAGCGAAGTCGTTGGAGGTGCTCAACTCGATGGTCAGTGCCGGGTAGGACGGCATGAACTGCGCCAGTGCGGGTAGCAGCAAGCCTTGCAGGACCGAGTCCGTACACGTCAGCCGCACCGTGCCGCTGATGACTTCGCCGCCCTGCTCCACCCCGATTCGCGCCGCCTCCAGCGCTTGTTCTGCGCGCTCGGCCTGCTCGGCCAGAGTTTGCGCGAGCGTGGTTGGCAAATACCCGGCGCGGCTCTTTTCGAACAGTTGCTGACCCAATGCCGTTTCCAGTCGGCGGACGGCGCGAAACACCGTTGAAACGTCGACTTTCAGCAGGCCCGAAGCCCGGGCCAGAGAACCGCCGCGCACCAGAGCGAGGATCAGGGCCAGGTCGGGATAGTCCAGTCGATAGTGCGTCGCTGCATTGATCACTTGGGATAACGCCAATATTGAATGCGTGAACGCCAATCTATAGTGGGTACCAGGAATCAACAAGCCGAGAGAGCACTCATGGAAACCACTGCAATCCGCATCGCCCTGATCGGTGACTACGCCCCTCAAGTCACTGCCCACCAAGCCATTCCCATTGCCCTTGGCATGGCCGCCGAAGCGTTGCAGCTGGACGTGCAATTCCGGTGGTTGGCCACCGACCAGATCCGCACCAACACACCGCTGCAAGATTTCGATGGTTTCTGGTGCGTGCCCGGAAGTCCTTATCGAAACATGGACGGGGCGTTGCGGGCGATCCGGTTTGCCCGGGAGCAGCAGCGACCGTTCCTCGGCACCTGTGGCGGGTTTCAACATGCGGTGTTGGAGTACGCCCGCGATGTGTTGGGTTGGGAAGATGCCGAACACGGCGAGACGCATCCTGACGCCGCGCGGGCGCTTCTGACGCCGCTGACCTGTTCGCTGGTGGAAGCGGTGGACAGCATTCATCTGGTTGAAGGTTCGTTGATCGCCAACGCGTACGAAACGACTGAAATACGCGAGGGATATCACTGCCGCTTCGGTGTGAATCCTGAGTTCGAACGTGAACTAATGATCCAGCAGCTACACGCCGTTGGCCATGATTCGCAGGGGGATTTGCGGGCCGTTGAGCTCACCGGGCATCCGTTCTTTGTCGCCACGCTGTTCCAGCCGGAACGTGCAGCGCTCAAGGGCATTCTGCCGCCGCTGGTCCGCGCTTTCATCAAGGCTTGTGTGAGGTAGAAATCATGACGACGACGCCTTACTACGCGGTGATTTTCACATCCCGGCGCACTGAAGGTGATCACGGCTACGCCGAGGCTGCCGAACGCATGGTGGAGCTGGCCCGTGAGCAGCCCGGTTTTCTGGGCGTGGAATCGGCCCGGGGCGAAGATGGGCTCGGGATTACGGTTTCGTATTGGGCCAGTGAAGCGGCGATCCTGGCGTGGAAACATCATCCCGAGCACAGCGCGATTCGTGAACGTGGGCGCTCGACCTGGTACTCGTCGTGTCATACGCGGGTGTGCCGGATTGAGCGCGATTATCAGTTTCAGCCGTAATGATTTGCGGTGCCCATCAAGCCTGCTCGCGAAGGGGCCAGCCAAGACACCGCAAAACATCAGCCCTGTACAAGACTCCTGACCGCCGCTATCTCCGGCACTTCCTGCCGATTCATGTACACCCGCAACGGCTCGGTGATGTTGATCCGGTCATCAATGTTCTGATCCAGCAGCAACTGAATCAACTCACGCTTGAGCGTCATGGCCTGCTCCGGGCCCGGTGCCCAGACAAACTCACTGGTGGGAATAATGCCGTCATCGGCCACGTCCATGCCGAACGAGTCTTCGCTGAATCGCACAATGTAGTGGCCGGTCTTGCGGTTGAGGCCGACAAAGCCTTTGAGTTGGTCGGCGGCCTGGCAGATAAGCTCGGAAGTGATGCGCATATAAACCTCACAAAAAGTCGTTTCAACGACCGGTGATCAATGGTTTACACGCAAGGGAAACGACACGGTTTTCCCTCTGCCGGGGAAATTGCCGCGGCCAAGAGTACTGCAAAGAAGTGCACAGTTGCGCTGAAAAATTCTGCTTTGAACACGTTTATGTCGGTCTGGCGATAGCGCCGGCAACGCTCAGTTGTTAAAAGGGACGTCTTTGAATACTCATTGCGAAAGGATCTCGACCATGCCGGTTACCTTCACCAAAAGCGCCCTGCTGCTGAGCCTGATGCTCGGTCTCGGCCAGGCACAAGCCGCCAGCGAGCCAACCCCGACAGCGCTGGCAAGCCGTTTGGGCATTCCGCACCCGGCGGTGATCGCCCACCGCGGCGCGTCTTTCGATGCGCCGGAATCCACCGCCGCCGCCTACAAACTGGCGCGCGACCTGGGGGCCGATTATCTGGAGATGGACCTGCAACGCAGCAAGGACGGCGTGCTGTTTGTGCTGCACGACAACAATCTGCAACGCACCACCGACGTTGCCAGCAAGTTCCCGGATCGCAAGGACAGCCCCGCCAACGCGTTCACCATGGCCGAGTTGAAAACCCTCGACGCCGGCAGCTGGTTCAACAGCGCTTACCCGGATCGCGCGCGTCCTTCCTACGCGGGTCTGAAAATTCTGACGCTGGACGAAATCATCGATATTGCCCAGGGCAACCCGCTGCACAAACCCGGCCTGTATATCGAGACCAAAGAGCCAAAGCAATTCCCCGGTATTGAGCGCGACCTCAAGGACAAATTGCAGGACCGTGGCTGGCTGAGCCCGGCCGGTTCGAAACTGGCGAAAAGTGATCTGGCCGTCGGCCAGGGCAAAGGCAAAGTCGTGCTGCAGACCTTCGAGAAGAGCAGCCTCGAACTGCTGCAAAAGGAAATGCCGAAGGTGCCGAAAATTCTGCTGTTGTGGGTCGGCGAAGGCAGTATCGAGCCCAAATCCAAGGTGACGTTCGCCGAATCCGGCGACAAGGACAAAGCCACTTACTACGCCAGACAAGAGCCGAAGGATAAAGCCGAATTCCAGCAATGGGTCGAGTACGCCAAGGCTCAGGGCGCTATCGGCACCGGCCCTTCCGCCGCGCTGACCCAAGGGGGCGACCAGAGCTACTCGGACCTGGTGAAACCGTGGATGAACCAATACACCCACGATCAGGGCATGCTGGTGCACGTGTACACCATTGATGATGCGCTGGATTACCAGAAGGTGATGGATGCCGGGGTTGACGGGATTTTCACCAACCGCGCCAGCGAGTTGCTGAACTTCTACAAACGGCCGGCTGCGGGGACTGTTGCGCAGTTGCTGCAGAACAACGGCTATTAAACCCAAAAAGATCGTTCCCACGCTCCGCGTGGGAATGCAGCCCTGGACGCTCTGCGTCCCACTTGGAACGCGGAGCGTCCCCTGAGGCGTTCCCACGCAGAGCGTGGGAACGATCCCTCAACGATCCCTCAACGTCTCGGGAATTAAGGATGAGTTAAGTTGCCACCGTTAATCTGGCGCCACTTAAACAGCTCAACCCAAGGAAAGAACTTCATGAAAACCCTGACTGCCCTGTTCACCGCCGCTGCCCTGACCCTCAACGCTGGCCTGGCCCAGGCCGATGTCCGCGTCGACCAGATCCCTGAACTGGTCAAGAGCGGCAAGATCAAGCCACTGGAAGAAATGAACCAGGCAGCGCTGAAACTGCACCCGGGCGCGACCATCACCGACACGGATCTGGACAACCACTTCAACGGCTACGAATACGAAGTTGAACTGAAAACCGCTGACGGCAAAGAATTTGACGTAGATTTCGATGCCACCACAGGCAAAGTTCTGAGCAACAAACAAGACACCTGATGCGCACATGAAAAGCCGCACGATTTACCAATCGTGCGGCTTTTTTGCGTCTGCAATTCAGACTACGCCAACACATCGTCGGCCCGCTAGAATCTGTCCACGGTGTTCAAACAGAGATTGACTGAAATGGGTCAAACAGCGGCAGCAGACATCGCCTTGATCGGCAGGATCAGCGCCGTACCGGCCATCCTTCAAGTGGTCCGCGAGTTGACCGGCCTGCGCTTCGCCGCGGTGGCGCGCGTGACGGAGGACTCCTGGACGGCGTGCGCCGTGCTCGACCAACTGAACTTCGGTTTGCAGGTCGGCGGTGAACTGGAGGTCACCACGACCCTGTGCCACGAAATTCGTCAGGCCCGCCAGTCGGTGGTGATCGACAAGGCCAGCGAAGACCCGCGCTACCGCGATCACCACACGCCGCGTATTTATCAGTTCGAAAGCTACATCTCCGTGCCGATCTTCCGTACCGACGGACGCTTTTTCGGCACCCTCTGCGCACTTGATCCTCTGCCCGCCCAGCTCAAATCCAGCACGAGCCAAAGCACCATGGAATCCTTCGCGCGCATGCTGGCACTGCAAATCGAGGTCGAAGAAAACCAGCAACACACCGAGTTGGCGCTGAAGCAGGAGCGTGAAAACTCGCAACAGCGCGATCGGTTTATCGCCGTGCTCGGCCATGACTTGCGCAACCCGCTGTTCGCCATCAGTGTCGGTGCCGAAATGCTCCTGCGCAAACTGCCTGACCCGGCGAACCAGCAACGGGTCCAGCACATCCTGACCAGTGCCCAACGCGCAACCCGACTGGTCGATGACGTGCTGGATTTCGCTCGCGGTTCCTTTGGCCTGGGCATTCCGGTGAACATCGCACCGTGCGCGGATCTGGATGCGGCTTTACGGCATGTGATTTCCGAGGTTCAGAGTGTTCACCCGAACCGCGTCATAAATTCTTCCATCGGCGATTTACACAACGTCCCGTGCGATCGCGAGCGGGTCGCCCAGTTGCTGTCCAATCTGGTGGCGAACGCAGTAGTCCACGGCGATCCCCAAGGTCCGGTCGAGGTCAATGCGCAGACCAACGATGGACACTTCGTACTGAGCGTAAAAAATCAGGGACTGATTGCCGAGGACGCATTGGCGTATCTGTTCCGCCCCTACTCGCGACCGGCCAGCGATACTCCGCAGACCGGCCTCGGGTTGGGCTTATACATTGCCAGTCAGATTGCGCAGTCCCACGGTGGAAAACTGGACGTGGTCTCGACCGCGATACAGGGCACGACGTTTACCTTCAGCCTGCCTGTTTAGGCGCTGGTACTGACCAGCGAACCCGACGTGCTGGAATCGGCATCCTGTAACGCCTGCAATAACGCCGCCGTCGCCGCCTGCAATGAACCCGCCGTGGTCGCCACCTGCGACTGAGCCGCCGCGACATCAGCGGCTTTGGCGTCTGCATCCTCCTGTTTCGCCTGGGCCGCTTGCAGCTGTTGCTGTTGTTCCTGCATCTGCTTTTGCAGCTCGGCGATTTGCTTGCGCAAGGTTTTCACCGCATCGGATTCTTCGCTGCTGCTGGAACTGCTGTCGCTCGACGCGGGAGCGCCGCCGGCGGCCAGTTTAGTGTCGTCGGAAGGCGTGGCGGTGACGGAGGTGTCTGCGGCGGGAGCGCTGATCGAGGTTTTGCTGGTGGAGGTGGAGAGGGTCGGGTTGATGGATACAGAGGTGATGCTGACCATGGGAATTATCCAATGTGGGTGCTGGGTATCTCCCTCATCGACAAGTTCAGGCCGGATTTGAGATCGACTGTGTACCGACTCGGTAAGCGAGCCGGTACACCGTCAGTGCCGCTACGCGCTCAACCGCGCCGTCACTTCATTCAACTGCGACGACACGCTGTTCAGGTTGTGGCTGGCCGCCTCGGTGCGTTGCACGTTGTCCAGATTGGTACTGGCGATGCTGGTGATTTCCGTGAGGTTGCGCGAGATGTCCTCGGCAACCGACGTCTGTTCTTCGGCGGCGGTGGCGATCTGGCGGTTCATGTCGCGAATCGCTTCGACGGCTTGGGTGATCCGCTCCAGCATCGCGCCGGCTTCGGTCACTTGCTGCACGCTTTCCTCACTGCGTGACTGGCCGCTTTCAATCGCCTGCGCCGCGTCCACCGCGCCGGTTTGCACGGTCTGAATGATTTGGTTGATCTCGATGATCGACGCTGCCGTGCGCTGGGCCAGGCTGCGCACCTCATCGGCGACCACCGCAAAACCACGCCCGGCTTCACCGGCACGGGCCGCTTCAATGGCGGCGTTGAGCGCCAGCAGGTTGGTCTGTTCGGCGATGCCGCGAATCACTTCCAGCACCTTGCCGATGCGGCCGCTGTCGGTTTCCAGCTGACGAATGACCGTAGCGGTATTGGCGATTTCGCCACGCATTTGAGTGATGGTGCGGATGGTGCCCTGCATGACTTTTTCGCCCTGCTGCGCGGACTGGTCAGCGTCGTCGGCAGCCCGTGCGGCATCGGCGGCGTGACGGGCGACTTCTTGCGCGGTGGCGGACATTTCGTTCATTGCCGTGGCCACCTGATCGGTGCGGTTGAACTGCTCGTTGGTGCCGCCCGCCATGAGGCCGGCAATCGAATTCAGTTCACCGCTGGCACTGTCCAGATCCTTGGCGCTGCGCTGCAAATGGCTGAAGGTTTCGGCGAGGAAATCGCGCAGGGTGTTGGCCGCGACCGCCAGTTTGCCCAACTCGTCCTGGCGGGTGCTGGCCACACGCTCGGCAATTTTTCCCCGGCTGAGTTGCGCCACGTATTCGATCAGTTTGCGAATCGGTTCGACCAGGTTGCGGTTGACCAGCCACAGGCTCAACAGACCGATCAACAGGCCCGAGACGAGCATCACGATGATCCCCAGCAACACGGTGCGCTCAGCCTCGGCACTGATCTGCTTCGACTGTTCGCTGCCCTGCTTGCGCAACTCGGCGACCAGTTCGCTCATCTGGTCACTGGCCGCGCGGTCCACACCTTTCACCGCGGTGTCGCCAGCGGTGGGGTCGGCACCGGCGGCCACATAGGCATCACGACCCTTTTGATAGGCGGCCCCGAGCAGGCGGTGTTCGTCACGCAGGCGTTCGATGCGAGTCTTGAGCTGCGGTTCGATGCCCTTCTGCCCGGCCAGTTCGCCGAGGATGCTTTGCACATCGCGCTGACGGTCTTCGAATTGCTTCCAGTATTTGTCCAGGTCCGCCGGTTGCTTGCCACGCAGCAAGACGTTTTTCCATTCCTGGACCTGCACCTTGAATTGCAGGTTGGCTTCATCGATCAACTGGGAAGTGTGCAACGGGCCGTCGATCAGGTTCGCGTAGCGCTGAACGCCGCTGGAAAGGAAATGAAAGCACGCCAGGGCGATCAACAGCATCGCAAAGAGGCTGCCGCTCAACAGGGCGAGAATTTGCGCTCTCAAGGACTTTTGCAAAAGCATCGAAGGGTACTCATGACAGGAATTAGGCACGCCCCGGTAAGGCGTGAAAGGCGTCCGGACTTCCTTGTCTGCGACGTCGGCTGACGGCCGAAGGCGCGCAACTTAACCCAAGCGTAATCGGCGTGCCAGAGCGGTTCTTTAATCAAATCCGACCGTTGGCAGAGCCACTATTTCGCCTTCACCGCCCTGTCACAAAACCGTCAAAAATCCTTGCGATGATGCGGCTCAAGTGAACCTGTAAAACCAGCCGTAACGCGATCCTGTAGCCGCTGGCGAAGCCTGCGTTCGGCTGCGAAGCAGTCGTGTAATCAGGCAATGCGTTGTGTCAGCAAGCCCGAGTGCTCAGGTTTGACGACTGCTTCGCAGCCGAACGCAGGCTTCGCCAGCTGCTACATGGAGCGGCATACCCCTTGCGAGCACTCATGAACCACAGCATCGACCACAGCCATCGCGACACCGATCTGTTCGGCCTGCTCTACGGTTTCAGCTTTCGTCCCGGTGAACGAGGTCGGGAGATTGATTCGGCCAAGGCGCTGCACTACCTGCAACACCCCGAAGACGACGAGCAGTTTCTCTGGTTGCACTTGAACCTGGCCCACGCCGCGTGCGAGCGCTGGATGAAAAGCCATCTGGAGCTGCCGGAGGAGTTTTTCGAAGCCTTGCATGAAGGCTCCCGGTCGACCCGCATCGAGCATGTGGACTCGGCCTTGCTGGCGGTGGTCAACGATGTGGTGTTCAACCTCAGCAGCATGGTTTCCTCGGATGTCTCGACGCTGTGGGTGTGTGCCCGCAGCCGGCTGATCATCAGCGCGCGCCTGCAACCGCTGCACTCGGTGGATAAGTTGCGGTCCTCGGTGAAGGCCGGTGAATGTTTTCGCTCGCCGCTGGAACTGCTCGTGCATTTGCTGCGCGATCAAGGCGAAGTGCTGACGCAAATCGTGCGCAAGACCAGCCAGAGTGTCGATCAGATCGAAGATGAGTTGCTCTCTTCACGCCTGTCGACCAACCGCGCTGAACTGGGTGCCAACCGCCGGGTGCTGGTGCGTTTGCAACGTCTGCTGGCGCTGGAACCGGGTTCGCTGTTGCGCCTGCTCAATCGGCCGCCGCAATGGTTGCAGAAGGAGGACGTCAAGGAGCTGCGCAAGTCCACCGAAGAGTTCGCCCTGATCATCAACGACCTCACGGCGCTGGGTGAGCGGATCAAGCTGTTGCAGGAAGAAATCGCCGCCAACCTCAACGAACAGAGCAACCGCACCCTGTTTACCCTGACCGTGGTCACGGTGCTCGCGTTGCCGATCAACATCATTGCCGGTTTCTTTGGCATGAACGTCGGCGGAGTGCCGCTGTCGGGTGACCCCGAAGGGTTCTGGATTCTGGTGGCGCTGGTGGCGACATTTACCGTGATCGCCGGGCGTTGGGCCTTTCGCAAGCGCCAGGATTACTGAGCCCCCGCTACCCTGTAGCAGCTGGCGAAGCCGGCGTCCGGCTGCGCAGCAGTCGTAAAATCAGTCACTGCGGTCTTTCAGGTAAAACGTGTGCTCAGGATTTACGACTGCTGCGCAGCCGGACGCAGGCTTCGCCAGCTGCTACAGGGTAGCGCGGTGAATTCTGATTAACGGATACGCAAAAACCCCAAACCCTGACCTGAAGCAGTCTCCCTGTAACAATTAGCAACGACTATCACTGACACACCTCCCTCCTCAGGATTGTCAGTCATGGCTACTCCTTCCTACCCCACCGATGCCCAGGCTTCCGCCAGCAGCGGTAAACCCCAACTCGACAAAAAGCCCAGTGCGTTCACGCTGGTGATTTTTTTCGGCGTGTTGGCCATCGGGCTGCTGTTTACTGCCTACAGCCTGATGCGCGACATGAACGAACTCGGCACCGTGGTGACCACCTGGACCCCGTTTCTGCTGTTGGGTGTGGCGCTACTGATTGCCCTCGGCTTTGAATTCGTCAACGGTTTCCACGACACCGCCAACGCGGTGGCGACGGTGATTTACACCAACTCGATGCCGCCCAACTTCGCAGTGGCGTGGTCCGGGTTCTTCAACTTCCTCGGTGTGCTGCTGTCCAGCGGCGCGGTGGCGTTCGGCATCATTGCCTTGCTGCCGGTGGAGTTGATTCTGCAAGTCGGCTCTTCCGCCGGTTTCGCCATGATCTTCGCCCTGTTGATCGCCGCCATCCTGTGGAACCTCGGCACGTGGTGGCTGGGTTTACCGGCTTCGTCCTCGCACACGCTGATCGGTTCGATCATCGGCGTGGGCGTGGCCAATGCCCTGATGCACGGCCGTGACGGCACCAGCGGCGTGGACTGGGCCCAGGCGACCAAGATCGGTTACGCGTTGCTGCTTTCACCACTGGTCGGTTTTGGTTTCGCCGCGTTGCTGTTGCTGGCCCTGCGCGCGTTCGTCAAGAATCGCTCGCTGTACAAGGCCCCCAAAGGCAACACCCCGCCACCGTGGTGGATTCGCGGCATGTTGATCGTGACCTGCACCGGCGTCTCGTTTGCCCACGGCTCCAACGATGGCCAGAAAGGCATGGGCCTGATCATGTTGATTCTGGTCGGCACCTTGCCAATGGCCTACGCGCTGAACCGCGCCATGCCGGCCGACCAGGCGTTGCAGTTCGCGGCAGTGGCCGAGGTGACGCAGCAAGCGCTGGCCAAGGCCGCGCCGCAACCGGCCCCGGCCGATCCGCGCCTGGTGCTGTCCGACTACGTGCGCAGCAAGGAAGCCACGCCGCAACTGGTGCCGGCGCTCGCCGCCCTCACCGGCCGCATCGGCGCCGAGGTCAAGGGGTATGGCGCGCTGTCCAAAGTGCCGGCCGAGGCTGTGGGCAACGTGCGGAACGACATGTACCTGACCAGCGAAACCATTCGCCTGATGGACAAGAACAAGGTCGGCAACTTCGACGCCGACACCAGCAGCAAGCTGCAGCTGTTCAAGCAGCAGATCGACAACTCCACGCGGTTTATTCCGCTATGGGTCAAGATCGCCGTGGCGATTGCACTCGGGCTGGGCACCATGGTCGGCTGGAAACGCATTGTGGTGACGGTCGGCGAGAAGATCGGCAAAACCCACCTGACTTACGCCCAGGGCGCCTCGGCGGAAACCGTGGCTATGTTGACGATTGGCGCGGCGGATATGTTCGGTCTGCCGGTGTCGACCACCCATGTGTTGTCTTCTGGCGTCGCCGGGACCATGGTCGCCAACGGCGGAGGCTTGCAGATGAAGACCATCCGCAACCTGCTGATGGCCTGGGTACTGACCTTGCCGGCAGCGATCCTGTTGTCGGGCAGCCTGTACTGGTTGTTCACCCAACTGTTCTGATCGACAAACCCCTGTAGCAGCTGGCGCAGCCTGCGTCCGGCTGCGCAGCAGTCGTAAGTCCTGTGCATGCGGTATGTCTGATGGACCGCGCGTTATGGTTTTACGACTGCTGCGCAATCGGACGCAGGCTGCGCCAGCTGCTACAGGGGATTTTTTTGTCTGGGCGAAAGCATTTCGTCGCAAATTCAGGCGATTACGCTTTTATTGATCCACCACCCGCCGGTTTGCACTTCAGTTTGCTAACGTGTGGCCGACTCATAAGAGACTCGATGTATTCAGGAGTGGAATCGTGAATCTGTATATCAATCAGCTTCAGCAAAAAGCTGACTTCAAAGAAGCCATCTACGCTGGCGACATCTTCCTGAACACTCAGCTGCGCGCTGCCAAAGAGCTGTGTGCGTTTGCTCAGGAAAGCATCACCGCCGCGTTCGACGGCGAGACCAACCACCAGGCCCTGCACACGCTGATGCCGGTGGAAGAATTCGTAGTGCTGGTGACTCGCCTCAAGGGCCAGTTCACCAACAGCCAGCGCGCCAAGGATTTGATCCTGTCGTTCATCGACGAGATCGGCGTCTACCCGCGCGAGTACATTTTCGACGTGCCGCGCATTCGCGTGGTCCCGAACTATGACTACCTGCACGCCGGTGTCAGCTACGCCTACAAGCCGCATCGCGACACGTGGTACGGCAGCGTCGATTGCCAGATCAACACCTGGATGCCGGTGCACACCATTCGCCCCGACCAGACCATGATGATCAACGCCGGTTACTTCGATGTGCCGGTGAAGAACACCTCCAGCGAATGGAGCCTCAACGACTGGATCAACAACCAGCGGCACAAGGCCAAGGACAACCTCAAGGAGGAAGTCCGCGTGCACCCGGTACCACTGGAGGCAATCAACACGTCCTCTGAAGTGCGCATTGCCGGCAACACCGGTGAGATGCTGATTTTCTCCGGCTCGCACCTGCACGGCACAGTCGCCAACCACACCGAACAAACCCGCTTCAGCGTGGATTTCCGCCTGATGCACCTCGATGACCTCAAGCACAAGCGCGGCGCGATCAACGTCGACAGCGCCTGCCCTGACGTCGGCGCCGGTTTCAAAGACTATTTCCACGCCCACGACTTCTCGAATTTCCAAGGAATCCAGCAATGACCAAGCGTCGCATCACGCCTGCAGAGGCCCAGTACAACGAAACCCGTGCCAACGTTCTGAAGCGCGTTGATGCCGAGTACGTGGCCGACGCGCCGTTCGTGTTCGCCAACCGCATCGGCGTAACCGCTGCACTGTCGCGCATGGAACTGTTCAAGAAAGTGGCTGAAGTACCGGGCGCGATCATCGAGTGCGGCGTGTACAAGGGCAACTCGCTGATGCTGTACATGCACTTGTCGATGATTCTGGAACCGTACGCGATCAACCGTTCGATCGTAGGCTTCGACACCTTCGAAGGCTTCCAGAGCATCGACAAGAAAGAAGACCCGGCCGACGTCAACGAGACCATGTTCTCCGACACCGACCAGTCGCTGATCCAGGACATGATCGACGCCAACGACCTGCTGCGCCCGGTCAACCGCATCCCGCGTTGCGAGCTGGTCAAGGGCGACATCGTCAAGACCGTGCCTGAGTGGGTCAAGACCCGTCCGGACCTGGTCGTGGCCATGCTGATCCTCGACACCGACCTGTACGAATCGACCAAAGTCGCGCTGGAAACCTTCCTGCCGTACATGCCTAAAGGCGCCATCGTGGTTCTGGACGAAGTCGCTTACCGCAACTTCCCGGGCGAAACCAAGGCCCTGCGCGAAGTGCTGGACCTGAACAAAATCGAACTCAAGCGTCTGCCGTTTGATTCGTGCGTGGGTTACTTCCACGTCTAACGCATAACCGTACAGCTGATACAAAACCTGTGGGAGCGAGCTTGCTCGCGATGAGGCCGGCACATTCAACATCATCGTTGACTGTCAGGTCGCCATCGCGGGCAAGCCCGCTCCCACATTTGTTATGTGTTGCAGCCCCTGTCTCAGCTGGCTTTTTGCAACGTCGCCCGACCCACCATCACCCGCTCCCGCACCACGTCATACACCCAGTGGTAAATGTAGGTGTACGGCAGGAAAAACAGCAGCACGCCGATATCGAGCAAGAACGCCTCCCACAGGCTGGTCTTCAGCCACCAGGCAATCAGCGGCACACCGAAGGCGACCAGTCCGCCTTCAAACAGCAGCGCATGGACCACCCGGACCCATGTCGTGCGTACCACGTTGTAGTGGTTGAGAACACGGTCAAACATCCCGTTGAACACCACGTTCCAGGCCAGGGCCAGCGCCGCGATGAGCATGGTGACCATGCCCATGTCGAGCAACGGTTTGTTCATGATCCAGGCCAGCAACGGGGTACAGATCAGGATGGCCAGCAGTTCGAAACCAATGGCCTGGAAAACACGCTCTGTGATGGATTTGTTGGGGCTCATGGCCTGACTCCTCTGAGTGACTGTGGTTGCCATGATCCGGCATCAAGCCGATACTTCATAACCAATAACCATCGATCAAGGCGATAGTTCATGGCCTCTCATGAAGTGTTGCTCGCCTTTGTCCAGGCGGCGACCCAAGGCTCGTTTTCCGCAGCGGCGCGCAAACTGGGGCGCAGCCAGTCGACCATCAGCGCAGCAGTGGCCAGCCTGGAAATCGATTTGAACCTGGTTCTCTTCGACCGCAGCAGCCGCAAACCCAGCCTGACCCCGGCCGGGCACGTGATGCTGCAACGCGCCGAGGAGATCCTGGCTGCTACCAGCCGGCTGGAAATGACGGCCAGCCAATTGTCTGAAGGCATTGAGGCAAAACTGACCGTGGCGATTTCCGACACTTATCAATCCGACCGGTTCGAAGCGGTGCTCAGTGCGTTCGAGCAACGCTATCCGGACCTGGAGCTCGAATGCCTGATTGCCGAATGCGATGACCTGATAGCGCTGGTGCAACGGGGACGGGCGCACGTGGCGTTCGCGGAAATGAAGGACAGCTACCCTCCGAGCCTGGTCAGCTCTACCGTCGAAGAGCGCACGGAAATCGCACTGTTCGTCTCCCCTGCGCATCCCTTGGCGGCGCTCGATCATATCGACCAGCATGTATTGCAACAGCACCGGGAGCTGCGCCTGGCCACCATCGTCAATCCGTATGAAAGCCGGGCGAAAGGTCGCGTCTGGTCGGCGCCGAGTTACTTGATGCTGTTGGAAATGGCCCAGGGAGGATTTGGCTGGGCGTCGTTGCCGCGGTGGCTGGTGGAGCGTTATGGCCAGGGTTCGTTGCAGGAACTTCAGGTGCGCGGCTGGCCGAAACCGGTGTTTGTCGATGCGTTGTGGTCACGCCAATATCCGCCGGGGCCAGCGGGGAGTTGGTTGTTGAGCAAGATGCTGGAGTGAAGGTCCTTTGGCCCTTATCGCGGGCAAGCCATGCTCCTACAGGTTAAACGCAAACCCCGTAGGAGCATGGCTGCCCGCGATGAGGCCCGACACATCACATCACCCCAACGCCTTTATGCGCGCTTCCAGAAACCGCCGCTCCGGCACCTGCTGCGTCAGTTCCAGCGCCCGCCCATACGCGGCCCGCGCCTCCTCCACCCGTCCCAACTGCCGATAAAACTGCGCCCGCGCCGAATGCGCCAGGTGGTAATCCAGCAATTCGCCGCGATCCAGAATCGCCTCCACCAACGTCAGCCCCGCCAACGGTCCATCGCGCTGGGAGATCGCCGCTGCCCGGTTCAACTCGATCACCGGCGATGGCACCATCCGCAACAGCAAGTCATACAGACCGACAATCTGCGGCCAGTCCGTGGCTTGCGGCGCTGACGCCTCGGCATGCACCGCCGCAATGGCCGCTTGCAGGCAATACGGCCCAAAGCGCTGCAGGGTCAGCGCCCGTTCCACCAGGGCGCAACCCTCGGCGATCATCCCCGCATCCCACAATGAACGGTCCTGCTCATCCAGCACGATCAACTCGCCGCTTGCCGAAGTCCTGGCCAGGCGCCGTGACTCATGCAGCAACATCAGCGCCAGCAACCCCATGACCTCCGGCTCGGGCAGCAACTCCAGCAGCAAACGCCCCAGCCGAATGGCCTCGCGCGTCAGGTCTTCGCGCGTCACTTCAGCACCGATGGAGGCCGAGTAACCTTCGTTGAACACCAGGTAAATCACCCGCAACACGCTGTCGAGGCGCTCGGGCAATTCCTTCAGCGTCGGCACTTGATAAGGGATTTTCGCATCGCGGATTTTCGCTTTCGCCCGCACGATGCGCTGAGCGATGGTGGCGGGCGCCGAGAGAAACGCCCGGGCGATTTCCTCTGTGGACAGGTCGCAGACTTCGCGCAAGGTCAACGGCACTTGAGCATCTGCGGCCAGTGCCGGGTGACAACAGGTGAAGATCAGCCGCAGGCGATCATCTTCCACGTCTTCGGCACTCCAGTCGGCCTGTTCCAGCGCCTCCAGTTGAGCGATCAGCAGCGGTTGCGCCGCGACAAACCGCGCACGCCGACGTAACGCATCGATGGCCTTGAAGCGCCCGGTGGACACCAGCCAAGCGCGCGGATTGTCCGGCACGCCATCACGCTGCCAGCGCTCCACCGCCACGAAAAAGGCCTCGTGCAGGGCCTCTTCAGCGAGATCGAAATCGCCGAGCAATCGGATCAGCGTCGCCAGGATCCGCCGCGACTCTTCGCGGTAAACCAGCTCGACCCGAGCCGGCACCGACTCGCCCGGCATCAAGGATTCAACTGGCGAACGGGGCGCACCTCAACACAACCGACACGGGCCGCCGGGATGTCCCCGGCGACCTGGATCGCTTCATTGAGGTCCTTGGCATCGATCAGGTAGAAGCCGGCCAACTGCTCCTTGGTTTCGGCGAACGGACCGTCGGTGATCGACATCTTGCCGTTACGCATGCGCACAGTGGTCGCGGTCTGCACCGACTCCAGCGCTTCGGCCGCCACCATGCGGCCACTACCCTGAATCGACTCGGCGTAGGCCATGCACTCGGCGTCCTTGGGACTGTCAGGCAATGAGTGCAACGCCTGTTCGTTGCTGTACACCAAGCATAGGTACTTCATGTGACTCTCCTGAATCGAACGGATCAACTATGGCTGCAGATTGACGCCTTGGCGAAATTCCCGACGATCAGGGCTCCAGATTGAAGAGCGTGGTGCCGCTGACCATGTCGAACGGGGCCGACCAATGTTCGTGGACAATCCGCCATTGCCCGCCGTCGCGGCGATAGCAGGCGGTCACGCGCATCCAGCAGGCCTGGGTCTCGCCCTTGTCGTTGGTGCCACCGCAATGGGCCAGCCAATGGGCGAAGGCCACATGCTCGTCCGCCACAATGTTCATCTGGTCGAAGTCAAACGTGTGCTGGCCCTGGCACATTTCCATGCACTCCAGCCAATGCGCGCGGTACGCGGCCTTGCCCCGGAACTGCAAGGCCTTGACTGCGTCGTAGGAGACGATGTCGTCGGCATACAGGGCCATGATTTTATCGACGTTTTTAGAAATGACTGCCTGACGATAGGTGTCGATCAGGGTCTGGATTTCATTGGTAGCGCTCATGGTGGTTCTCCGTGTTTTTGTTGTGAAGACACCCTTAGTCGTTCGGCCAAACGGCAAATCGACAACCAAATAAAAATAATCCATCTGCGCAAACTCGCTAAAATCCAAGACCCATTCGTGTTGGAAAAAGGACACTCCAGTGACAGCCCGACTCGTGCCTTACGACAGCCTGAACGCACTCCAGCGCCAGCAGGTCGAGGCCATCGAAGTTCTTCAGGAACAAATCAAATTTTCCGGCGACATTCACGGTGCATTGCACACCTTGCTGTCCAGACCGGGCCCGGGCGTCAAAGGGTTTGCGCTACTGGTCGAAGACGTTCCGGTCGCCTTCCTGCTGCTCAAGCGCCCGCCCGTACTGCCGGCCTGGGCCGATGAACACAGCGCCACCTTGCATGCGCTGCAAGTGGATCAACACGCTCAAGGCAAAGGCTACGGCAAGGCCTGCCTGCAAGCGCTGCCGGACGTGGCGCGCCAGGCGTTTCCGGAAATAAAGGGGCTGGAGTTGTCGGTGGATGCGGACAACCAGGCGGCCATCGCGCTCTACGCAAAATTCGGCTGGGTCGACAGTGGTGAAGCGTACAAGGGCCGGATCGGGTATGAACGGCGGATGGGGTTGGTTTTTTAACCGACGGGGGGGCGATTCAAAAGGGTTGCCTCGTGGCAACCCTTTGGATGAAGTCTTCTGTCAGAGCAGTAAACAGTAGTCGAGCAGTTGTTTTTCGACACTTTGGCGTTGGCCGATCACCAGAGCGACCACCACAAGTTTTTCGCTCGGATATACCTCATACAGAACCCGCTGCCCCAAAGGCAGATACTCTCGAAATAGAGTTACACCCAGAGACGCCGCTTCCTGACAAACACCATAGACATGAGCCTGGCTAGCCAGTGCCGTAACGATCTGCATGACCAATTGATCAACCAGCTCTGCCGCTTTTTTGCGACCGCATTGTTGTGTCAGGTAGTGCTCAAGTGAAACGACTCCGTGCTCCGCAGCAGTCGCGAACTCTACCCTGTAGGTTTCAGGCATCGGTATCGCCTTGCTCTGATTGACGTCGCTGAGCCAGTCTGGCCAAAAGTGTGTCACCAGAAATCAACTTGCCCTGCTCCTTGTCGCGGGAGGCAAACGAGAGAAGCTTGATCAGCGCAATGGCTTCGTCACGACGCTTACGCTCCTCATACGACTCAATCACATAAGCCGGCACACCATTTTGCGTGACGAGCATAGGCTCAGAGAGATCCAGTGCCGCGGCGTTCTTTTTTACAAAACTGATGGTTTCAACTCGCATTACTCATTCCTCTACCGCCATCCAATCAGGCTGGCCAATGCAACACGGTCTGAATTTAGGCTATAAAAAAACTTATCTCAAGCAATCATTTGCGACCTCAAAGCTCCAACACCATCTCATGCCACGCCATCCCGCCATGGTCAGAGGCCGACGGCTTGATGTAGGCAAAGCCAAACCCGGCGTACAGCGGGATATGCCGCTCCTTGCACATCAGGTGGATGTGGGTCTTGCCCAACGCACGCATCCGCTCGATGAACTCGCCCATCAACCGCTTCGCCAACCCCAGCCCCTGATAATCCGGGTGTACCACCACCGACATGATCACGACTTGCGGACCGGCCGGGTCGTGGCCGATCAGTTCCTTGAACGCTTCGTCCGACATTTCCACCTGAAACGCCGCACCGGAGTTGATGAAACCGGCTACAACGCCGTCGACTTCGGCCACGATGAAACCTTCGGGCCAGGTGGCGATGCGGGTGGCGATTTTTTCCCGGGTGGCGGCTTCATCGCCTTCGTAGGCAACGGTTTCAATGGCGTAGCAGCGGTCCAGATCAGTGGCGGTGACGTTGCGGATGACGGTGTTCATGGCAGCTCGGAATCAGCGTGGGAAAGGCTGGGGATCATAAATCAGCACCCGCGCGACAGCGAGAGACGATTCTACTAATCAGTCTCTCGCCGTCTTGTTTACGCTTTGATCGGCAACCAGATTTCCAGCTTGCCGGTGTTGAGCTTGGGGTTGAAGTCTTCGCTGTAGCGCTCGAACTCCGGGGCAGCCAACAGCTCGCGTCCAGACTTAGGCAGCCACGTGCCATGGATGTACTGGAAGGTTTGCGGCAAGGCGGTGAGCGGCCCCTTGTGTTCGAACACGACATATTGCTGGGGCTGCACCTCTACCCAGCGGTATGTGTCCGGTAAGTCATCGAGCTTGCTGATCTCGACCCCGGCGATGTAATCGAAACCGCCCTGACCGTCGAAATTGCAGCAGACGCCGTAAGTCACTTCGCCTTTTTGCCCGGGAACATTGCCGATGTGCGGAATGAATTTGTCCCAGAGCGCGGGAATGTCAGCAGTAGTCTGTTGAGTAAATTTTCCGCCAAGCCCTGCGATCAGCAGGAAGTGTCCGTGTTCGAAGCGTGGTTCCGTTACTTCGGCGCTTGTTTGCTCATCCATGATTCATCTCCTGAGCTTAAAAAAGGGTTCGGCTGGGAGTATAGAAGCCAAACCCGATTCGCCCAGTTACAGGGCGTGCAACTGTTCGACGGCGCCCGCCCCCACAAACTCGTTGTAGCCCGATAGAATCACGTAGACCGCGAAATAGCAGAAGATCGCCGCCGATGCCATGTACGAGTAGCGCAGCAATTTGTCGCCCAGCAACTTGCCGCCGTGGCTGGCAGCGAAGCACAGGCCGGCGCTCCAGAGCAGTCCGGCGCAAAGAAAACCGCCGAGAAACAGCGCCGAACTGAGGGCGCCACCGCCGCCGGAACGGGCAATCAGCGTGCCGCCGACTGCCGCGAACCACAGAATGGCGCTGGGCGAGGACATGGCGAGGAAGATCCCACGGAAAAACTCTTTGCGATGGGAGTTCTGCCCCACCTCTTCGGCCTGGGTCAAGGCCGCTTCGTGGTGTATCGCCGAATAGATCATCTTCGCCGCGAAATAGATCAGCAACGCCGAACCGCCGATCCACAATACCCAACGCACGGTTTCGTATTGCAGCAAAACGGTCATGCCCGCCAACGCCAGCACCGCGTAGATCAGGTCGCCGACACAGGTCCCCAACCCCAGCGCAAAGCCCTGGAAATAGCCGCGCTGCATGGCCAATGTGATCATCGCGATATTGGCCACGCCGATATCCAGGCACAGCGAAAGGCTCAGCAAGAAGCCGCTGGTGAATTCCATCAACCGATTTCCTTCGGACAAATTTGTTTACACAGTGGCTGGACAGTGTGCCACATCAGCCCTTATCTTCCGCAACAGGCCACCGCAGTGGCCAGCGTCGCTCGGACGGTTCCGGGCGCTTACGTTATTCGAGGCAACAATGGCCGAACAAGGTTCGCCGCGCCGCTTTGCGCGCATCGATCGACTCCCCCCTTACGTGTTCAACATCACTGCCGAGCTGAAGATGGCCGCCCGTCGTCGTGGCGAAGACATCATTGACTTGAGCATGGGCAACCCTGACGGCCCGACTCCGCCGCACATTGTCGAAAAACTCGTGCAGGTCGCCCAGCGCGAAGACACCCACGGCTACTCGACGTCCAAGGGCATTCCGCGTCTGCGCCGGGCGATTTCCAACTGGTACAAGGATCGCTACGAGGTCGACATCGACCCGGAAAGCGAAGCCATCGTCACCATCGGTTCCAAGGAAGGCCTGGCGCACTTGATGCTGGCCACCCTCGATCAGGGCGACACCGTGCTGGTGCCCAACCCCAGCTACCCGATCCACATCTACGGTGCCGTGATTGCCGGCGCCCAGGTGCGTTCGGTGCCATTGATTCCGGGCGTGGACTTCTTCGCCGAACTGGAACGGGCGATTCGCGGCTCGATCCCGAAACCGAAAATGATGATCCTCGGCTTCCCGTCCAACCCTACTGCTCAATGTGTGGAGCTGGATTTCTTTGAGCGCGTAATCGCCCTCGCCAAGCAGTACGACGTTTTGGTGGTGCACGACCTGGCTTACGCCGACATCGTCTACGACGGCTGGAAAGCCCCCTCGATCATGCAAGTGCCGGGCGCCAAGGACATTGCGGTGGAGTTTTTCACCCTGTCCAAGAGCTACAACATGGCGGGTTGGCGGATCGGTTTCATGGTCGGCAATCCGGAACTGGTCAACGCCTTGGCGCGGATCAAGAGTTACCACGACTACGGCACGTTCACTCCGCTGCAAGTCGCGGCCATTGCGGCGCTGGAAGGCGACCAGCAATGCGTCAAGGACATCGCCGAGCAGTATCGGCAGCGGCGTAACGTGCTGGTCAAAGGCCTGCATGAACTGGGCTGGATGGTCGAGAACCCGAAGGCGTCGATGTACGTCTGGGCCAAGATTCCCGAGGCGTATGCGCACCTCGGCTCGCTGGAATTCGCCAAGAAACTGCTGGCCGAGGCCAAGGTCTGCGTTTCGCCAGGCGTGGGGTTTGGTGAGTATGGGGACGACCATGTGCGCTTCGCGCTGATCGAAAACCAGGACCGGATTCGTCAGGCGGTGCGCGGGATTCGCGGGATGTTCAGGGCGGATGGGCTGGCACCGAAAACCAACGCCTGACCCATGATCGTTCCCACGCTCCAGCGTGGGAATGAATCCGGTGACGCTCTGCGTCACAGTGGACGCGGAGCGTCCATGGTGGCATTCCCACGCAGAGCGTGGGAACGATCATTATTGTGTTCAGCCTTGAAATCGATCACCCACAAAAAAACCGCATCGCTGCGGTTTTTTTGTGTCTGCTAATCGACTTACACGAACATCGACAGCAACAAGATAAAGCCCAGCGCAACCACGGACAGGATGGTTTCCATCGCGGTCCAGGTCTTGAAGGTTTCCGCCACGGTCATGTTGAAGTACTGCTTCACCAGCCAGAAGCCCGCGTCGTTGACGTGAGACAGGATCAACGAACCGGCACCGGTGGCCAATACCAGCAGCTCACGGTTCACACCCGGAATCATCCCCACCACCGGCACCACAATGCCTGCGCCAGTAATGGTTGCCACGGTCGCCGAACCGGTCGCGATACGAATCACCGCCGCCACCAGCCACGCCAACAGAATCGGCGAAATCTGTGCATTCACCGCCATGTGGCCGATCACGTCACCCACACCGCTGGTCACCAGCATCTGCTTGAAGCCACCACCGGCACCGATGATCAGAATGATCGCGGCGGTCGGCGCCAGGCTCGCGTCCAGCCATTTCATCATTTGGCTGGAACCGATGCCCTGCTTGTAGCCGAAGGTGTACAGCGACAGCAGCAATGCCAGCAGCAATGCCGAAATCGGGTGACCGATCAGGTCCATGAAAGCGCGGAAGATGTTGCCATCGGGCAGCACCACGTCGGCAAACGTCTTGAGCAGCATCAGGAACACCGGCAGCAGCACGGTCACCAGCGTGATGCCGAAGCTCGGCAGTTCAGCCGAATCCGTTTCGCGCGCCAGTTGATCCACCAGCTCCTGGTTCGGATGACCGGGAATGTGCTTGGCAATGAACGTACCGAAGATCGGGCCAGCGATGATGGCGGTTGGCAACGCAACGATCAGGCCGTACAGAATGGTTTTACCAATGTCGGCACCGAACACACCGATCGCCAGCAGCGGACCCGGGTGCGGCGGCACCAGGCCGTGTACGGCGGACAGGCCGGCCAGCAACGGGATACCGATCTTGATGATCGACACGCCGGTGCGGCGGGCCACGATGAACACCAGCGGAATCAGCAGCACAAAGCCGATTTCGAAGAACAGCGGAATGCCGACCAGGAACGCGGCGAACATCATCGCCCACTGCACCTTGTCCTTGCCGAAGGCGCGGATCAACGTCTGCGCAATCTGATCCGCACCGCCTGATTCGGCCATCATTTTGCCGAGCATGGTGCCCAGCGCGAGGATGATGCCGACGAAACCCAGCACGCCACCGAAGCCGTCCTGGAACGCCTTGATGATGGTGCCTATCGGCATGCCGGAGGTCAGCCCGAGGAAGGCTGCGGCGATGATCAGTGCGAGGAATGGGTGCAACTTGAACTTGGTGATCAAGACGATAAGCCCGATCACCGTGACCACTGCATCGAGCAGCAGGAACGTCTCGTGGGACATGCCAAACATTAGGGGTGTCTCCTGGTTGTTGTTGTTATTAAAGCGGGTAATTCGCACGCCATCAGGACAGCGCTATCTTTTCCGGGAACGCTCATACAGCGTGTTTCAGGCCATGGGCCTGCCACCAGACATGCGCCTGTGCGGCCAATTGCTCGACGCTGTAGACCGATGCATCCAGCGCCAGGGTCAACGGCTCGCCCACGGGCGATTCGAGGGTGGCGAACTGGCTTTCGATCAATGTCGACGGCATGAAGTGGCCCGGGCGGTGGGACACGCGGTCAGCGGCGACTTCAGGGGTCAGTTCAAGGAACACGAAACCCAGGCCCGGCAAGGCACTGCGCAAGCGCTCGCGATAAATGTGCTTGAGGGCCGAGCACGTCAGCACCGGGCGTTCGCCCTTGGCATCGATGCGGCGCAGTTCATCGCACAGGCTGTCGAGCCAGCCGGCACGGTCTTCGTCGTTCAGGGGGATACCCGCGCTCATCTTTTCGATATTGGCGGCAGGGTGGAAAGTATCGCCTTCAATGGCAGTGGCGCCGCTGAGTTGGCACAAGGCCTCGCTGACGCACGTCTTGCCGCAACCGGCAACGCCCATGATGACCAGGGCGGTGATGGGATGATTCATGTAACACCTCAGCGCGCAGACAGCGCTACCTTTGCCAGTTATGACACTAGACCAAAAGCAGTAGTTGCCGACGCCTTCTTGTCATTTTTGTGGGTTGCAGCATGTTCGTTCCCAACGCCAAGAAGCGAGGTTCAGGCAAAACTCGCTTACGCATTTGCAGCTGCTTCGGGACAGCGCTACCTTAGTGCCTTGAATTTTGTTTGGCAAGCCGTCGATGACCCCAACTAAAAACGATAAAAATACGCGCACCACTGGCCGCCCTACCCTCAATGAAGTTGCCCGACTGGCCGGCGTCAGCCCGATCACCGCCTCCCGCGCCCTGCGTGGCGTCAGCACGGTGGCCACCGAACTGGTGGAAAAAGTCCAGAAAGCCGCGCTGGAACTCAACTACGTGGTCAACCCCGCCGCCCGCGCCCTGGCCTCGGCCCAGAGCCATTCGGTGGTGGTGTTGGTGCCTTCATTATCCAACTTGCTGTTCATCGACACCCTGGAAGCCATTCATCAGGTTTTGCGCCCCAAAGGCTTCGAAGTGTTGATCGGCAACTTCCATTACTCGCGCGATGAAGAAGAAAACCTGCTGCGCAACTACATGGCGTATCAGCCTCGCGGTCTGTTGCTGACCGGTTTCGACCGCACCGAAAGTTCGCGGCGGATGATCGAGGCGAGCAACATCCCGTGCGTGTACATGATGGAACTGGACAGCGCGGCCGGCGTGAACTGCGTCGGCTTCTCACAACTGGCGGCCGGCGAAACCGCTGCCGGGCACTTGCTGTCCCGTGGCCGCAAGCGCTTGGCCTACATCGGCGCACAACTGGACCAGCGCACCTTGTTGCGCGGCGAGGGTTTTCGCAAAGCCCTGCAAAAGGCCGGTTTGTACGACCCTGATCTGGAAGTGCTGACCCCGCGCGCCTCCTCCGTCGGATTAGGCGGCGAACTGTTCCTGCAACTGCTGGCCAGTCACCCCGATGTCGATGCGATCTTTTTCGGCAACGACGACCTGGCCCAGGGCGCACTGCTCGAAGCCCTGCGCCATGGCATCAAGGTGCCGGAACAAATAGCCATCCTCGGCTTCAACGACCTGCCCGCCTCCGCCCACATGGTCCCGCGCCTGAGCAGCATCAACACACCGCGAGAGGCCATCGGCCGGCGCTCGGCGGAATTGATGCTGACCCTGATGGCCGGGAATAGCGTGGCCAAACCGGTGCAAGACATGGGGTTTGAGTTGAAGGTGCGCGAAAGCACGTGATTACGTTTTCAACTAACCTTAAAGTCCCGAAGCGTATTCGCTAACGGAGTAGCTCAATGGACCCTGTACTGAAGATTCTCGGCAAAGCCTCGTCAATCAATGTCAGAAAAGTCCTCTGGACCTGCGAGGAACTGGGCATCGCCTACGAACGCGAGGACTGGGGCAGCGGTTTTGCCTCAACCCATAGCCCGGAATTCCTCAGGTTCAACCCCAATGCCCAGGTGCCGGTCATCATCGACGGCACCGTCGTGCTGTGGGAATCCAACACCATCTGCCGCTATCTGACCGGCAAACACCACAACACTCACCTGCTGCCACACGAACCGCTGGCGCGCGCGCGCGTGGAGCAATGGATGGATTGGCAAGCAACCGACCTCAATTCGTCCTGGAGCTACGCGTTTAGCGCATTGGTGCGCAAAGACCCGGAATATCAGGACCCGCATCGCATCGCCGTCGGCCTGCGTGGCTGGAACCAGAAGATGGACATTCTTGCCCATCAGCTCTCGGCAACCGGGGCGTTTGTCACCGGGTCCGAGTTCACGCTGGCGGACATTGTCGTCGGGCTGTCCGTCAATCGCTGGTTGATGACGCCGATGGAACGGCCGGACTTCCCCGTCATCGACGAGTATTTTCAGCGCCTGGCCCAACGCCAGGGCTTCTTGAAACACGGATGTAACGGCCTGCCTTGACGGCGCGGCGGTAGATCTCTGCCGCCTGACGGCAACCCCTGACCGCCGGACCTGCGCCCTCCCCTTGCAAAGCCTTTGCAAACCCGAGGCTTTGCGCTGCGGCACAGTATTTGCTCCTGCCCATCGGTCAGCCATTACCCACAGGTCTACCCATCATGTTGGTCAGTGCAAAACAAGTCCAAATGCTTCCCCTGCCCAAGCGTCCCGGCGAAGATCCGGCCGCCGAAGCCGCCGCCGGTCTGCAAAGCGGCTTGCAGGGTGCAATGATGCAGGCTCTGCAAACCAACGTGCAGGCGCAGGTGCAATCGTCCGCGACCCAACAGGCCACGCAACAAGTCAGTGAGGCGAGCAAAATCAGCGACAACGTTGATGAAGCGTTCGCCAAGACCCGCGTGGCGCTGCAAGCCGCCGATCCGTCCAAAGTTCCGGCCGATGTCAAAGCCCAGTCCTCCGACAGCGCGGCCATGACCGACTTCAAGGACTACATGAGCAAAACGCCGGAACAGCGTCTGCGCGACAGTATCCTGAAGGAGATGGGCATTACCGAGGAAGACTTGAAAGCCATGCCGCCGGAGAAACAACAGGCAGTCGCCCAGGAAATCGCCGATCGCCTGCAGGACAAGATGAAACTGGCGCAGGTCGAGAAAGAAGCCGGCAGTAGCGAAAAAAGTGGCACTCAAGTAGTCGACAAGTTCCTGGCATCGCTTTAACCACACATACCACACCCGTTTTGTAGCCGCTGGCGCAGCCTGCGTTCGGTTGCGCAGCAGCCGTAAATCCGGTTTACGCGGTCCGACAGAAGAACTGGGCATTCGGATTTTACGGCTGTTGCGCAACCGAACGCAGGCTGCGCCAGCTGCTACAGCGAATGTGTCGCTGCGAGAATCAGTTCAGTTTCAACGTCGAGTTGAACTGGCTGATCGCATCGACGACGTGCCCGATAAACTACAAGCTTGCACTCACCTTGGTCGCCACCTCCCCCGGCACCCAAGCCTTCCACACCTGCGGCTGCTCACGTAAAAACGCCTGCGCCACCTCACGCGGTGGCAGGCGTTTTTCGCTCATTTGCCCCAGCGTCCGGTTCAGCAAATCGATCGGCAAATCGACCTTTTCAAAGAACGCCACCAGGTCCGGGTACTGCGCCTTGAACGGCGCAGACACACCGATGGCCAGGCTGGCAGGCATCGAGCGCGTGCCCTTGGGATTGGGATTGCTGGCATCAGCCAAGGTCTTCCAGGCGTCGGCGTCGAACGGCGGCTCGTCCAGTTTCACCAGTTTGAAGCGCCCCAACAGCGGTGTTGGCGACCAGTAGTAGAACAACACCGGTTTGCCACGGCGGATCGATGAAGCGACCTCGGCATCCAGCGCCGCACCCGAGCCGGTGCGGAAGTTGACGTAGCTGGCGGTCAGGTCATACGCCTTGAGCTTCTGGCTGTTGACGATCTCCGACGTCCAGCCAGTAGGGCTATTGAGGAAACGACCGCGGCTCGGGTCTTCCGGGTCGCGAAACACATCCTTGTACTTCGCCAGGTCTGCGACGGATTTCAGCTCCGGAGCCAACGGTTTGATGCCCCGTTCCGGGTCGCCCTTGATCACGTATTCCGGCACCCACCAACCTTCGGTGGCACCTTTGACGGTATCACCCAAACCAAACACCTTGCCCTCGACAGAGGCCTTGACCCACGCCGGACTGCGCCCGGCCCACTCTTCGCCGATCACCTGAATGTCGTTTTTGGCCAGCGCCGCCTCAAGACTGACGGTGCTGCCCGGCAACGTGTCGGTCGGGTAGCCGTAACCTTTCTCGACAATCAGGCGCAGGATTTCGGTGATGAGGCTGCCGCTCTCCCACGTGATGTCGCCGAAGTGAATCGGCGCGGTTTTCTCCGTCGCCGAGACCGCGCCGACGCTAAGGCTCAGCGCCAACAGCGAACTGCCGAGCAGGGTTTTGATCGATCTCATGCGGACCTCTTGTCTAACAGGAATTGGTTGGCGCTGTGGCGATCGCACAGCGCTTGGGAGCGGGTCATGTAAACGCTGACCGAACGCTGGGAAATGCCCAGCTCGACGGCGATTTGCGGGTAGGTCAAACCGTCGACGCGAGCCAGCAGGAAGGTCGAACGGACCTTGCCCGGCAAACGCTGCAGGCTGTGATCGAGGCGGTTCAAGGCTTGTGAGACCTGCGCGAGTTCTTCGGGCGAAGCGGCGCAATCCGCATCGATCTGCTGCAGATGCAGGCGCTCCAGATCCGCACGCCGCCAGCGCTGATAGAGCAGGCGTTGGGCGATGGTGGTAAGCAAGGCGCGGGGTTGGCGAATCGCGCTCAGACCGGGCGCTTCAAGCAGTTGTACGAAGGTGTCGGCGGCAATATCTTCGGCGCCCGCCACGTCCTGCAGATGACGGCGCAGGTAAGTGCAGAGCCAGCGGTAGTGGGCGCGGAACAAGCCGTCCACAGAGTGACGATGGGATAGATCGGGGCCGGACATAGGGGCTCCTGGGTTAGGGGTCGCTGAATGTCCGGTGATCCGGTGGTGCGATCCTAACAAGGAGCCTTATTCTTTAATAATATTTAAAAAGCATTTTTATATGCTTTTTAAGAATTTCAACGCAAGCGACCATAACCCGACATTTCAGCCTCTTGCTGGTAGTCGAGTACCACCTGATAGTCGCGTTCCTCTGCGGGCAGTACTTCCTCAAGTCCCAGGATTTCGACGACGTCAGGCAATTCTTTCAAGGTTTGATTCATGACGAGCCGAAGCTGTTCAACCTGTTGATCACTCGCCGCCGCCGTCGTGATAAAGGGCAACGTCGGACTCAATGCACTGCGCGCGATGACGTGCAGCCCCGCGACCTCTTCTTCGGCGTACCGCGCCAGACAGGCGTAAGTGACGCTATCAATGGCCGCCAGGTCGGCCAGGTCTTCACGCAGCCAGCGCAGGCTTTCGCGGTGGCTGCCGCTGATGGCCACGCTGGCAAAGAACTGGCCGTCGCGATGCAGCGGTGCCAGTCGATGCCGCAGCAGGTTCATGCCGCTGTTGGAATCTTCGCCATTGATCACGCCACGACTGTCGCGAAAGTCAGGCAAGGTCCGCCGAGCGTCATCGGCACGACTCAACAGCACGCTGCAATGGTTGCCGCCGCTGCTGTCCGGCAGTTCATAGCGAGGCCGTCCGATCACCCGGACCCGCCCGCGCAGCGCCGTCATCAGCGGATAGCCGCAGGTTTGGGTCAGCAGCAGATGCGGAGAGAGCCAGAGGTCTGTCAGTGACAGGTCTTTGGCATCAAGACGATCGCTGCCGAGCCGTTCAAGGATTCGCGTCAACCAGCGTTCATTGGCCTGGCGGATCGGCTCTGGCGCGACGTACATCAGTAATTCGGCAATGTGTTGAGTCATCGAAATCTTCCAGACAACCAATAACCCTGTGGGAGCGGGCTCGCCCGCGATAGCGTTAGACCAGTCATCAGATGCGTTGGATGTGAAAAAGCGATCGCGGGCAAGCCCGCTCCCACAGGGTTCAATGGTGACTATGCATTAGCTAAACGGATGCTGTGGGCTGTCGATGGCCCTCACACCGTTCTCACGCCACAACTGCCCATAACCCTGCACCAGAAATCCGCCACTGCGCGCCAGCCACTGCTCGCGGCGTGCCCGGTAAGCACGCGGCAAGTCGTACCACGCCAACCCCGGCAAGTCGTGATGCACCAGATGAAAATTGAGGTTCAGAAACAACCAGCGCCACGGCCACCCGGCCTCATTGAGCACCGTACGCTGCTCGGGTTCGGCATGCGGGCGATGCTCATAATAGGAGCGAATCATCGCAATCGACAGCGCCGGCACGCTGATCAGGAACAGGTAATGCCACACCGGCAACACGCTGTAGCGGGCGATGAACACCAGCATCAGAATCGTCAGTGCGCCATGGCTCAGCCACATCAGCCACGCCTGTCGCTGACCGGCTTTCAGTCGCTGCCACTCCTCCCGGGCCAGTGCCAGCAAGGCCAGCGGCGCACCGAGAATCAAGCGCCCCAGGACGGTTTTGTTCAGCCAGTGCAGGCCCTGTTCGAACAGCGAACGGCCCTGCCACTGTTCGACGCTCAGGTAGCGACTTTCCGGATCGCGACCCGGCAGGGTCAGGTCTTCGTCGCGGTGATGCAGCAAATGGCTGTCGCGATAAAGGGTGTAGGGATACCAGACGGCGAACGGCGCATAACCGAGGACTTTGTTCAGCGAGGTCCAACGGGTCGGGTGACCGTGCAGCAATTCGTGCTGCACCGACAACCACAGCACCAGCAACGGAATCAGTAGCAGGGTGCTCCACCACACGCCCAAACGGTCACCCGCCAGGACAATACTCAACCAGCCGCCGTACACGCCGATCAACAACAGCCAGGTCGGCCATTCGGTGCGGGCCGTCAGACGTTGACGCAGGGTTTCGATTTCTTCTCGATGGGCACTGTCGAAGTAATGGGGCATGGCGTTGCTCAGATCGGGACCAGTCCCCTTCTGTGCAATAGCCTTGGGAAATCTTGCAGATTATTTGGTTATTTCGTTAGACGTGCCGCAGGAGCCCGATTGCCGGGCTCCCTTGTCGCAGGATCAATGACCGAACACATCCACCTTCTTGGCCTTCTTGTCTGCGCGCTTTTCGATGGCGGTTTTCGCCGGCTTTTTCTTCGCTGCTTTCTTCGAATCCATACCTTTGGACATGATGCGTACTCCACTCACAGGGATGTGAGATCAGGTATACACCTATCGTTGCGCGCGCGTTCTTTTATAATCGCCCGCTTTGCACACCGACAGCCCAAACCATGCCAGACACTCAGTACACCTTGCTCGACGAGCCGCTATGGCCGCTGATGAACAAGTTTTATCGCGCTCACCAATCGTCGATGAAAGCCGTGCGCGACGCTCAATTGTGGGTCGCCCGGCGCGAAGAAATCGTCGGCGCATTGTGTTTGCGGCCGGTAGCGGGCGGGCATTGGTTGACGGGGCTGTTTGTTGATCCGGCCTGTCGCGAACAAGGGGTGGCCGGTGCGTTGATTGCGGCGGCGGTCAAGGACCTTGAACTGCCGGTGTGGCTGTTTTGCCACCCCGATTTGCGTGATTTTTATGAACGTCGCGGCTTTGCTTTCGATCCACAGATGCCTTATGCCATGGTCGAACGCCTGAGCCGCTATGCCCGCAGCAAACCGATGATTGCGATGGGGCTGGAACCGCGCACAACCTGAACACACCGCCGCTCCTACAAGGATTGGGGGCGCCTACAGGATCAATCGTCGGCGTTCGGATCAAGGTCCGGGAACATGACTTCGGTAAACCCGAACTTGCTGAAGTCGGTAATACGCGACGGGTACAGACGGCCGATCAGGTGATCGCATTCATGCTGCACCACGCGGGCATGAAACCCTGAAGCGATGCGCACAATGGGTTGGCCCTTGGGGTCGACACCCTCGTAACGAATCTGTTGGTAACGCTGTACCGCGCCACGCAGGCCCGGCACCGACAGGCAGCCTTCGAACCCCTCCTCCATCAACGGGCTCAGCGGCGTGATCAACGGGTTGATCAGAATTGTCTGCGGCACCGATTCGGCGTCGGGATAGCGCTCGCTGTGCTCGAAACCGAAGATCACCAGTTGCAGGTCGACACCGATTTGCGGCGCCGCCAGGCCGACCCCACCGACGCTTTCCATGGTCTGGAACATGTCGGCGATCAGTTGCCACAGCTCGGGGCTGTCGAACATTTCGGCTGGCACCGGCGGAGCAATGCGCAGCAGGCGCTCATCGCCCATTTTCAGGATTTCACGGATCATTTGATGACTTCGTCAGTGGGTGTTTTAACCGAATGATCGCGTCCCAGCCCGGAAACGTGATGTTTCTCTTCGTGGCCAGGACCGTGCTCGCCGGCAACCTTCTCGCCCGGGTCCTTGCCCTCGCGCGACATGTGCTCGATCACCGCATTCATCTCCGCACCGAGCAACAGCACTGCGGCGGAAATATAGAAGTACAGCAACAGCACGATGATCGCGCCGATACTGCCATACATGGCGTTGTAGTTGGCGAACTCCTTGACGTACAAACCAAAGCCCAGCGACGCGATGATCCACACCACCACCGCCAGCACCGAGCCCGGGGTGATGAAGCGAAACTCCTGTTTGACATCGGGCATGACGTAGTAGATCAGCGCCACCGCGACCATCAACAGAATCACGATGACCGGCCAGCGAACGATGGTCCACAAGGTGACGATAAAGTCTTCAAGGCCAACTTGCGAGGCAATCCAGCCCATGACTTGCGGCCCGAGGACCATCAGCGCGGCGGCGGCCAGCAGCATCCCGGCAATGCCGACGGTGTAAATGACCGACAGTGGAAAACGCTTCCATATCGGCCGGCCTTCGACCACATCGTAGGCGGCGTTCATCGCACTCATCATCAGCCGCACACCGGCAGAGGCGGTATACAGCGCAATCACGATACCCACCGAGAGCAAGCCGCCCTTGGATTGCTGGAGCTGGTCAATCACCGGGTTGACCTGTTCCAGCGCCTGGGGCGGCAAGACCAGTTCCGATTGCAGGCGTAGCCAGGAGAAAAAGTCCGGCAGGTGCAGGAAACCGATCAGGGCAATCAGGAACAGGATGAAGGGAAACAGCGAAAACAACATTTGATAGGCCA
The DNA here is from genome assembly GCF_024748695.1 of Pseudomonas sp. B21-040. Lineage (NCBI taxonomy): Bacteria > Pseudomonadati > Pseudomonadota > Gammaproteobacteria > Pseudomonadales > Pseudomonadaceae > Pseudomonas > Pseudomonas sp. B21-040. Next base: position 5,134,270 of record NZ_CP087176.1, read on the forward strand.
GCGCCGAGGCATAGGTCGACATCTCATCGTCGATGAACTCGGTGACCGTGCGCATCATCACACGGTGCAGGGGCAGGCCTCTCATGTCCGGGAAAATCATTAGCGTCTCCATTCGCCGCAAGAGGGGTTGGAAGTCGTGGCGACTCAGGGGGCTGATTTCTACAACAAAGTAGCCTACTTGGCGACTTTGAAACAATTTCCTCGTTCAAGTTCAGGCTGACACAAAAACGGCCATCGATGGATGGCCGTTTGCAAGACGTTTCACACGTCGGATCACGCCTTGTCGATGCCTTTTTTGAGCGCATCCTTGGCTTTGCCGATCGCTTGCTGGGCCTCGCCTTTCCTTTCCTGCATCACGCCTTCGGAGCGCATTTTTTCGTTACCGGTGGCCTTGCCGACGCCTTGCTTGACGTTGCCGGCGGCTTCATTGGCCAGGCCTTTTACTTTATCGCCCGTGCTGCTCATGGTGATTCTCCTGTGAACGTTTCAATGAGAAAAAGTCGTTACACAAGGATTGACCGGGGGCATTTGCGCGGAGTTTCATTTATTTGTGCCGCCCATTTCGTCGATCTCAGCAGGTTGGGCTTTATGTTTGCCGACCAACACCCGAGAATGCGCAACGTATTCAGGCCATGGCGCTGACGATCCAACCCCGTAGGAATGTTATGAAACTTGATAAAAAGCAGGCCATTGCCCGCAGAAACCAGGAACTTGGCGGTGCCGTGCTGGGCGTCAACAACTGCCATTTCACCGAATTGAACCGCAACCGCAACATCTGGTGGTTCGATATCCCGGTCGCGCGCCTGGCCGTTGGTCAGTACGAATGGGTTCACTTGCTGATGCACACGCCGGACACCGACGAGTTGCTGCACCTGAAAGTGCCGACCGTGTTCCTGCGCGAGAAGCTTGAAGGCCTGGTGGTGCGCAATGAAGGCAAGCGCAAGGCGGCCTTGAGCCTGGAGCTGAGTGCCGACAAGGATTCGTACTTGCAGGACATGCGCCCGGCGGGCACCAACGTCAACTTCGCGCCGTTCCGCCTCTAAGAGAGCGCCAGTTCGTTAAGAGATCGTTCCCACGCTCTGCGTAGGAATGCCGCCCCGGACGCTCCGCGTCCAATGCCGGGACGCAGAGCGTCCCGGGATGCGTTACCACGCAGAGCGTGGGAACAATCAGGTTGGCAACAAAAAGCCCCGCATCTGCGGGGCTTTTTGTGTGTTACGCGCCGACCTTTTTCGCGGCGATTTTCTTCAACTCTTCATCGCGCAGTTCACGACGCAGAATCTTGCCAACGTTGGTGGTCGGCAGCGCATCGCGGAACTCGACGGCACGCGGCACCTTGTAGCCGGTGACGTTGGCACGCATGTGCTCCATCACTTGCTCTTTGGTCAGCGTCACGCCCGGTTTGGCGACGATAAAGATCTTGATCGCCTCGCCCGACTTCTCGTCCGGCACGCCAATGGCCGCACATTGCAGCACGCCCGGCAGGGTCGCGAGCACGTCTTCCAGTTCGTTCGGGTACACGTTGAAACCGGAGACCAGGATCATGTCTTTCTTGCGATCGACAATGCGCAGGTAGCCATCAGGCTGGATCAGCGCGATGTCACCGGTCTTCAACCAGCCTTCGCTGTCGAGCATTTCATCGGTGGCTTCCTGGCGCTGCCAGTAACCCTTCATGACCTGCGGGCCTTTGACACATAGCTCGCCGATTTCGCCCAGCGGCTGTTCCACGCCGGCATCGTCAATGACTTTGCAACGGGTCGACGGGACCGGGATGCCGATGGTGCCGATCTGGATGTTCTGGATCGGATTGACGGTGGCCACCGGGCTGGTTTCGGTCATGCCGTAACCTTCGCAGATGGAGCAGCCAGTGACCGCTTTCCAGCGTTCGGCGGCAGCCAGTTGCAGGGCCATGCCACCGGACAGGGTAACTTTCAGCGCCGAGAAATCCAGCTTGCGGAAGCCTTCGTTATTGCACAGGGCCACGAACAAGGTGTTGAGGCCGACGAAACCGCTGAACTTCCACTTCGACAGTTCCTTGACCATCGCCGGCAGGTCGCGCGGGTTGCTGATCAGGATGTTGTGGTTGCCGATCAGCATCATCGCCATGCAATGGAAGGTGAACGCATAAATGTGGTACAGCGGCAGCGGCGTGATCAGGATCTCGCAACCTTCATTGAGGTTGGAGCCCATCAGCGCCTTGCATTGCAGCATGTTGGCCACGAGGTTGCGGTGGGTCAGCATCGCCCCTTTCGCCACGCCGGTAGTGCCGCCGGTGTATTGCAGCACCGCGACATCGCTGCTGGCCGGGTTGGCTTCAGCCACTGGCTGGCCATGCCCCTTGCTCAGCACGTCGTTGAACTTGACGGCTTTGGGCAAGTGATACGCCGGGACCATCTTCTTCACGTACTTGATGACGCTGTTGATCAGCAGGCGCTTGAGCGGTGGCAACAGGTCGGCCACTTCCGTGACGATCACGTGCTTGACGCCGGTTTTCGGAACGACGGTTTCCGCCAGGTGTGCCATGTTGGCCAGGCAGACCAGGGCTTTGGCACCGGAGTCGTTGAATTGGTGTTCCATTTCCCGCGCGGTGTACAGCGGGTTGGTGTTGACCACGATCAGCCCGGCGCGGATGGCACCGAAGACGGCAACCGGGTACTGCAGCACGTTAGGCAATTGCACGGCGATTCGATCGCCCGGCTGCAAGTCGGTATGCTGTTGCAGGTAAGCGGCAAAGGCACCGGACAATTCGTACAGTTCACCGTAGGTGAGTGTCTTGCCCAGGTTGCTGAATGCCGGCTTGTTGGCGAAGCGTTGGCAGGATTGCTTCAACACTGCCTGAATATTCGGGTACTCGTCTGGATTGATCTCGGCAGCAATCCCAGCTGGGTACTTATCCTTCCAAAAGTCTTCGATCATGGAAGCCCACTCCTCAGCAACGCGAATTCAGCACCGCATTTGATGCGATTATTATTGGTGTTTGGTCATTGGTGAATCTGGGCTTTTACACAGGCCGAGAAGCACAAAGCGCGCCGAGAGTAGCAGCTTTGCCAAGGGTCGACTAGAGCCAAAATCGGCCCCTACGGTCACAATTGTGACTCAAGAATTGCTAGCGGTCATTTTAGAGCAAAAATCCTATAAAGCCTTGAAAGCCCCTGAAACAGGGCCTTTCCAGATCTTTAAAAGCATCGCGGGCAAGCCTTGCTCCTACAGGTTCCGTGTCGATCACATTCTATGTGGACGATAATGGAACCTGTAGGAGCATGGCTTGCCCGCGATCCGCGTGAAACGCGGCCATTCATCGATTACGCGATATCGCGCAGCTCCCGCCGCAGAATCTTCCCGACCGGCGTCATTGGCAACGACTCACGTAACACGATGTGCTTGGGCACTTTGTACGCCGTGAAGTTCTCCTTGCAGTAAGCCTTCAACTCCTCAAGGCTGACCCCGGCTTCGCGGGCCACCACAAACAACTTCACCGCCTCGCCCGACCGCTCGTCCGGCACACCGATGACCGCGCAGTTGGCGACTTTCGGATGCGCCATCACCACGTCTTCGATCTCGTTCGGGTACACGTTGAAACCCGACACGATGATCATGTCCTTCTTGCGATCGACGATGCGCACAAAACCGTCCGGGTCGATCACCGCGATGTCGCCGGACTTGAACCAGCCCTCGGCATCCAGCACTTCAGCGGTGGCGTCGGGCTTCTGCCAGTAACCCTTCATGATTTGCGGGCCTTTGATGCACAGTTCGCCGCGCTCGCCCAACGGTTGCTCGACGCCTTCATCGTTGATCACTTTCAGCGAAGTGCCCGGTACCGGCAGGCCGACCGTGCCGATTCGCGATTGATCACCATAAGGATTGGTGCAGGCCACCGGCGAGGTTTCGGTCAGGCCGTAACCTTCAGTGATACGGCAACCGGTCATCTGCTCCCAGCGCTCGGCGGTGGCCTTGACCAGCGCCGTGCCGCCGGAGTTGGTGAGCTTGAGGCTGGAGAAATCCAGGGTCTTGAAGTCCGGGTGATCCATCAGGGCGACGAACAAGGTGTTGAGCCCCAGCAACGCCGAGAAACGCCAGTTCTTGAGCTCCTTGATGAAGCCGCCAATGTCTCGCGGATTAGTGATCAGCACGTTGTGGTTGCCGGTCACCATCATGCACATGCAGTTCGCCGTGAATGCATAGATGTGGTACAGCGGCAGTGGCGCGATCATCACTTCCTGACCTTCACGCAGCAGTGGCTGACCGTCGGCACCGAACTGCCCGAGGCAGGCACGCGCCTGCTGCATGTTCGCCACCAGGTTGCCGTGGGTCAGCATGGCGCCCTTGGCCAAACCGGTGGTGCCGCCGGTGTATTGCAACACGGCGATGTCGTCGAGGCCGACTTTCAGCGGCTTGATGCCCAGGCCACGCCCCATGCGCAATGCGCTCTTGAACGAAATGGCCTGTGGCAGGGCATACGCCGGGACCATTTTCTTGACCTTGCTGACCATGGTATTGACCAGCCAGCCCTTGGCGGCCGGCATCAGGTCGCCCATTTTCGCTTCGATCAGGTACTGGATGTCGGTGTCGGGCAGCACTTCCTGGACTTTCTGCCCGAACATGTTCAGGTACACCAGTGCCCGGGCACCGGAATCCTTGAACTGATGACGCATCTCCCGCGCGGTGTACAACGGGTTGGTGTTGACCACGATCAACCCGGCACGCAAGGCACCGAATACGGCAATCGGATAATGCAGGACGTTGGGCATCTGCACCGCGATGCGATCCCCCGGCACCAGGTCGGTGTGGGCTTGCAGGTAAGCAGCGAATGCCAGGCTCTGGCGTTCCAGTTCGGCGTAGGTCAGGGTCACGCCCATGTTGCTGAATGCCGGGCGGTCAGCAAATTTCTTGCAGGAACGCTCGAACACCTCGATCACCGACTTGTAAGCCCCAAGGTCTATGTCCAGGGGCACGCCGGCCGGGCGTTTGTCATTCCAGAAATCAGGTTGCATTGTTCTTATCCTCTTTACCTGAGCCTATCCGGGGCCGCTGTTGCGCCCTTGTTCAAAAACAAAAGCGAAAAGCGGAGCTTCACGGACACTAGCAGCTATGGCGATTCAGGCAAATATGCGCACGCGCCTCATTGATCGTGTGAATCTTCCCGCCGTGGCGTGGCCTGATCAGACGGGACGCGCGGGATGCGCTATACAATGCAACCACGCCCATGCCACATGCAGCCCCATGCAAAGGAATCGACATGATCCACGACACGTTCTGGCTGACCGCGACTGACCATAGCCGCCTGTTCGTCAACCAGTGGCTGCCCGCCGCGCCATTACACGCGGTCATTCTGCTGGCTCACGGCATGGCCGAGCACAGCGGTCGCTACGCCCGGCTGGCGGAAAAATTCTGCGAGCACGGTTACGGCGTCTATGCGCCGGATCAGCGTGGACATGGCAAAACCGCCGAAAACGGCACACTCGGCCATTTCGCCGATGACGATGGCTGGTGCAAAGTCGTCGGCGACCTCGCCAGCCTCAACCAGCACATCGGTCAACAGCATCCTGGTGTGCCGATCGTGTTGCTCGGTCACAGCATGGGCAGCTACATCGCCCAGGCTTACCTGCTGCATCACAGCGCCAGCCTGCACGGCGCGGTGCTCAGCGGTTCGAATTTCCAGCCCGTGACGCTCTATCGCGCGGCGCGCCAGATCGCCCGTTTCGAAAAGCTGCGCCAGGGGCCCAAGGGGCGTAGTGCGTTGATCGAATGGCTGTCCTTTGGCTCGTTCAACAAAAAATTCAAACCGGCACGCACACAATTCGACTGGCTCAGTCGCGACCCGGTGGAAGTGGATTTGTACGCCAACGATCCGCTGTGTGGCTTTCGCTGCACTAACCAGATGTGGATCGATCTACTCGGTGGGTTGCAGCAAATCAGCAAAGCGTCCAATCTCGCTCAGATCGATCCGGGCCTGCCGTTGCTGGTGATTGGCGGTGAATGTGATCCGGTGAGCGAAGGCAAGCGTCTGAAAGATCTGGCCGATGCCTTGCGTGCGGCGGGCAGCCAGAACCTGCACCTGACTATTTACCCGCAGGCGCGCCACGAACTGTTCAACGAGAGCAACCGCGAGGAAGTGATCAGCGATGTGTTGCAGTGGATCGCCCAGGCATTGAGCCACCGTCGGCCACCCCGGTCGGAATAGTTTTTTTGTGGATTTTTTTATTCGTCACAGGAACCGAGACAGATGACCCAGGTTACCAATACCCCTTACGAAGCCCTCGAAGTCGGCCAGACCGCCAGCTATAGCAAGACCGTCGAGGAGCGCGACATTCAGTTGTTCGCCGCCATGTCCGGCGACCACAACCCGGTGCACCTGGACGCCGAGTTCGCGGCGGGCACCATGTTCAAGGAGCGCATCGCGCATGGCATGTTCAGTGGCGCGCTGATCAGCGCAGCGGTTGCCTGTGAACTGCCTGGGCCAGGCACTATTTATATCGGCCAGCAAATGAGCTTTCAGAAACCGGTGAAAATTGGCGACACCTTGACCGTGCGTCTGGAGATTCTGGAGAAACTGCCGAAGTTTCGTGTGCGCATTGCCACCCGCGTGTTCAACCAGCGTGATGAATTGGTGGTGGATGGCGAAGCGGAGATCCTGGCACCGCGCAAGCAGCAGACCGTGACGCTGCCGACTTTGCCGGCGATCAGCATCGGTTGAACAATGCCCTTGCCTTGAACCAGCAGGCACAAAAAACGCCAGACTCGCTGGCGTTTTTTTAGTGGAAGCGAACGCTTACGAGCGTGCGCGAGCCTGGTTACGCAGGGCTTTGACCTGGTCATGATTGCGTTGCACGCCGTGGTACTGACGTTCAACCAGGTCACGAATGCCCACCAGGTTGTGTTTGTTGATTTTCTCCATCGCCTCTCGGTAAGCCTTCAGCGCATGGTCTTCACCGCGCTCGGCTTCGTTCAGGACAGCCTCTTCGTCCTTGCCGGTAAACATCGACTTCACGTCGACCCAGCGACGGTGCATATCGCCGCTGACACTGGTGGAGGTTTCTGGATCGCCGCCCATCGAACGCACGGCGGATTGCAGTTCAGACGCCGCCGTGGCGCAGTCGGCAGAACGCTGAACGAACAACGTTTTGAGTTCAGGGTGTTTGATGTCTTCAGCGCAAGTCTTGAACCCTTCCTGACCGTCTTTGCTGGTTTCAATCAGGTCGTTGAGTACAGAGATGGCTTCTTTATTCATGTCGGTCATTTTTCAATTCCTTGCGGGTTGATGAAAGATGCAATGACTGTTGCACCCTGCATGCCAGCTTCGAATCGACAATTTAATTTTTATATTTCAATGACTTAATTTTACAGGCGAAATCTGTATCCGTTTTTTTTGCATGAACTGTCAATTGGCCTGCATGCAGAATGCCTGTATTTTCCGTACAGATTGAATCCTGACGGCCGACCGATGAACCCTGAAAAACTAGAACTGCTGATCACCCGCGAAATGCCCTTTGGCAAATACAAGGGCCGGATCATTGCCGACCTGCCCGACCCCTACCTGAATTGGTTTGCCCGGGAAGGATTTCCTCATGGCGAATTAGGTGGCTTGTTGGCCCTGATGCAGGAAATCGATCACAACGGCTTGTCGGAACTGCTCGAGCCCTTGCGCGCCAAACATGGCAAACCCGCCCCCCGCCATTGATCCTGACCGAGTACCCCATGCCCGATAACACCCGTCGCGCCCGTGATGAAATGTTCTGGCAGACCTTTGCCGACCGCTATGCCGTCGAACCCGGCCCGATCAACCTGGAGAACGGCTACTTCGGGCGCATGTCGCGAACGGTAGTCGAGGAATACCAGCGCAACATCGAAATGATCAACCGCAGCAACTCGGTGTACGTACGCCAGCGATTCGAACAGGTCGAAACCCAGAAGATCCGCGCGCAGTTGGCCGCACTGGTGGGCGTGCCTGCCGACACCGTGGCGCTGACCCGCAATGCCTCGGAGGGTCTGCAATCGTTGATCCGCAACTACAACCGTCTTCAGCCGGGCGACCAGGTATTGATCTGCGATCTGGAGTACGACTCGGTCAAAAACGCCCTGCGCTGGCTGGCGCGCAATCGCGGGGCCGAGGTGATCGAGATCGACCACCAGCACCCCGCCAGTTTCGACAGTTTACTGGCGACCTACCGTGACGCTTTTGAGCGCTACCCCAAACTCAAACTGATGGCCCTGACTCACGTCACCCATCGCACCGGCCTGGTGATGCCGGTGCAGGCGATTGCCGCCGCCGCGAAAGAACACGGGATCGATGTGATCCTCGACGGCGCCCACGCGTTGGGGCAAATCGACTTCAATCTGGATGAACTGGGTATCTCCTTCGCCGGCTTCAACCTGCACAAATGGATCGGAGCACCGCTGACGCTAGGGTTCATCTACATTGCTCCCGAGCGCCTGGCCGATATCGACCCGGACATGGGCGAATCGCACTACCCCGTCACCGACATTCGCGCCCGCACGCCGTACGGCACACCGAATATCCCGGCGCTGCTGACATTGCCGCTGGTGATCGAGGAACATCATGCCATGGGTGGTTCTGCCGCCAAGGGTGCCCGGCTCAACTACTTGCGTAACCTGTGGGTGCGTGCAGCGCGCGAATTGCCGGGGATTGAAGTCATGACGCCGGATGACCCTCGCCTGTATTGCGGCATCACGTCACTGCGCTTCACGCGCCATAGCGATCAACAGCCGATGGTTGAGCGACTGCTCAGCGACTACAACCTGTTTACCGTGATGCGCAGCGGTGCCGCGAGCGGACCGTGCATTCGCATCACACCGGGCCTGACCACCACTGCGTCACATATGGCGCTGCTGACCCGGGCGCTGACCGAACTGGGCTGAAATCACACGGTGTACCTGTCGAAGTCCTCCGGCTTGATGTGTGATGAAACCGCGAAGGTGTCGATGGCGATGGTGGTGGATCCGAAATAGCCATCTTCATTCGACTTTCGACTAAGCGTATGAACGCTTAACGTCGAAGCTTCGCCGCCATGGTGCTTGTAGTAAATGTCTTCATCGTTGGTCAGCGGTGAAGCCTTTCTGCCGCTGTACTCTCGGGTGTTCAGTACCGACCGCGAAGCCGCCTCGGGCAAGTAAAGCTGGCCGACCCAGGCGACATGCCGCTCTTGCAGGTAATTGTTGCCGGCCGTGATGCGCACAGCGACGTGAATGTGCAGCGAACGGCCGGCGTAAAACCCCGGGTAAATCGTGGTAAACCGCACGACTCCGTGCTTGTCGGTGAACTGACCGCCGCGCAGGTAAGTGTCGTCGTCGGTGCGCGGGATCGAGCCGATTTCACCGACATCGACTTCCTTGTCCGGATTGATCTTGCTCCAGCCCGAATAGGCACCACGCGCGTTGCAATGCCAGATATCAACCAGCGCGCCCGTGACAGGCTGCCCGGTCATGGCATCGACGATCGCCAGGCGCAGTATCAAGGGAACGCCATCAGCGCCTTCGCTGATGTTGCGCCTGATCAGTTTCGGGTTACGGAAATACGGACCGGCGATTTGTTCGGGGGACAGCAGGCAAGCCGGTTGTGAAGGTGCAGCGCAGGTGTTGTCGTCCATGACGTTCTCTCTTCCAATAGAAGAACGCAGGTTAGGGTGCGACGAATGTGCAGGTGCGGTAATTATTTATCGCCTGAGGTCGATCTGTAGCAGCTGGCGAAGCCTGCGTCCGGCTGCGAAGCAGTCGTAAATCCAGTGCATGCGGTCTGCCTGATGCACCGTGGATACAGATTTTACGACTGCTTCGCAGCCGGACGCAGGCTTCGCCAGCTGCTACAGGAGGTTTCAACGGCCCATTACTTTTCTTCAGGCAAAAAAAAACGGTGCACCGACCAAGCGCACCGTAAAGCCGTAGAACACACAACGAAGTGTCAGGTAAAGCAGATCAGTCCAGCAGCGCCAAGGCCTCGGCAGTGCATTCCTGAATGCGGGCCCAGTCGCCGTTCTTGATCCACTCCGGATCAAGCATCCAGCTACCGCCCACGCACATGACGTTTTTCAATGCCATGTAGCTCTTGATATTGGCCGGGCCAACGCCGCCGGTCGGGCAGAACTTCACTTCGCCGAACGGGCCGCCCAAGGCCTTGATGGCAGCGACGCCGCCGCTCACTTCCGCCGGGAACAGCTTGAAGCGGCGATAACCCAGGCCATAGCCTTCCATGATGCCGGAGGCGTTGCTGATACCGGGCAACAGCGGGATCGGGCTGTTGACACTGGCTTCGAGCAAATCACGGGTGATGCCTGGCGTAACGATAAATTGCGAACCGGCCGCTTCGGCGGCGGCGAGCATGTGGCGATCCAGCACGGTGCCGGCACCGGTCACCAGTTCCGGACGCCGTTGGCGCAGGATCTGGATGGCCTTGAGGCCGAACTGCGAACGCAGGGTCACTTCCAGGGCAGTCAGGCCGCCGGCGGCGAGGGCGTCAGCCAGCGGCAGGACGTCCTGTTCGCGAGCGATGGTAATCACCGGCAAAATCCGCGCCTTGGCGCAGAGGCTGTCGATCAGGGCAACTTTGTCCGCCATGGAAACGGTCGGGGATGGGGTTGTCATAGCGGCTGTTCCTTGGCTCATGGGCACCAGTAAATCTCTAACGTGGGTTGCAAAAACGCGCGAATCGGCATGGCGGCGACATCGTCACTGGCCAATGCGGCACTCAGGGTGGTCAGTTTTGACTGACCGGAAATGGACAGAACTTTATGCTTGGCCGATGCCAGCAGCGCACGGCTCATGGTCAGGCGTTGATGCGGCACGGTAGGTGCCAACATCGGGTAGCAACGACGGATGCCGTCGGCCTTCAAGGCATCGGCCAGGTTCGGGCTGTTCGGAAACAGCGACGCGGTGTGACCGTCGTCACCCATGCCCAGCACCAATACATCGATCACCGGCAGTTCGGAGAGCAAACGATCGGCCTGCTCGGCCGCCTGTTCAAGGTTGGCGCTGGCGCTGTACAGACTCAGGAACTGAGCCTTGGCCGCCGGCCCTTGCAACAGATAGCGCTTGAGCAGACCGGCATTGCTGTCGGCATGCTCAACCGGCACCCAACGTTCGTCGGCCAGGCTGACCACCACGTTCGACCAGTCCAGCGCCTGTTTGGCCAAGTGCTGGAAAAACGCCACCGGGCTGCGACCACCGGACACCACCAGCGTGGCGGTGCCCTGGGTGTCGATCGCTTCGCTCAATTGCTTGGCAACCGTCAGTGCCAGCGTTTCGGCCAACAGCACCGGGCTTTTGAACGCATGGGCGCTGACGCCCTGAGGCAGTTTCAAATTAGATATCGCCATACCACGACCTCCCATCCCGCGTGATCAGAGCAATGGAGCTCATCGGTCCCCAGGACCCGGCCGCGTACGGCTTGGGCGCATCACCGGATTTTTTCCACCCGGCGATCAACTGGTCACACCATTTCCACGCGGCTTCGATTTCATCTTTACGGACAAACAGGTTCTGATTGCCGCGCATCACTTCCAGCAACAACCGCTCGTAGGCATCGGGAATCCGCGCGCTGCGATAAGTGTCGGAAAAATTCAGCTGCAACGGACCGCTACGCAGCTGCATGCCCTTATCCAGGCCTTGCTCTTTGGTCATCACGCGCAAGGAAATACCTTCGTCCGGTTGCAGGCGGATAATCAGCTTGTTGCTGATTTGCAGGCGCTGCTCAGGGGCGAAGATGTAATGCGACGGTTCTTTGAAGTGGATGACAATCTGCGACAGCTTCTGCGGCATGCGCTTGCCGGTGCGCAGGTAAAACGGCACGCCGGCCCAGCGCCAGTTGCGGATATCGGCACGCAAGGCGACAAAGGTTTCGGTGTCGCTCTGGGTGTTGGAGTTTTCTTCCTCCAGGTAACCCGGGACCGATTTACCTTCGCTGTAACCGGCGATGTACTGGCCGCGCACTACTTGAGTGGTCAGGCCTTCCGGGCTGATCGGCGCCAGCGCCTTGAGGACTTTGACTTTCTCATCGCGGATGCTGTCGGCGGACAGGTCGGCCGGCGGGTCCATGGCGATCAGGCAAAGCAGCTGCAGCAGGTGATTCTGGATCATGTCCCGCAATTGACCGGCCTTGTCGAAGTAACCCCAACGGCCTTCGATCCCGACCTTCTCGGCCACGGTGATTTCCACGTGGGAGATGTAGTTCTGGTTCCACTGGGTTTCGAACAGACTGTTGGCGAAACGCAGCGCGATGAGGTTTTGAACCGTCTCTTTGCCCAGGTAATGGTCAATGCGGTAGGTACGGTTTTCCGGGAAGAACTGCGCCACGGCGTCGTTGACCTTGCGCGAGGATTCCAGGTCCGAGCCGATGGGCTTTTCCAGGACTACGCGGGTGTTTTGCGCCAGGCCGACCTTGGCCAGGTTCTCGCAGATCGCGCCGTAAACGGCGGCAGGCGTCGCAAAGTAGGCAATCACGCGCTGGGCACTGCCGGCCATTTCAGCCAGGGCGATGTAATCATCAGCCTGGAGAAAGTCGACGTGCAGGTAGCTCAGTCGGGCCAGGAAGCGTTCGACCACGGCCGCATCCAGCTCTTTGGCCCCGACATAACGACGCAACTCGGCGGCGATGAATGCCAGGTGTTGCTGCTCGGTGCCGGGCTCGCGGGCCAGCGCGATAATGCGCGTATCCTCGTGCAAGAGGCCTGCGCCGTCGAGTTGATAGAGGGCAGGAAACAGCTTGCGCAAGGCCAGATCGCCGAGGGCGCCGAACAAGGCAAAGGTGCACGGTTCAACCGTAATCGAAGGCATGATGTTTGTTCTTTTATCAAGTTAAGCTACAAATACCTTTTTTCAAGGCATCGCTCAAGAGAAAATGTAGTAATAACCACAACATTTTCGCAAAATATAGATTCCGAGTGGTGGTCGGTCAGAGCCATCAGTAGGATAGGCCACCGTTTGGGGCCGCATCAAAGGCCCTTTTGGCATAGCCGAACTCTAATTTGCGCTGCTGACCCAAGGAACATATATGGACCGCGTGCGGAATTTACTGGAACAGATCCAGAATCGCCTTGAAGACCTGAACAAGGCTGAACGTAAAGTCGCCGAAGTGATCCTGCTCAACCCACAGCAGGCCACCCGGTTCAGCATTGCCGCCCTCGCCCAGGCCTCGAAGGTCAGCGAGCCGACGGTCAACCGTTTCTGCCGTTCGTTCGGCGTCAGCGGCTACCCGGAACTCAAACTGCAGTTGGCTCAAAGCCTGGCCAGTGGCGCAGCGTATGTCAGCCGTGCGGTCGAGGCCGATGACAACCCTGAGGCTTACACACAGAAAATCTTTGGCAGTGCCATCGCATCGCTGGACAGCGCTTGCCAGGCGCTTGACCCGAACCTGATCAGCCGTGCCGTCGACCTGCTGATTCAAGCCCGGCAGATCCACTTCTTCGGCCTCGGTGCCTCGGCCCCGGTGGCACTGGACGCACAGCACAAATTCTTCCGGTTCAATCTGGCCGTCACCGCCCATGCCGATGTGCTGATGCAACGGATGATTGCGTCGGTGGCACACACCGGCGAATTGTTCGTGATCATCTCCTACACCGGCCGCACCCGCGAACTCGTGGAAGTGGCGCGCATCGCCCGGGAGAACGGTGCATCGGTGCTGGGTCTGACAGCCGAAGGTTCACCACTGGCCAAGGCCAGCACCCTGAGCCTGAATATCCCGCTGCCCGAAGACACTGACATCTACATGCCGATGACCTCGCGGATCATTCAACTGACCGTGCTGGACGTGCTGGCTACCGGCATGACCCTGCGTCGTGGTGTGGACTTCCAGCCGCATTTGCGCAAGATCAAAGAGAGCTTGAATGCGAGCCGGTATCCGGTGGGCGACGAGTTCAATTAATTGACGATTCGCAGCCTCGTTTCACTCGACAGCTCCTACAAGAGATCGCCGCACCTGTAGGAACTGTCGAGTGAAACGAGGCTGCGATCTTTTGATCTGCGCTAAGCCCCTACCCGCGCCTGCAAACTCAAATGCGCCTTCTGTCCCGGCGCCAGGCTCAGGCTGTGGGTGCCGCCACTGGCCGCTTCCACACACACAAACTCTGATATTTCATTCCAGCTCACCCCCAGCAACGGCCGCGAGCCCGGATGCCAGACCACCGTGTCCGCCTCATCACCCGTATCAATGCACAACTCACGCTGCCAGGCGTGGTCCTTGAGTTGCAATTCGCCGTCTTGCTGGAACACTCGCTGGCACCCGCCATCGACCCTCAACTCACCATCCTGCTGACAACTCTGGCGATTCAAATGGTCGTAACCCTGCGCGCCATCGAGCCCAGACAGCGCTATCTCGCTGACATCGCCAATACGCCAGTAAGCATGCAAAGCCTGGCTCAACTGGCACGGCATGTCGTCCTGATGCTCGGTGCTCAGGCGCAATTCCATGCGTTCGCCAAGGTGGGCGTGCAAGTCCACTTGCCAGTCACACAATTGAAGCTGCCAGTGCAATCGCACGCCATCGTCGTCATGGCGGCTGTCGAGCAGCTTCCAGTCGATCAACCGCGCCCAGCCATGAGATGGCCACGCATTCTCGCTCGGATGACGGCCATACCACGGCCAGCACACCGGCACGCCACCCCGAATCGCGCCGACCTGCGGCCACTTCGCCGCGCACCACAGCCAGGGTTTTTGACCCGTTGGCTGGAAGTGCAGCAACTGCGCGCCCTGGCGACTGAACACGGCCTGACACAGCGGATGGTCGATCACCAACACGTCGCGCTTCTGATAGCGCTCCCACGCAAACACCGGACGTTCGCGCAAGGATTTGAAGAAGCGTTGTAGCGGATGCTCATGCATGTGCCACGGTCCTGAAAATCAATGGGGGTACTCTAACTGTTGTGCCCAGTGCGCCACAGGCCCTCTAAGGCCTCCCAAAAAAAAGCGGACAGCCTTGGCTGTCCGCAAATATGCGCACATAGAGAGGAGCTTATCGCAACAGCGTTAGAACACCGACTGAATTTTCAGGCCGGCCACCAGCGCGTTGTCGACTTCATCCACACCGCCTGGGTGAGTGACGTATTGCAGGTTAGGACGCACGGTCAGCCAGTTGGTAACGTGGAAGCCGTAGTTGAGTTCGTAGTTGTATTCAGTGGTCCGCAGTGGCGAGAACAGTGGATCCTCGTACTCAGTCACATTGTTGGCAGCGTTGACCGCCTCGGCGTTTTTCTTCACGTCATCGTTGACATGGATACGGGCGAAACCGATGCCCATGTCATCTTTAGGACGCGCATCGAACGGGCCCTTGTACACAAACATCAACGACTGGTAGTTGTCGACAATGTTGGTGTCCTTGTCGTGGAACGTGGCGTTGGCTGCAATGTTCAGACCGCGGGACTTGTCACCGTTGTGGCTGGTGAGTTGTTGCTGTGCAACGAACCAGTAACCGTGCTTGCTGCTGTGGCTGCGATAGGCGTTACCGCTGGTGGCCGCATCATTGCCGTTGTCGTCCTTGAGAACGTCATCGGCCTTGGCCGTGCTTTTGTAGTAACCGACACGGTATTCGCCCGGCAGGTTGCCAGGGTTAGGCAACCAGACCAGTTCGACTGGCAGGACGGTGCCGTTGGTACCACTGCCGCTGAGCTTGAAGCCGTTACCGTGCTCCAGTTGCGACGTGTTCTGGTTGTACGCGCCGATCTGCGCATAGAACTCAGGCGAGATGTTGTACTTCACGCGGACCGCAGCCTGCATGACCGGCCAGTTGTACCAGATGTTGGTGGCCCAGTTACCCACCTGGGAACCACAGAACGCCAGGTTCTGGAACTCGCATGGGAAGGTGTTGAAGTCTTCGCCTTCGCCGAAGTAACCGGCCTTGATGTCCAGTTTATTGTCGAAGAACTGGTGCTTGATCCACAACTGGGTCAGACGGACCATGTGACCACGGCCATAGACTTCCTGGGAGGAACTCAAGGTGCCAGCACGTGGGTCGCCGATACGGTCATTGGAGATGTTCTCACCGTTACGGTTGGTGAGCTGGATCTTGGCCTGAGTGTTATCCCAGCCAAACAGTTTTTGCAGGTCCAGTGCTGCCCCAAGGCCAAACTGGTCTGCGTAACGAGCCGTTTTGTCGTCGTTGAAACCGCCATGGAGGTTGCCGCCGACTTCACCGACGTAATCCATTTTGATGTCGATGCCCTGCTCGATCAGCTTGGTCCGCTCGCCACCCCAATCACCGGTCATCCATTCGGAGTCGGCGCTGAACGCATCAGCCGCGTGTGCGCTACCGGCCATCATCATCACTGCAACAGCTGACAACTGGCAGATAAGCTGAGCGTTGTTGTTCTTCTTCATCCCTACATCCTCGTTTTATTGTTATTAACTTTTCTTTTTCTAACGCGGTGACATCGGTTGCAGCGGACGACAGGCCATCCGCCGCGTATCCCCCTGTGGGAGCAAGCCTGCTCCCACACTTTTTATCTTCAGCGGCCTTTGAATTGGGCCACGTTGTCAGCGTGCATTTCGCTTTTCGGCAAGCCGGCCACCCCCAAACGCTCCCCCGTCCTGGCGTCGAACAACAACACTTTCGATGGGTCGAATTGCAGGGTCAGTGTCTCGCCCGGCGCCGGTGCGACGTCTGGTGCCAGACGGCAGCAGACTTTGGTGTCATTGAGATTGACGAACACCAGGGTGTCGGGGCCGGTTGGCTCGGTGACCTGGACTTCAGCGCGAATGGTCGGCAATCCGTTCGGTTCGCCATTGGCCAACACGATCTGTTCAGGGCGCATGCCCAGGATCACTTCGCGGTCTTCGAGGCCGGCATCCTGCATGCCCAGTGGCAACTCGCAACGGGCCTGGCCGCTGTCGAGCAATGCAACCAGACGACCGTCCTTGCGCTGCAAACGCAGGGGGATGAAGTTCATCGGTGGCGAGCCGATGAAGCTCGCCACGAACAGGTTGGCCGGGTTGTTGTAGATGTCTTTCGGCGTGCCGAACTGCTGGATGATCCCGTCCTTCATCACCGCCACTTTGTCGCCCAGGGTCATCGCTTCGATCTGGTCGTGGGTCACGTAGACCGTGGTGGTTTTCAGGCGCTGGTGCATCAGTTTCATTTCGGTGCGCATCTCGACCCGCAGCTTGGCGTCGAGGTTGGACAGCGGTTCGTCGAACAGGTAAATCTTCGGTCGCCGCGCCAGGGCCCGGCCCATGGCGACACGCTGTTGTTGACCACCGGAGAGCTGGCCCGGCTTGCGGGTAAGCAGGTGTTCGATCTGCAGCAATTTGGCGACGCGAGCGACTTCTTCGTCGATTTCGGCAGTCGGCATTTTGCGGATCTTCAGGCCGAACGCGATGTTGTCGCGCACACTCATGGTCGGGTACAGCGCGTAGGACTGGAACACCATGGCGATGTCGCGATCCTTGGGGCTCATGCCGCTGATGTCGGCGTCGTCCACCAGGATTGCGCCGCCGCTGATGGTTTCCAGGCCGGCGATGCAGTTCATCAGCGTGGATTTACCGCAGCCCGATGGCCCTACCAGGATCAGGAACTCACCGTCATCGATCTTCAGTTCGATGTTTTTCAGAGTGTCCGGCAAACCGGCGCCGTAGGTCTTGTTGACGTTGCGTAATTCGAGAGTTGCCATGTTTCTACCCCTTGACCGCGCCGGACGTCAGCCCACGCAGGAAATACTTGCCAGCGAATATGTAGACCAGCAGTGTCGGCAGCCCGGCGATCATCGCGGCGGCCATATCAACGTTGTATTCCTTGGCCCCGGTGCTGGTGTTGACCAGGTTGTTCAGGGCCACGGTAATTGGCTGGGCATCGCCACTGGCGAACACCACGCCGAACAGGAAGTCGTTCCAGATTTGAGTGAACTGCCAGATCAGGCAGACCATCACGATCGGGATCGACATCGGCAGCAGGATCTTCAGGAAGATCGTGAAGAAGCCCGCACCGTCCAGGCGTGCAGCCTTGACCAGTGCATCCGGAATGCTCACGTAGTAGTTGCGGAAGAACAGCGTGGTGAACGCCAGGCCGTAGACCACGTGCACCAGCACCAGGCCGGTGGTGGTGTTAGCCAGGCCGAACTTGCCGAGGGTGAACGAGGCAGGCAACAGCACGGTCTGGAACGGCAGGAAGCAGCCGAACAACAGCAGGCCGAAGAACAGTTGCGAGCCACGGAAACGCCACATCGACAGTACGTAACCGTTCATGGCACCGATGAAGGTGGAAATCAGCACCGCCGGCACGGTGATCTTCACCGAGTTCCAGAAATAGCCGCCGACCACGTCCCAGGCCTTGATCCAGCCGATACCGTCAATTACGGTCGGCCAGCTCAGCAAGTTGCCGGTGCGGATGTCTTCCGGAGATTTGAAGCTGGTCAGCAGCATCACCACCAGCGGGATCAGGTACACCGCCGCTGCGAGCAGCAGCGTGGAGTATATGGCGACCCGGCTGAAGCTGAGGCTGCGTTTTCCGAATTGATCAGTCATGGCGTTTGCCTCGCAGCTCGGAGTACAGGTACGGCACGAGGATGGTCAGCACGGCACCGAGCATGAGCATGGCGCTGGCCGAACCGATGCCCATCTGGCCACGGCTGAAGGTGAAGGAATACATGAACATCGCCGGCAGGTCGGACGAGTAGCCGGGGCCGCCCGCCGTCATCGCCGCGACCAGGTCGAAGCTCTTGATTGCGATGTGCGCAAGGATCATGAAGGCACTGAAGAACACCGGGCGCAGGCTCGGCAAAACGATCTTCAGGTAGATGGTCGGCAGGCTTGCACCGTCGACCTGGGCGGCACGGATGATCGACTGATCGACACCGCGCAGACCGGCGAGGAACATCGCCATGACAAACCCGGAGGCTTGCCACACAGCGGCGATCACCAGGCAGTAGACGACGCGATCCTGATCCACCAGCCAGTCGAGGCGAAAGCCTTCCCAGCCCCAGTCACGCAGCATCTTGTCCAGACCCAGGCCTGGGTTGAGCAGCCATTTCCATGCGGTACCGGTGACGATCATCGAGAGCGCCATCGGGTACAGGTAAACGGTGCGAATGAAACCTTCCTTGCGAATGCGCTGGTCCAGCAACACGGCGAGGAACACGCCGAGCACCAGGCTGATACCGATGAACATGCCGCCGAACACCGCGAGGTTTTTGCTCGCGACCCACCAGCGATCGTTGTCCATCAGGCGCATGTATTGCTGCAGGCCGACCCACTTGTAGCTCGGCATGAAGCTGGAATTGGTAAAGGACAGAATGAACGTCCAGATGATGTAACCGTAGAAACCAACCAACACGATCAGCATGCTCGGCGCCAGTACCAACTTGGGTAACCAGCGTTGCAGCGCATCGAACGGTGAGGCTTTGCTGAAAACCGCCACAGAGCTCATCGGGATAATCCAGGTGGAGAGAAGTGAGATCGACACAGCCCTTGTGGGAGCCGAGCTTGCTCGCGATGACGGACTGACATTCAAAAGAGATGTCGACTGTTACACCGCTATCGCGAGCTAGCTCAGCTCCTACAGGGGATTACTGGGCCGCTTTGACAGCCGATGCCAGTTGGGCGCTGGCCTTGGCCGGGTCAGCATCCTTGTCGTTCATGAAGTTGGTGACCACATCGAAGATCGCGCCCTGTACGGCCAGGGAGGTGGCCATGTTGTGCGCCATGCTCGGTTGCAGGCCGCCCGTCTTGTCGTCCGCAACGAAGTCCTTCGCTGACTTCTGGGCACACTCGTCGAAGCCGAGCTTGTCCATTTCATTCAGCATGTCGTTACGCACCGGGATCGACCCTTTGTTCATGCTGAAGACTTTCTGGAAGTCAGTGCCCAATGCGACCTTGGCCAGGTCTTGCTGGGCAGCGATGTCACCCTTGCGATCCGCTTTGAGCTTGAACACCGCCAGGGAGTCGATGTTGTAGGTGAAGGCTTTTTCGGTGCCCGGGAACGGTACGCACTGGTAGTCCTTGCCCGCGACTTTCTTCGCCGCTGTCCATTCGCTTTTCGCCCAGTCGCCCATCATCTGCATGCCGGCCTTGCCGCCGATGACGTCGGCGGCGGCGATGTTCCAGTCACGACCGGCGCGGTTCGGGTCCATGTAGCCGGTGATTTTTTTCAGTTCGGTGAACGACTTGGTCATCTCCGGGCCGGAGAGGGTTTTCTGGTCCAGGTCAACCAGGGCTTTCTTGTAACCGTCGGCGCCCATGACCGAGAGCACCACGTCTTCAAACACGGTGCTGTCCTGCCAAGGCTGACCGCCGTGGGCCAGGGCGATGAAGCCTGCGGCTTTGAGCTTGTCGCCAGCGGCATAGAATTCTTCGAGGGTGGTCGGGGCTTTTTCGATCCCGGCTTTCTTGAACACTTCCGGGTTGATCCACAGCCAGTTCACACGGTGAATGTTCACCGGAACGGCGACGTAGTCACCTTCGTACTTCACGGTATCGGAGACTTTCCTGGACAGCAGGCCATCCCAGTTTTCCGACTTGGAAACGTCTTTCAACGCGTCGGTGCTGAGCAGGCCAGTGCTGCCCCACTCCTGGATGTCCGGGCCTTTGATCTGTGCGACGCCCGGCGGGTTACCCGCTACGGCGCGGCTTTTGAGCACGGTCATGGCCGTAGAACCACCACCGCCGGCGACAGCGCCGTCTTTCCAGGTGAAGCCGTCTTTTTCGACTTGAGCCTTGAGCACATCGACCGCTGCTTTTTCACCACCCGACGTCCACCAGTGAACAACTTCCACGGAACCTTTGGATTCGGCGGCAAGCACACTGAGAGGGAGCGCAGACAGGGAGGCGAGAGAAATGACAGTAGCGAGGCGAGAAATCGCATTCATCTAGAAGTACCTTTCTTGTTGTTATGCATGCAAGTCTGGTGCTTGCGCTGCATAGGATTTTAAACAGGAGTTATCCCCTCGCAGGTAACGAAGGGACGCTGGAATGTCACTGCATGGTTACACAGGAGCGCTCTGTGATAACTGCCCCAGAGCGGTGGCCATGCTCGGCGCCAGAGGCAGACGCGGAATCAATACGGCTTGCCAGGCGTGATACAGGTCGGGTTTACCGGCCCAGATATCAGCGCTTGGGCGGTTTTGCGGATCCAGCTCATGGTGCCAACTGCCGTCGCAACGATCGATAAAATGACTGTCACAGAATTCCCAGAATAGCCGGTACCAGGTTTCGTATCGCGCATCGCCGGTGCGTTTAAGCAACGCACTGGCGGCGGCACTGGCTTCGCAATGGGTCCAGTGCAGACGGTGGCGAACCACCGCCCGATTGTCCCAGTCGAGGGTGTAGACAATCCCGGGCAGCCCATCGACATCCCAGCCGTGACGGCAGTTGTGGTCGAAGAGTTTTTGCGCGTCGGTGGCGAGCCAGCCTGGCGTGAGCATTCCCGCCTGAACCCGCGCCGCTTCAAGGTGCAGCACCAGTCGCGCCCATTCAAAACCGTGGCCCGGTGTGGTGCCGTAGGGGCGAAAACCGTCGGCCGGGTTGTCGTGGTTGTACTCGCGTAGCGGCTGCCACTGACGGTCGAAATGCTCGATCACCAGATAATCATTGGCCGCGGCATGACCGTGAATAACGCGCTCGACGATGCGTTGTGCACGGCACAGCCAGCGGTTGTCCTGGGTGACATCGGCCAGTGCGAGGAAGGCTTCGGTGGCGTGCATGTTGCTGTTGGCACCGCGATAGGCCTCCTCTTCACGCCAGTCGCGATTGAAGGATTCGCGCATCGCGCCCTCCTCCTCGCTCCAGAAATGCGTGTCGATGATATTGATTGCATCGTCGAGCAAGGCTTGTGCGCCGGGACGCTGGGCGACGACGGCGGAACTGGCGGCCAACGCAACAAAGGCGTGCAGGTAGGCGGCCTTACCAGTGTTGCCGTCGCGATGATGCGCGACCGCAAACCAGCCCCCGTGTTCGGCATCGCGCAGCGGCCCGCTGAGGGCGCGGACGCCGTGATCCACCAACTCCGCAAACCCCGCAAGCCCCTGGATGTGCGCCATGGCGAAGCTGTGGGTCATGCGGGCGGTGTTCATGGTTTCGGCGTAGGCGTTGGCCGGCAGGCGGCCTTTTTCATCCAGATTGCCGAAGCCGTCGGCAAGCGTTGAAGCCTTGGCAAACGCCAGCAGGCGCAGGCCTTCAGCTGCAAGCCATTGCTGATGGGCAGGCGCGTTCAGCCAACTGCTGAACGCCGGTTGGAAGGTGTCCATGGCATACCTTTTTTGTTGTTATGACTGGAGGGCAGTCTAAACAACGGGCGATGACAGGCAGGTAACGAAGGGGGCGAGTTATGTCACCAGTCTGTGACATTCGCCTTGAGGAGTGTGTTGAATGGTCTGACGCCATCGCGAGCAAGCTCGGCTCCTACAGGATGGGCGCAATACCTGTGGGAGCAAAGCTTGCTCGCGATGAACGATAACGCGGTCTGACTAGTCAACACTTCGCGGTAACTGAAGTGTCACCCGCAACCCACCCTCACGCAGGTTTTGCAGGCTCACTTCCCCACCATGGCTATGCGCAATGTTGCGCGCAATTCCCAGCCCCAGCCCATACCCCTGCTGCTGCCCGGCCAGGCGGAAGTGCGGTTCGAAGACCTGTTCCAACCGTTGCTCGGGCACGCCCGGCCCTTCGTCATCGACGTGCAGAACAAACGCACTGTCGTCATCATCGATGTGCAAATGCGCGTTTTGTCCGTACTTCAAGGCGTTGTCGATCAGGTTGCCAATGCAGCGTTTAAGCGCCAACGGTTTGCCGGGGTACGCTGCCAGCGCCCGCCCCTGCTGAGTCACGCGACCATTGCCATTGGGCGCCAGATACGGCTCCACCAGGCAATCAAGCACATGGTTGAGGTCCACCGGTTCGATGTTTTCGTGAATGTCGGTGTCTTTCACGCATTGCAACGCGCCTTTGACCAGCAACTCCAGCTCATCCAGATCCCGTCCGAACTTGGCTTGCAGCTTTTCGTCTTCCAGCAATTCCACGCGAAGGCGCAAGCGAGTGATGGGCGTACGCAGGTCATGGGAAATCGCACTGAACAACTGGCTGCGCTCGGTCAGGTACCGGCTGATGCGTTCGCGCATGGCATTGAATGCACGGCTCACTTCGACCACTTCACTGCCGCCGCCCTCAGCCACCGATTGCACGTCGGCCCCCAGCGACATGTCCCGGGCGGCACGGGCCAGGCGTTTGAGCGGACGGCTCTGCCAGTGCACCAGCAAACCGATGAACAGCAGCAGAAAACCGCTGGTGAGCACAATGAACCAGACCTGCTGCGCCGGCAGCCCCTGCTCTTCAAGACTGGTGTAGGGCTCGGGCAGCAGCGAGGCGATGTACAGCCATTCACCCGGCGCCATCTGGATTTGCGTAACCAGCACAGGCGGGTTCACCGGCTCCAGCGTCAAGGCGTAGTGCGCCCATGAGCGTGGCAATTCGTCGAGCTTCAAGCCACCGTTGAAAATTCGCAGGTCTTCGGGGCTGACGAAGGTCACCGAAATGTCGGTGTCCTGGCCCAGTGACTGGCGCAGCACTTCGTCCACCGCTTTGAGCACCGCTTCCTTGCGCGGGGTGATCGGCAGCACGTCCATGCCCAAGGGTTTGTCGTTGAGGGTCACCACGAATCGGGTGCCGCCCATACTGCGCAATTGGTCCAGCACCAACGGCCTGAAAGCGACCGGCAGCGAGCGGAAATAACTGACGCTGGCCGTCATCGAATGCGCCAGGCTGCGGGCACTGGTGACCAGGCCTTCAAGCTGCGTCGCGCGCAATTGCGACACCCAGATCACGCTCGACAACGTCTGCGCAAACAACACCGCCAGCAACGTCAGCAGCAACATCCGCCCCAGCAGCGAACGCGGCATCGGCACCTTGGCCGCAAGCTTGCGCAAAGACTCAGTGGCCATTGCTGGCAATCACATTGGCGGCCAGTTGATAGCCGCTGCCGCGCACGGTGCGAATCAATCGTGGCGGTTTTTCAGTGTCACGCAGGCGTTGACGCAAACGGCTGACCGCCATGTCGACGATGCGGTCCAACGGCATCAAATCGCGACCCCGGGTGGCGTTGCCGATGGTGTCTCGATCGAGGATTTCCTGGGGGTGGTCGAGGAACAGTTTCAGCAACGCGAAATCGGCGCCGGACAGAATCACTTCTTCACCGTCGGTGTGGAACAGTCGATGGCTGACCATGTCCAGGCGCCAGTCATCGAAGGCCAGCACTTCGCCGCCGTTGCGTTCCTGACCGAACTGCGCGCGGCGCAACAACGCCTTGATGCGCGCCTGCAATTCACGTGGGCTGAACGGTTTGCCAAGGTAATCGTCAGCACCCAGCTCCAGGCCAATGACCCGGTCGGCTTCGTCGGAGCTGGCGGTGAGCATGATGATCGGCACTTGCGCCTGACGCGGGTGCTGGCGAACCCAGCGGCAGAGGCTGAAGCCATCTTCGTCCGGGAGCATCACATCGAGGATCACCAGATCGCTCGGCGCCTCGTTCAGCGCCTGGCGAAAACCGGCGCCATCGGGCGTGGTGCGGACCTGGAAACCGGCGCGGGTCAGGTAGGTGTCCAGCAACTCGCGTATCTCTTGATCGTCATCGACCAACAAAATCGACTTGTTGACTGAGCTCACGGGGCGGCGTCCTTGTTGTTTGAATTGGGCGGATTATGCCTGATCGTGCAAAGAACGTTGGTGTCTGTGAGGGCCCCATCGCGAGCAAGCTCGGCTCCTACAGGTCATCACAACCCTGTGTAGGAGCCGAGCTTGCTCGCGATGAATGGTACTCGGTCTCAAGCCTGTTCCAGCGCCACACCCGCGCCCATCAGGCCGGAATACGGCGCTGTCACCAGCCACACCGGAATGCCTTTGAAGTAGTCGCTCATGCACCCCTTGTCGGCGAAGCACTTGGCGAAACCGCTTTCAAGGAAGAAATCGGCGAATCGCGGAATCACCCCGCCCACGATGTACACGCCACCGCGCGCGCCGGTGGTCAGCACGTTGTTGCCGGCCACGCGGCCAAGCCAGCAGCAGAACTGCTCCAGCACCTCCAGTGCAATCGGATCACCAGCCAACCCTGCAGCGGTAATCGCTTCCGGGGTTTCAAGTACCGGCGTGTGACCGTCCACCGCGCAAATCGCCCGATAGACCCGCGGCAAGCCGCCGCCGCTCAGGGCCGTTTCAGCACTGACATGGCCGATCTCATTGAAGATGTGCTGCCACAACTGGGTCTCCCGTGGACTGCTCAGCGGCAAGTCGACGTGACCGCCTTCTCCGGGCAACGCGGCAAAACGCCCTTCCCCCAGACCCAGCAAGGTGCCGACGCCAAGACCAGTGCCCGGACCAATCACCACGGCCGGGCGCAACGGTTCCGGCATGCCTTCGCAGACCACGCGGAATTCGCCGGGCTGCAAACGGGTCATGCCCAGCGCCATGGCCGAGAAGTCATTGACCAGCAACAGCTGCTCGACCTGCAAGGTCTCGCAGAAACCCTTGCGGCTCAGTCGCCAGTGATTGTTGGTGAACTTGAATTCATCGCCACTCACGGGACCGGCCACCGACAGGCACACCGAGCCGGAGCGAACATCGGGCGCCAGCAACAAAAAAGAGAGCAGGGAAAGGGAAGGAGAGCAAGGCAGGAAAAGGAGAAGGGGCCAGAGGCGGACTGAAGGAGCAGAGCACACGGGACCGATATGGAAAGGGGAGGGGGGGGGAAAAAAAAGAGAAAAGATGGGAGGGGGGACAAAAGAGGGGCAACTGACCCATAAAGCCCCAGGGGGAAAGGAAGATGATCAGGGAGAAAGCGTGAAGAAGGCGATGGAGCCAGGACTGACGACAGGAGCTGAAGAGCGGCCATATGCAAAGGAGAGGAAAATCGAAAGCAGGGCAAGACCACGCTGCCACTGTTATTGCCCCAAACGCCTCTGGGCAGCGAAAGCAAGGCGGAGCGAGGAACGGAGATACTCACTGCCAGCCCGCACCAAGAGAGCACACCAGGACGCGGAAACAGCCAGAGGCACCCCCCCGGAGGGGCACACGTTTGCAAAGCTGCAGCGGAGCGGCCACCGTAGAGTCTACCCCAAGTCACAGGTTTGCACTAGGAACTTGTACGACGCCCATCGCCAGCAGACAGCTCCAAAGCCACACTATCTTCCGACCCGTCACCAGTCTCACGCCGCACGGGGGGACGCCGCGCACACGCGAAGAGGGTTCCAGGACCCCCCGGCCAGAAGAGCCGGGCCGGACATGACGACAGAATCCGCATGAATCTAGAGCAAGGAACGACCCAACTACGAGCATACGCCCGTCCGGCACCCGCGCACTTTGAAAGCCCGATTCCCGGCACCGCAACGCCCCCAGGAAATAGTGCCGGACCGGTAATTTAGCCGCTGGCCCTGTCATATTTGGCTATTTTTTTCCCCCCGGTGCCTTCCCTTTTGTCGTCAGGGTTGCGCCCCCCGTGGCCATTCCTGGCCGCGCCTCGCTTCCCCTATTGCCAGCTCCTCACGCACAGGCCGTTGGCCGCTTCCTTCCTCGCGACCGTTACTCCTTTCTCCCCAGCAAACCGGCCTTGAACGCATCGGCCAGGTCCTGCTGATCCTGGAACACCATCGCCGGTGCTTCGACGATCTGGTTTTCCAAGGCTACGGCCGATACTTTCATCACGCCGCGGCCCAGGTTGCCTTCCATCACGCGCAAACCGCCTTCTGGCGAGAACGCACGAGCGACCGGGCGCAGGATGCTTTCGTCGAGGCTGTCGGTCACGCCTTCGCGCCAGACCAGTTCGCCGTTATCGAGGAACGGTTCCATGGTGTAACGGCGCAGGCCGTGACCCAGCACGGTGTTGACGTTTTCGTGGAGCAGCCCGGCGTCCAGCAGTTCGCGGATCAAGAACGACATGCCGCCCGCCGCCTGGAAGTGGTTGATGTCGGCTTTGCCGTTCGGGTAGACGTGGCTCAGGGTCGGCACGACTTCGGAGAGATCGGCCATGTCCTGCCAGGTCAACTGGATACCCGCCGCCATGGCGATGGCCGGCATGTGCAAGGTGTGGTTGGTCGAGCCGCCCGTGGCATGCAGCGCCACGATGGAGTTGACCAGCGAACGCTCGTCGACGATTTCGCCGATTGGCATGAAGTCGCCATTCTGCTTGGTCAGACGCGTGACCTGATGCGCCGCTTCGCGAGTCAAGGCATCACGCAGTGGCGTGTTCGGGTTGACGAAGGAGGCGCCCGGCAAGTGCAGGCCCATGACTTCCATCAGCAATTGGTTAGTGTTGGCGGTGCCGTAGAACGTGCAGGTGCCAGGGCTGTGGTAGGAATTCATTTCCGATTCCAGCAGTTCTTCACGGCTGGCCTTGCCTTCGGCGTAGCGCTGGCGCACATCGGCTTTCTGCTTGTTGGAAATGCCCGAGACCATCGGCCCGCCCGGCACAAAAATCGTCGGCAGATGACCGAAACGCAAAGCCCCCATCATCAGGCCCGGCACGATCTTGTCGCAGATGCCGAGCATCAGCGCGCCGTCGAACATGTTGTGGGACAACGCCACGGCGGTGGACATCGCGATCACTTCGCGGCTCGGCAAGCTCAGTTCCATGCCCGGCTCGCCCTGGGTCACGCCGTCGCACATGGCCGGGGTGCCGCCGGCAAACTGGCCGACCGAACCGATCTCGCGCAGCGCTCTTTTGATCTGTTCCGGGAAGACTTCATACGGCTGGTGTGCCGAGAGCATGTCGTTATATGACGAAACTATCGCGATGTTGGCGGAGTTCATCATCCGCAGACTGTTCTTGTCTTCCGTACCGCAACCCGCCACGCCGTGGGCGAAGTTGGCGCATTGCAGCTTGCCGCGCATCGGACCGTCGCTGGCCGCACCGCGAATCAAAGCAAGGTAGGCCTCACGTGTGGCGCGGCTACGGGCGATAAGCCGTTCGGTGACCTCAAGGACGCGGGGATGCATGTGTAGAACTCCAGGCTAACGGATGTGGCGACCTGATTGTCTATGCTGAACAAGGACCGTTGTGATTGGGATGACAGACGGTTTTCTTGATCGGTCGGACCAGTTTGTTCAGGTCACTCGTTGTAGATTGAACAAAATATTGCCATTAAAAAGGCTTGTTTTCTATTTTTATGCGAATAATCTTGTAATTCCAACAACAAAACGACGGCGGCCCTGTTAAATGACTCTTCGAATCGCAATCAATGGTTTTGGCCGAATTGGCCGCAACGTCTTACGCGCACTGTATACCCAAGGCTATCGTCAGGACCTGCAGATCGTTGCCATCAATGATTTGGGTGACAGCGCGATCAACGCTCATCTGCTCAAGTACGACACTGTTCACGGCACGTTCGACGCCGATGTCCAGCACGACCAGGAGAGCCTGACCGTCAACGGCGACCGCATCGCCGTCAGCGCCATTCGCAACCCCGCCGAACTGCCCTGGGCTGCAGAAAAGATTGATGTCGTGTTCGAATGCACCGGTCTGTTCACCGACCGCGCCAAAGCCGCCGCGCATATTACGGCCGGCGCGCGCAAAGTCATCATCTCGGCCCCGGCCAAAGGCGCCGACGCCACCGTGGTGTATGGGGTTAACCACGACATTTTGCGCCAACACCACCAAATCATTTCCAACGCGTCGTGCACCACCAACTGCCTGGCCCCGGTCGCTCAGGTGCTGCACCGTGAACTCGGGATCGAGAGCGGTCTGATGACCACGATCCACGCCTACACCAACGATCAAAACCTGACCGACGTCTATCACACCGACCCGTACCGCGCCCGTTCCGCCACCCAGAACATGATCCCGAGCAAGACCGGTGCCGCTGAAGCCGTCGGCCTCGTCCTGCCGGAACTGGCGGGCAAGCTGACCGGCATGGCCGTTCGCGTGCCCGTGATCAATGTGTCGCTGGTGGACCTGACCGTTCAGCTCAAGCGTGAAGCATCGGCCGATGAAGTGAATGCGCTGATGAAAGAAGCCAGCCAGCATTCGAAGATTCTCGGGTACAACACCCTGCCGCTGGTTTCCAGCGACTTCAACCACAACCCGCTGTCGTCGATCTTCGACGCCAACCACACCAAGTCCAGCGGCAAGCTGCTCAAGGTGTTGGCCTGGTACGACAACGAATGGGGCTTCTCCAACCGCATGCTCGATAACTGCCTGGCGTTGTGCAACGCTGAATAAGCCCGGAGCAGTCACCGATGATCGGTATCAGTTTTACGCAAAAGACCTTGGCGGCGCGCAAGCGTATCGCCTTGGTCGCCCATGACCACTGCAAAGTGTTTTTGCTGGACTGGGCCGAACGGCACAAAGACAAACTCGCGCAACATGAACTGCTCGCCACCGGCACCACCGGGTTGTTATTACAACAACGCCTCGACCTGCCGGTGGAAAGCATGATCAGCGGCCCCCTAGGCGGTGACCAACAGCTCGGCGCACGCATCGCCGAGCAGCGCGTCGACCTGCTGGTGTTTTTCTGGGACCCGTTCGAGCCGCAACCCCACGACCCGGACATCAAGGCTTTGCTGCGCGTGGCGGCGGTCTGGAACATTCCGGTGGCGTGCAATGAATGCAGCGCCGACTACCTGCTCAGCAGCCCGTTGATGGATCAGGCACACGAACATCGCATCCCCGATTACGCGACGTATTTATCCGGCCGAGCGTAACCCCTCACAATCAGTACTTGACCATCCGAGCGGATGATAAGCATTATCATTCGCTCGAAATGGATCAGGTTCCCCCGTGAGTCAATCGCGCTTCAATCATGTCTTCATCGCCCAGCGCGTTTCGCTGCTGCGCACGTTGGAGCGGATGGTCAACAATCACAGCACCGCCGAAGACCTCCTGCAGGAGACCTACCTGCGAGTGACTCGCGCGCTGGGTGAACGGCCCATCGATCACCTCGAACCCTTCGTGTTCCAGACCGCCCGCAACCTGGCGCTGGACCATTTGCGCGCGCGTCGCATTCAGTCCCGCACCCTGCTCGACGACGTGCCGCTGGACGTGGTGGAAAGCATCGCCGCCCCTACCAGCAGCGCCGAAGATGCCGTCCATGCCGAACAATTGCTGGAGCGTTTGAACGTGAGCCTCGGTGAACTGAGCCATCGTCAGCAGCAGATTTTTATCCTCAGCCGCCTGAACGGACACAGTTATCTGGAGATCGCCGAGAAGCTCGGCGTCTCGTTGAGTACTGTGCAGAAGGAACTGAAGCTGATCATGACGATCTGCATCGGCGTCGCCGAGCGCTCAAACGGCGACTGAGTTCGTCAGGCTTTGTTACCCTTGCCCCACTTCCAAGCCTCACTAAAAAAACAGCCGTGCACAGACACTGCCGAGGAAACACCGTGACGGACACCCACCGCTCCCCTTCGCCCTCGCCGGCCAGGGACCCCGCCAACGCGATGGACCAGGCCCTGGACTGGCTGATCGTGCTGGGCAGCCCGAGCGAAGACCAGACCCAGGCGTTTCATGACTGGCTGGCTGCTGATCCGCTGCATGCCGAGGCGTTCGCCAAGGCGCAGGCGATCTGGGATGGCCCGCAAGTGGTGCAATGCGCACAACAACTGGCCGCCCGGCCGCCGAAAGTAACCGTCCTGTCGCGCCTGCGTCCGCACTGGAAACCCTTGGCGACGGCCGCCGTGTTGATCCTCGGCCTGTTCAGTTTCAGCAACCTGCCGATGCGCCTTCAGGCCGACCACTTGACCGTGATAGGTGAACGCCAGCGCCTGCAATTGGAGGACGGCTCCAAAGTGCTGCTCAATACCGACTCGGCGTTTTCCAGCACCATCAACGATCAACAGCGCGTGGCCAGGTTGTATCAGGGCGAAGCGTTTTTCGAAGTGCAAGCCAGTCGTGGCCAGCCATTGGAAATCGACGCAGGGCCCGTTACGGCCAGCGTGCGCGATACCGCGTTTGCCGTGCGTTATCTGGACGGCGTGACGCAGGTTCGGGTGCAGCGCGGGGATGTCGACTTGCGGGCGACGCACGACGATACGCGTGTGCGCCTCAGCGCCGGTGAAAGCATTCGTATCGGCCCCAACGGTTTCGACCGGCCCGCCAAGCTCGATGCCGCCACCGAATTGGCCTGGGTCCAGGGTCGACTGGTGTTCGAGAACTGCCCGCTGAGCCAGGTACTGGCAGAGCTGCGTCGCTACTATCCGGGCTGGATCATCAACAACAACGAGCAATTGGCCGACGTCGCGGTGACCGGCAATTACCGTCTCGACCAACCGCTGGATGTGGTCCGCTCGCTGGCACACATCACCTCCGCACGGCTTCAGGAATTCCCCGCTTTAGTCATCCTGAACTAAATGAGAATTATTTTTACTCGATAGCACACGTTCGTTCGTCTCGTTATAGCCAATGCAATTGATTCGCATCTCTAAATGCCAATCAGCACCTATAAAGATTCGTGCGACACGGAGCGCTATCGATGTCCTCTCGCCTTACCCGCCAGTCCTCTTCACCTTCCTGCGTGCTGTCGCTGCTGACCGCCGCCATCCTCATGGCCGGTGCCGCGCCGCTCATGGCCGCCACGGCGGCCGAGCCGTCGACCCGCAACATGGGTGATTATTCGTTCGCCATCCCTGCTCAGTCGCTGGTGTCGGCACTCAATGCCTTTACCGCCGTGACAGGTTGGCAAGTCGGCTTGCCGGCAGAGCTGGCGGAAGGCGTGGCTTCCCAGGGCGTACGCGGTTCGTTGCCGCCGGAAAAAGCCCTCGATCGCCTGTTGGTGGGGACCAACCTGAGCTATCGCAAACTGGGCACCAGCAACATTGTGCTGGAGAAACGCAGCAACAACGGCGCGATCAACCTGGACCAGGTCACGATCAGCGCCACCCGTAATGAACAGGACGTGAACAGCGTACCGAGCACAGTCAGCGTTTATACCCGTGAAGACCTGGACCGCAACAACGTCAATAACATCAAGGAACTGGTGCGCTATGAACCGGGCGTTTCGGTGGGCGGCACAGGCCAGCGCGCCGGTCTCACGGGCTACAACATCCGTGGCATCGACGGCGATCGCGTATTGACCCAGGTCGATGGGGTGCAAGTGCCGGACAGTTTCTTCAACGGCCCGTATGCCCAGACCAACCGCAACTACGTCGACCCGGAAATCGTCAAACGCGTGGAAATCCTCCGGGGCCCCGCGTCGGTGTTGTATGGCAGCAACGCCATCGGCGGCGCTGTCAGCTACTACACGCTGGACCCGGATGACATCATCAAACCTGGCAAGGACGTCGGCGCGCGCCTCAAAACCGGTTACAGCTCGGCCGATGAAAGCTGGCTGACCTCCGGCACCGTGGCCGGCCGTACCGGCGAGTTCGACGGCCTGCTGCACCTGAGCCAGCGCAACGGTCATGAAACAGAGTCTTACGGCGAAACCGGTGGCACCGGCCTGAACCGCACCGAGGCCAACCCTGAGGACGTGCGCACCACCAGCGTACTGGCCAAGCTGGGCTGGGATTACGCCGACGACGCGCGCTTTGGTCTGACTTACGAAAACTACAAGGCCGACAGCGACACCAACCAGTTGAGCGCGGTGGGCGGCCCGTTCAACGCCGGGCGTGGTTTCGGCTTCTATAAATCCCGTACCGGGAACGACACGATCACTCGCGAACGTTTTGGCCTGGATCATAACTTTGGTCTGGACAGCGCCCTGGCAGACAACATCAAGTGGACCCTGAACTATCAGATCGCCAAGGCCGACCAGAGCACCCAGGAAATCTACGCACCTTCGCGCACCGTGCTGCGCAACCGCGACACCAACTACAAAGATCGCCAGTGGGTGTTCGATGTCCAGGCTGACAAGTCATTCGCCATTGCCGACACCGCTCACCTCGTCACCTACGGCACGACCATCAAACAGGACAAAGTCACCGGCCTGCGTACCGGCACCGGCACCTGTCTGACCGTGGCCGGTTCCTGCCGGGTCATCGGTGCCGCGAGCCCCGCCGACACCCTGAAACCGGCGAGCGATTTCCCCGATCCGACGATCAACACTTACAGCCTGTTTGCCCAGGATCAGATCAGCTGGGGCAACTGGACCTTCCTGCCCGGTGCTCGTTACGACTACACCCAACTCAAGCCGCACGTCACCGATGAGTTCCTGGCCACCGCCGACCAGAGCGGCAACGGCGTCGTGAGCGAAGACACCAAAACCTGGCATCAACTGTCGCCAAAACTCGGCACCACCTACCGCTTCAACGACAACTACACCTGGTATGGCCAATACGCCGAAGGCTTCCGCACGCCGACGGCCAAGGCTTTGTATGGTCGCTTCGAAAACCTCGCGGGCGGCTATCAGGTCGCCCCTAACCCGGACCTGGAACCGGAAAAGAGCAAGAGCTATGAAACCGGCCTGCGCGGTCAGTTCGAGGCCGGCACGTTAGATGTAGCGGTGTTCTACAACAAATACCGCGACTTCATCGACGAGAACGCCATTACGCCCGGCTACACCGAGACCACGTTCCAGAGCAACAACATCGCCCACGCGACCATCAAAGGTGTGGAGCTCAAGGGTCGCCTGAACCTGGACAACTTCGGCGCTCCGAACGGCCTCTATACCCAAGGCTCGGCGGCCTACCAGTACGGTCGTAACGATGACACCGGTCAGCCGCTGAACAGTATCAACCCGCTGACCGGCGTGTTCGGCCTGGGTTACGACCAGGACAACTACGGCGCCCTGCTGAACTGGACACTGGTCAAGCGCAAGACCCGCGTCGACAGCACCAGCTTCAAGACCCCTGATGGCACCAGCACCCAGTTCAAGACACCGGGTTATGGCGTGCTCGACCTGGCCGGTTTCTACAAGGTGACCGACGACGTGACCGTCAACGCCGGCCTCTACAACCTGACCAACAAAAAGTACTGGCAATGGGATGACGTACGCGGCTACGACAGCGTCGGCGAAGCCTCGGTGACTCAGCCGGCCAACCTCGACCGCCTGACCCAGCCGGGTCGCAACTTCGCGGTCAATCTGGTCTGGGATATCTGATCCCGCCCGACTCACTGTGCAGCCCAGTAAAAGCTGCACAGTGAAAATTTTTTACTGTCGCGCGCCTGCTGATTCGTCTCGTTACCAAGCGCCTCCATTTCTCAAGGATTTCTCATGACCTCTCAGGACACCGCTCAACGCCCTGCTCTGCGTTCGCAACGTTTGAACCAGATCACCCACGAACCGCATACCAAACTTGATGCCCTGGTCAAAGCCCACGCGCCGTTTGAAACCCAGGCCAACTTCGCCCGTTTCGTGGTCGCTCAGTACCTGTTCCAGTCGGAACTGGTGTCGCTGTACAACGATGCCGCACTGACCGCGATTGTTCCCGACCTGCCGGCCCGTTGCCGTGCCGAAGCGGCCAAGGCTGACCTCGCTGATCTGGAAACCGAAGTGCCGGCCGCCGTCGCCGGTGCCGTGAAGAACCCGACCCAGGCCGAAGCGCTGGGCTGGCTGTTCGTTTCCGAAGGGTCGAAGCTCGGCGCGGCGTTCCTGATCAAGCGAGCCGTTGGCCTGGGCTTGAGTGAAACCTTCGGCGCCCGCCATCTTGGCGAACCAACCGGTGGTCGCGCTGAAGGCTGGAAAAGTTTCGTGAAGACGCTGGATGGCCTGACGCTCAGCGCACAGGAAGAAGCCGATCTGGACAAAGGCGCCATCGACGCGTTCAACCGGTTTACCGTGTTGCTGGAACAGGCTTACGCCACCGCAGCCGAACCGGCCTGAAGCCAAACAAATATCCTGTGGGAGCGGGCTTGCCCGCGATTGTAATGTGACATTCAGCATCTTTGTTGAAGGGTAGACCGTCATCGCGGGCAAGCCCGCTCCCACAGGTCCGCCTCACTCCCGTGCCCTTGAGACCAATGCCTCAGCCCTCCTCTTCAAAAATCTCCCGCCTGCTCTTCGGCCTGCTGGCCTACATCAGCCTCGGTATCGGCCTGATCGCCATCGTCGTGCCCGGCCTGCCCACCACCGAATTCATCCTGCTCGCCGCCTGGGCCGCGACCCGCAGTTCGCCGCGCTTGAGTGCCTGGCTGGAAAACCATCGGCTGTTCGGTTCGATCCTGCGCAACTGGCGCAACGGCAAGATCATCGCCCGTCGAGCCAAAGTCAGTGCCACCGTCAGCATGTTGCTGTGCGCCACGCTGATGCTGGTGATGCTCGATCACGGCTGGACGATTTACCTGGCGATTGCCGGCATGAGCCTGGGCAATCTGTGGATCTGGTCGCGACCGGAATCAGTACCGAGAATTTCCTGAAATTCAGCTCTTTTCAGGGCATTTTCCTGCGCAAACGGTCAACCACTACCGTTCGTCGACTTGCGTTCATGCAACCTTCACAAAGCGCCGATGTGCATTGAATGGCGCTAAATGGATTTGGCGTACCGAGTCGGTTTCGACTCCTTGCCAACACTTCATCCATTTGTGAGTTCGCCCTATGTTCGACTCCCTCTCTATCCGTCTGAAAATCGTTTTGCTCTCCGGTCTTTGCCTGCTCGGCGTGGTCGTCTTGATCGTCGGCATGAACATTTACCAGACCAATCAGAACGATGATCTGGTCAACGCCTCCAGCAGCAAAATGCTCACCGACAGCGTGCAGAGCCTGCTGCAAGCCAAAGCTGCCGAACAAGCGGTGCGAGTGCAGAAGACCTTCGGTGAAACGCTGACGGTGGTGACGGCCCTGGCCGATCAGATCAAGGACATGCGCACCCTGGCGGCCAAGCGCTCGCTTGACGCCGGCGCCCTGCGTGAAGAGTTGAACCAGAACCTGAAAACCGCGTTCGAGCGCAACAGCAAAGTGCTGGGGATCTGGCTGGCGTTCGAGCCCAACGGGCTGGATGGCAAGGACAGCGAGTTCGTCAATGATGCGGTCCGCCAGTCCAACGAAGCCGGGCGATTCGCCACGTATTGGAGCCGTGCAGGGGGCGAGGCGCTCAACACAATCATGGTCGAAGAGGACATGACCAAAACCACCCTGAACCTCAGCGGCACACCCTACAACGTCTGGTACACCTGCCCGCGGGACAGCAAGCGTACCTGCCTGCTCGACCCCTACGCCGATACCGTCGGCGCTAACAAAACAGAAGTGTTGATGACCACCATTTCCGTACCGCTGCTGGTGGATGGCAAGTCCATCGGCGTGGTCGGTGTCGACATCGCGCTAGATGCCCTGCAAGCGGCGGCGGTCGACTCCCAGCGTGAACTGTTCAACAGCGCCGGGCACATGCTGATCGTCTCCGGCACAGGCGTGCTCGCGGCCTACAGTGTCGACGCCGGTAAAGTCGGCAAGAGCATCGGCGACACCCTCGGCGCGGACGGCAGGGACATCCTGCAATTGCTCGGCAGCGGAGCGCCGAAGATTCTTCAGCAAGGCGACCTGATCCGCGCGGTCTACCCGGTCAGCCCCATCACTGACGCGAAAACCTGGGCCGTGGTGATCGACTTGCCCAAACAAGTGTTGCTGGCCGACTCGGTGAAACTGCAAGCGGTGCTCGATGACGCCCAGCAAAGCGGCACGATCAAAGCGGTGCTGGGTGCCGTCATTGCTGGTTTGGGCGGCTTGCTGCTGATCTGGCTCACCGCGTCGGGCGTGACCCGCCCGATCAACAGCGTGGCCGACATGCTCAAGGCGATTGCCAGCGGCGACGGCGACCTGACCCAGCGTTTGAACTACAGCAAGAAAGACGAATTGGGTGAACTGGTCAGCTGGTTCAATCGCTTCCTCGACAAGCTGCAACCGACCATCGCGCAGATCAAGCAAAGCATCACCGACGCCCGCGGCACGGCCGACCAGTCTTCGGAAATCGCCCGTCAGACCAGCGAAGGCATGCAAGTGCAGTTCCGTGAAATCGACCAGGTCGCCACCGCGTCCAACGAAATGAGCGCCACCGCCCACGACGTTGCCAACAGTGCCTCGAACGCCGCCAGTGCGGCCAAAGGTGCCGACCAATCGGCCCGAGATGGCATGCAGATCATCGAGCGCAGCACCCGCGACATCAATCAACTGGCGGACGAAGTCAGCAAAGCGGTGACCGAAGTCGAAGCGTTGGCGGTCAACAGTGAGCAGATCGGTTCGGTGCTGGAAGTGATCCGCAGCATTGCCGAACAAACCAACCTGCTGGCGCTCAACGCCGCGATTGAAGCGGCCCGTGCCGGTGAAAGCGGTCGCGGGTTTGCGGTGGTGGCCGACGAGGTGCGCAACCTGGCCAAACGCACGCAGGATTCGGTGGAAGAAATTCGCCAGGTGATCGAGCGCATCCAGAGCGGCACGCGTGGCGTGGTCGCCACCATGCATTCGAGCCAGACCCAGGCCCACAACAACGCTGGGCAGATCCAGCAAGCGGTCCAGGCCCTGGGCAAAATCAGTGATGCAGTGACGGTGATCAGCGACATGAACCTGCAAATCGCCAGCGCTGCCGAACAGCAAAGCGCAGTGGCCGAAGAGGTCAACCGCAACGTCTCGGCGATCCGCACCGTCACCGAAACCCTGACCGGCCAAGCCACCGAATCGGCGCAGATCAGCAGCCATCTCAACTCGCTGACCACGCACCAGATGAAATTGATGGATCAGTTCCGGGTGTAATTCCCGTTCCTGTAGGAGCAAGGCTTGCCCGCGACAGGATCGTTCCCACGCTCTGCGTGGGAATGCAGCCCGGGACGCTCTGCGTCCCAAAAGCGGACGCAGAGCGTCCATTGAGGCATTCCCACGCAGAGCGTGGGAACGATCATCTGGTCTGTCAGCCGTTTTGAACTATGCTCGGGCTCTCGTTCCGGAGGGCCTTCGATGACTGATTTACTCACGTCCATTCAAGCCGCACTCGGCTTGCCTCACACCCCCATACCTTTCACGTCGAGCGGCGCCCTGCCCTCGGCGTTTGCCGTGACCGATCTGGCCTGCGCCAGCATTGCCGCCGCCGGACAGGCTGTCAGCGAGCTATTGCGGCAGCACACCGGTCGCTTGCCGGGGGTTGAAGTCGACCACCGCCTTGCCTCTTTCTGGTTCGCCACGTCGATCCGCCCCGTCGGCTGGAGCGTCCCGCCGATGTGGAACCCGGTGGCCGGTGACTACGCGACGAATGACGGCTGGATCCGCCTGCACACCAACGCCCCCCATCACCGGGTAGCGGCTGAAAGCGTGCTTGGCACCTGCGTTGACCGCGCGGCGATGGCGAGCAAAGTGGCGCATTGGGCCAAAAGCGCTCTGGAGCAGGCGGTGGTCGACGCCGGGGGCTGCGCCGCCGAAATGCGCACGTGGGCGCAATGGCAGCGGCACCCGCAAGGGTTGGCCGTCAACGCCGAGCCATTGATTCAGTTCAGCGACGCCAGCGGCCACCCCGCCAAAGCGTGGCGCGGCTCCGTGGCCCAGCCACTGGCCGGGATCAAGGTGCTGGATTTGACCCGCGTGCTGGCAGGTCCGGTCGCCAGCCGTTTTCTCGCGGGCCTCGGTGCGCAGGTGCTGCGCATTGACCCGCCGACCTGGAACGAACCCGGCGTGGTACCGGAGGTGACCTTGGGCAAACGCTGTGCGCGCTTGGATCTGCACAGTAAAGATGATCGCGCTGTATTCGAAACCCTGCTCAAGGAAGCGGACATCCTTTTGCACGGTTACCGCGCCGATGCACTGGAACGCTTGGGCTATGGCGTTGCCGAGCGCCGGACACTGGCGCCGGGCCTGCTGGATGTCAGCCTCAACGCCTATGGCTGGAGCGGCCCGTGGCAGAACCGCCGTGGCTTCGACAGCCTGGTGCAGATGAGCAGCGGGATTTGCGACGCCGGGATGCAGTGGAAACACGCGGACAAACCGACACCCTTGCCGGTGCAGGCGCTCGATCACGCCACCGGGTATTTGATGGCGGCTGCGGCTGTCATTTTATTGGGGCGTGGGGGTTCGGCGCGGTTGTCGTTGGCGCGGACGGCGAAACTGTTGATTGAACAGGGTGCCGGGGTGCAAGAACCGTTGCGGGCAGAGGATGACAACGATCAAGGGATCGTGATTGAGCAGACGCCTTGGGGGCCGGCGCATCGGCTTCATGTGCCGCTGAAAATCACCGGAACACCGTTGCAGTGGGGGCTACCCGCGACAGAGTTGGGTTCCCATCGCGCGCAGTGGTGGTGATGATTCTGGCCCCATCGCGGGCAAGCCCGCTCCCACAGGTTTTGTGATCGGCACAGATCCACTGTGGGAGCGGGCTTGCCCGCGATGGGGCCAGAACAAACAGCTCAGTCAGAGCGGCTGAGTGATGTCCAGAGCAACTGCGCCGCATACCCTCGATAAGGTCGCCACGCCTCGGCTCGCGACAACAAATCCCGCGCGGTCACCGGCCCGCTTTCCAGCGCTGCCAGTGCCTTGATCAATCCCACATCCCCAGACGGAAACGCATCCGGCTCGCGCAACTGGCGCAACGCAATGTACTGCGCCGTCCAGTCACCAATCCCGTGCAAGGCGAGTAGCCGCGCCACTCCATCTTCTCGGCCCGGCTCAAACAACCGAGGATCATCCCGCAACGCCTGAGCCACACCGGACAAGGTTCGCCCCCGGCTTTTCGGCATGCCCAATGCCGCCAGATCCGCGTTCGCCAACACGGCCGACTCAGGAAACACATGGGTCAATCCCGCCAGCGGCGACTGCAACGGCGCGCCATACTGCGCCACGAGCTTGCCCGCCAGGTGGATCGCCGCGCCCACGGTGATCTGTTGCCCCAACACCGCTCGAATCGCCAACTCCAATCCATCCCAGGCACCCGGCACCCGTAAGCCCGGACGCTGGGCAATCAGGCGCTTCATCAACGGTTCCCGTGTCAACTGGCGGTGGATCGCTGGCAAATCCGCATCCAGATCAAACATCCGACGCAGCCGCGCCACGATCCCGGGCACGGCCATCGCATCCGGAAAATCCAGAGTCAGTTCAAGGGCGTCAGCGTCTGTCGGTCCTATCGAAAACGTACCGTAGACACCGTTCAACCCGATGCTGCGCGAGTAGACCCCGTCGGCCACGGCCTCCATCCCGGCCACCGCCCGCACCGACAAAAATCCCAGCATCGCCGACCAGTCATACGGCGGCTGATAGGCCAGCAACAACCTCACAACGACAGCAACCCGCTGTACAGACCATACGCGGCCAACCCGGCACCAATCATGACGCAGGTAAAAATGCCCTTCTCGACATGCGTGAACAATGGCTCGCCTTGCTCATGCTTGGCCTTGGCGAACAGAATCACCCCCGGCGCATACAACAACGCCGACAGCAGCAAATATTTGACCCCGCCGGCATACAGCAACCACACCGCATACCCCAGCGCGATACCGCCGATCATCAGGTCCTTGGTGCGCTCGGCGCTGGCGTGCTCGTAGGTTTCGCCGCGCCCGCTCAACAACACCGCATACGCTGCCGACCACAGGTACGGCACCAGAATCATCGACGACGCGAGGTAGATCAGGCTGGTGTAAGTGCCGGCGGAAAACAGCGTGATCAGCAGAAAGAGCTGGATCATCACGTTGGTCAGCCACAGCGCATTCACCGGCACGTGGTTGGCGTTTTCCTTTTTCAGGAAGGCGGGCATGGTCTTGTCTTTGGCCGTGGCGAACAGGATCTCGGCACACAGCAGCGCCCAGGACAGCAAAGCCCCCAGCAGCGATATCGCCAGGCCAACGCTGATCAGCAACGCCCCCCAGGGCCCGACGATATGTTCCAGCACGGCCGCCAGCGACGGGTTCTGCAGGTTGGCCAATTCTGGCTGGCTCATGATGCCCAGCGACAACACGTTCACCAGCACCAGCAAGGCCAGCACCCCGATAAAACCGATGACCGTCGCCCGTCCCACGTCCGAACGTTTCTCCGCCCGGGCCGAGTAGACACTGGCGCCCTCGATCCCGATGAAGACGAACACCGTCACCAGCATCATGTTGCGCACCTGGTCCATCACCCCGCCAAAATCCGGGTTGCTGCGTCCCCAGATGTCCCGGGTAAAAATGTCCGCCTTGAAAGCGACGGCGGCGATGACGATGAACATGATCAGCGGCACGATCTTGGCCACGGTGGTCA
This sequence comes from Pseudomonas sp. B21-040, assembly GCF_024748695.1. NCBI lineage: Bacteria > Pseudomonadati > Pseudomonadota > Gammaproteobacteria > Pseudomonadales > Pseudomonadaceae > Pseudomonas > Pseudomonas sp. B21-040. Next base: position 5,175,246 of record NZ_CP087176.1, read on the forward strand.
CTTGATTGATGAACGCCGCCTCCTTGATCCCGCGCATCACCAGGAAATGCACGGCCCACAGCAGCACCGAGGCACAGCCGATGGCGACGGGTGTGTTGCCCTGGCCAAAGACCGGAAAGAAATAACCGAGGGTGCTGAACAGCAACACGAAATAACCGACGTTGCCCAGCCAGGCGCTGATCCAGTAACCCCAAGCGGAGGAAAATCCCATGTAGTCGCCGAAGCCGGCCTTGGCGTAGGCATACACCCCGGAATCCAGTTCAGGCTTGCGATTGGCCAGGGTCTGGAAGACGAACGCCAGGGTCAGCATGCCGACCGCAGTGATGGCCCATCCGATCAGCACCGCCCCCGCATCGGCTCGCGCCGCCATGTTCTGCGGCAACGAGAAGATCCCCCCGCCAACCATCGAACCCACCACCAGGGCGATCAACGCGCTCAGGCGAAGCTTTTGCGTCGGTTGTGACATTCCTGCGTCTCCACTTTTTTCCAAATGCGGCCGGGCGACCATGGTTATAAAACCGTCACATGACGGGTTTTAACTAAATAGATACAGCGTAATAACGTTTATTAGATAACGCCATGTCACGGTCATTTATTTATAACCGAACATTCTATGGCCGTCATGGCAAAGAGCGATTTTGTGGGTTAATCCTAATAAATCAATTCCGTACCAAAAACAGGCGCCAAATATTTGCGGAAACGCCAAAAAGAACTAACTTAAAGATCGCCACCAAAGCTCGCTTATTCCGGCTAGCTCTGAGCGAGGCCTCTGGATTAGGCTTCTCCGGCGATCCGTATCCGGACCGAAAAGCATCCAAAAGTCTTTAATTAACAATGGAATGTGTTCATGCACTGATCTAAGTCAGATGTTCGAACAGCTAACAGAACTACTCTGTTGTCTCTCTTCTCCTGCACTGGAGTCATGCGATGTCTGAATCCCCCGCAAAACTGAAACTTGGCGCGTTGGTTGCTCTGGTTGTCGGCTCAATGATTGGTGGCGGGATCTTCTCCTTGCCACAAAACATGGCCGCCAGTGCTGACGTTGGCGCCGTACTGATCGGCTGGGCCATCACCGCCGTCGGCATGCTGACCCTGGCGTTTGTCTTCCAGACCCTGGCCAACCGAAAGCCTGATCTGGACGGCGGGGTATACGCCTACGCCAAGGCCGGTTTCGGCGACTACATGGGTTTCTCTTCCGCCTGGGGTTACTGGATCAGTGCGTGGTTGGGCAACGTCGGGTACTTCGTACTCTTGTTCAGCACCCTGGGTTACTTCTTCCCGATTTTCGGTGAAGGCAACACGGTGGCTGCCGTGATCGGTGCATCGTTGCTGCTCTGGGGCGTGCATTTCCTCGTGTTGCGGGGGATCAAGGAAGCAGCATTCATCAACCTGGTGACCACGGTCGCCAAGATCGTGCCGCTGGTGCTGTTTGTGTTGATCGCGATTTTCGCCTTCAAACTGGACATCTTCACCGCTGACATCTGGGGCGTGAAAAACCCGGACCTGGGCAGCGTGATGAACCAGGTACGCAAGATGATGCTGGTCACCGTCTGGGTGTTCATCGGCATCGAGGGCGCGAGCATTTTCTCGGCCCGCGCAGAAAAACGCACCGATGTAGGTAAAGCCACCGTCATCGGTTTCATCACTGTGCTGCTGTTTCTGGTGCTGGTGAACGTGCTGTCGCTGGGCATCATGACTCAACCGGAACTGGCCAAGCTGCAGAACCCGTCGATGGCGGCCGTGCTGGAGCACGTGGTCGGTCACTGGGGCGCGGTGCTGATCAGCGTAGGCCTGATCATCTCGCTGCTGGGGGCGTTGCTGTCGTGGGTGCTGCTGTGTGCGGAGATCATGTTCGCCGCGGCCAAGGACCACACCATGCCGGAGTTCCTGCGCAAGGAAAACGCCAACCATGTGCCGGTCAACGCCCTGTGGCTGACCAACGCGATGGTGCAGCTGTTCCTGATCATCACGCTGTTTTCGGCCAGTACTTACCTGTCGCTGATCTACCTCGCCACGTCGATGATTCTGGTGCCTTACCTGTGGTCGGCGGCATATGCGCTGCTGCTGGCGGTGCGCGGCGAGACTTACGAAAACGACTCGGGCGAGCGCACCAAGGACCTGTTGATCGGCGCCATCTCGGTGATCTACGCGGTCTGGCTGGTCTACGCCGGCGGCACCAAATACCTGCTGCTGTCCGCCCTGCTCTATGCGCCCGGCGTAATCCTGTTCGCCAAGGCCAAGCGTGAACTGGGCAAACCTGTTTTCACCAACGTCGAGAAGCTGATTTTTGCAGCCGTAATCATAGGCGCCGTGGTGGCGGCCTATGGGCTGTATTCCGGCTTCCTGACCCTGTAACACCTGAATAATTTGTCATCTGGAGGATCACTGTAATGACCACGGAAAAAGTTAAGTACGGCGTGCATTCCGAAGCCGGCAAACTGCGCAAAGTCATGGTTTGCTCCCCAGGCCTGGCCCACCAGCGGCTGACCCCGAACAACTGTGACGAACTGCTGTTTGATGATGTGCTTTGGGTCGCCCAAGCCAAGCGTGACCATTTCGACTTCGTCACCAAAATGCGCGAACGCAACATCGATGTACTGGAAATGCACAACCTGCTGACCGACATCGTTGCGATTCCGGAAGCGCTCGACTGGATTCTGGAGCGCAAGATCACCGCTAACTCGGTGGGCCTGGGCCTGATCAATGAAACCAGCTCGTGGCTGCGCAGCCTGGAGCCACGCAAGATCGCCGAATTCCTGATCGGCGGCGTCTCCGCCGATGACCTGCCGACCAGTTTCGGCGGTAAAGCCATCGAGATGTTCCGCGACTTCCTCGGCCACTCAAGCTTCATTCTGCCGCCATTGCCCAACACCCAGTTCACTCGCGATACCACGTGCTGGATCTACGGTGGCGTGACCCTGAACCCGATGTACTGGCCGGCGCGCCGCCAGGAAACCCTGCTGGCCACCGCCATCTACAAATTCCACCCGGAATTCACCAACGCCGACTTCCAGGTCTGGTACGGCGACCCGGACCAGGAACACGGTAGCTCCACCCTGGAGGGGGGCGACGTGATGCCAATCGGCAACGGCGTGGTGCTGATCGGCATGGGCGAACGCTCATCCCGCCAGGCCATTGGCCTGCTGGCGCAAAGCCTGTTCAAAAACAAAGCGGTCGAAAAAGTCATCGTCGCCGGTCTGCCGAAATCCCGTGCAGCGATGCACCTCGATACCGTGTTCAGCTTCTGTGACCGCGACCTCGTCACGGTTTTCCCTGAAGTCGTCAATCAGATCGTCGCCTTCACCCTGCGTCCGGATGAGAAAAAACCGGGTGGCATCGACATCCGACGCGAAGACGCCAGCTTCCTCGACACCGTGGCCAAGGCCCTCAACCTGAAAGCGTTGCGCGTGGTGGAAACCGGCGGCAACAGCTTCGCCGCCGAGCGCGAACAGTGGGACGACGGCAACAACGTGGTGGCTGTGGAGCCAGGCGTGGTGATCGGTTATGACCGCAACACCTACACCAACACCTTGCTGCGCAAGGCGGGCATCGAAGTCATCACTATCAGCGCAGGCGAGCTGGGACGTGGGCGTGGCGGCGGCCACTGCATGACCTGCCCGATCATTCGCGACCCAATCGACTACTAACCTTCAGCCTTGGCCGGCGCAGCCCTGTACCCCAGGGCATGCGCGACCAAGGGGATAACCGACACCAAAGGAGATCCATCATGGCTTTTAATATTCACAACCGTAATTTGCTGAGCCTGGAACACCACACCCCTCGCGAATTGCGCTACCTGCTCGACCTGTCCCGCGACCTCAAGCGCGCCAAATACACCGGCACCGAGCAGCAACACCTCAAAGGCAACAACATCGCGCTGATCTTCGAAAAAACCTCGACCCGTACCCGCTGTGCGTTCGAAGTCGCGGCCTATGACCAAGGCGCCAACGTCACCTACATCGACCCGAACTCCTCGCAGATCGGCCACAAAGAAAGCATGAAAGACACCGCCCGCGTATTGGGGCGCATGTACGACGCCATTGAATACCGTGGCTTCAAGCAGGAAATCGTCGAAGAACTGGCCAAGTTTGCCGGCGTACCCGTGTTCAACGGCCTGACCGATGAATACCATCCGACGCAAATGATCGCCGACGTGCTGACCATGCGTGAACACGCCGACAAGCCGATCCACGACATCAGCTACGCCTACCTGGGCGACGCCCGTAACAACATGGGTAACTCGCTGCTGCTGATCGGCGCCAAGCTGGGCATGGACGTGCGCATCTGCGCGCCAAAAGCCCTGTGGCCGCTTGACGACCTGGTGGCTCGCTGCAAGCAATATGCGGAAGAAAGCGGTGCTCGCATCACCCTGACCGAAGACCCGAAAGCCGCGGTCAAAGGCGTGGACTTCATCCACACCGACGTCTGGGTGTCGATGGGCGAACCCGTTGAAGCCTGGGCCGAGCGTATCCAGCAACTGCTGCCGTACCAGGTCAACGCCGAACTGATGAAAGCCACCGGCAACCCGCGCACCAAGTTCATGCACTGCCTGCCGGCCTTCCACAACAGTGATACCAAAATCGGCAAGCAGATTGCCGAGCAGTACCCGAACCTGAAGAACGGCATCGAAGTGACTGATGACGTGTTCGAGTCGCCGGCCTGCATCGCCTTCGAGCAAGCGGAAAACCGCATGCACACCATCAAGGCGATTCTGGTGTCGACTTTGGCTGACCTTTAACGGCTCCCCTCTCCACCCGATCGTTCCCACGCTCTGCGTGGGAATGCCGCCACGGACGCTCTGCGTTCGATGTGACGCAGAGCGTCACGGGATGCATTCCCACGGGGACCGTGGGAACGATCATTTTGAAAGGACTGCATTATGCGTATCGTCGTCGCTTTGGGCGGTAACGCCCTGCTCCGCCGTGGTGAACCCATGACCGCGGACAATCAGCGCGCCAACATCCGGATCGCCACCGAACAAATTGCCAAGGTCCATGCCGGTAACCAACTGGTAATCGCCCACGGCAATGGTCCGCAGGTCGGCCTGTTGTCGCTGCAAGCCGCAGCCTACACCTCGGTTTCCCCCTACCCGCTGGACGTGCTCGGTGCCGAAACCGAAGGCATGATCGGCTACATCATCGAACAGGAACTGGGCAACCTGCTGGACTTCGAAGTGCCCTTCGCCACCCTGCTCACCCAGGTTGAAGTCGACCCCAAGGACCCGGCCTTCCAGAACCCTACCAAGCCGATCGGCCCGGTATATGCCAAGGCCGAAGCGGAAAAACTCGCCGCCGAAAAAGGCTGGGCGATTGCCCCGGACGGCGACAAATTCCGTCGCGTGGTGGCCAGCCCCAAACCAAAACGCATTTTCGAGATCCGCCCGATCAAGTGGCTCCTGGAAAAAGGCAGCATCGTGATCTGCGCCGGCGGTGGCGGCATCCCGACCATGTACACCTCACCCGGCGTACTGGAAGGTGTCGAAGCGGTGATCGATAAAGACCTGTGCTCGGCGCTGCTGGCCGAACAGCTTGAAGCCGATATTCTGGTGATCGCCACCGACGTCAGCGCCGCGTTCATCGACTACGGCAAGCCGACCCAGAAAGCCATCGGCCAGGCTCACCCGGATGAAATGGAAAAACTTGGCTTCGCCGCCGGCTCCATGGGGCCCAAGGTGCAGGCAGCCTGTGAATTCGCACGCCATACTGGAAAGGTCGCGGTGATCGGTTCACTCTCGGACATCGAAGCGATCGTCCAGGGCAAGGCAGGTACGCGCATCAGCACGGCGAAACCTGGCATTACTTACTTGTAGGGAGAAACGTCTATGGCACTGTTTGAGCCAGGTCATTTACACATCGAGCGACACGCGTTGACCAAGGACGATGTCAGCTACGACGTGAAGCTCGACTATGAAGTCAGCAAAAATGATAAAGGGGTGAAAGGAATTCAGTTCACCCTGCATGGCAGCATGCAAGGGAAGGACATGAAAGAGGCCTTCTTTCTGCCCAAGGAGGAGGCTTACAACTTCGCCAGAAACGTGACAGCGATCGCCGAGAAGTACGGCATTCCAAAGACCCATAGCCAGATCGGCTCGGTACACAAACATTACGACTTGATGTTTGAAGACATACGCAAGCAGTTGGACATGAAATCCGGCGACCCGGTAGATATCAAAGACTTCGAGTAATCCACTGCCCCCTGTGGGAGCGAGCCTGCTCGCGCCCACAGGGGTTCTGTGTTGCCCGCAAATCCTGCACCGAATTTCACCTTATCCCCTGCGCCAAGGCATACTTGCCACCCTCCGCACTTCAGAACACTGAACCACCCCATGCGTATCCACGTCAGCTTCATCGACCGCGTCGGTATTACCCAGGAAGTCCTGGCCCTGCTCGGTGGGCGCAACCTCAATCTGGATGCGGTGGAGATGGTGCCGCCCAACGTTTACATCGATGCCCCGACCCTGAGCCCGCAAGTCCTCGAAGAGCTGCGCGATGCGTTGTTCAGCGTGCGCGGTGTGCAAGCGGTGACGGTGGTCGACATCCTTCCCGGCCAGCGCCGGCACCTGCAACTCGATGCCTTGCTCGCGGCCATGACCGACCCGGTCCTGGCGCTGGACAGTGCCGGCAAAGTGTTGCTGGCCAACCCGGCCTTGATCGCGTTGTACGGTCGTGAACCGGCGGGCGAAAGCATCGCCGACCTGTTTGCCGACCCGGCACTGCTCGACGCCCTGCTTGAGCATGGCTTTCGCCTGCCGCTGCGGGAAATCACCGTCGACGGTCAGACATTGCTGCTGGACGCCACGCCGATCACCGACGCGGGCGCCCTGTTGACCTTGTATCAACCCAACCGCATCGGTGAACGCCTCTCGGCGCTGCACCATGACCATGCCGAAGGGTTCGATGCGCTGCTGGGCGAGTCACCCGTCATCCGCACCCTCAAGGCGCGCGCACAACGGGTCGCGGCACTCGATGCGCCGCTGCTGATCCAGGGCGAAACCGGCACCGGCAAAGAACTGGTGGCACGGGCCTGCCACGCCAGCAGCGCTCGGCACAGTTCGCCATTCCTCGCGCTCAACTGCGCGGCATTGCCAGAAAACCTCGCCGAAAGCGAACTGTTCGGCTATGCCCCCGGCGCCTTCACGGGTGCGCAACGGGGCGGCAAACCGGGGCTGATGGAACTGGCCAACCAGGGCACGGTGTTTCTGGATGAAATCGGCGAGATGTCGCCGTACTTGCAGGCCAAACTGCTGCGTTTTCTCAATGACGGCAGCTTTCGCCGCGTTGGCGGTGATCGCGAGGTGAAGGTCAATGTGCGGATTCTCAGCGCCACCCACCGCGACCTGGAAAAAATGGTCAGCGAGGGCAGCTTTCGCGAAGACCTGTTCTATCGCCTCAATGTGCTCAACGTTGAAGTCCCGCCGCTGCGCGAACGCGGCCAGGACATTCTGTTGCTCGCCCGCTATTTCATGCAGCAGGCCTGTGCACAAATCCAGCGCCCGGTCTGTCGCCTGGCACCGGGCACCTACCCGGCGTTGCTGGGCAATCGCTGGCCGGGCAACGTGCGGCAATTGCAGAACGTGATCTTCCGTGCCGCGGCGATTTGCGAAAGCACGCTGGTCGACATCGGCGACCTCGACATCGCCGGCACCTCGGTGGCGCGCCAGAACGACAGCGAAGTCGACAGCCTGGAACAGGCCATGGAATCGTTTGAAAAAACCCTGTTGGAAAAACTCTATATCAGCTACCCCTCGACCCGCCAACTGGCCAGCCGCCTGCAAACTTCCCACACGGCGATTGCCCATCGGTTGCGCAAGTACGGCATACCCAACAAGCCCTGAGCTTGTGGCGGGATCACAATCCCCCAAACACCACAGCCCCCTGTAGGAGCCGAGCTTGCTCGCGATGGCGGTACTTCAGTCACCTTTGATTTCGACTGAAGTACCGCCATCGCGAGCAAGCTCGGCTCCTACAGGGTCCATGTTCAAAAACGACCTCCATCTGTACTGAAAGCGCTACAGCGGAACGATATCGCTACACCCCTCCCCGATCACGGCTGTGCAAGGCTTTGATCCACCTCGGCTTTCTCCCCCGTCTCCGACCGTATCGATTTCGCTACACGCGATGAATTCAACCAATCTGCAAAACGTCATAAGTCATTGATAAATAACGGCTAAACCAACATTGGCCGTGTTCTTGCTATGTAGTCCTCATAACCAGGGCTTTGCCCAAGCATTCAATAGCGTCCACCAGACGAGTCTGGCCCCCCTTAGGAGTTCACATGAGCGAGTTGCGTTTTACTGAAGACCACGAATGGCTGCGCACCGAAGCTGACGGCAGCGTTACTGTCGGCATCACCGCTTTCGCACAGAACGCCTTGGGCGACGTGGTTTTTGTACAACTGCCTGAGCTGCAGTCCTATGACAAAGGCGCCGAAGCCGCCACCGTGGAATCGGTAAAAGCCGCCAGCGGCGTGTACATGCCACTGGACGGCGAGGTGCTGGAAGTGAACCCGGCGCTGGACAGCAGCCCTGAACTGGTCAACGAAGATCCGCTGGGCGAAGGCTGGTTCTTCCGCTTCCAGCCAAGCGACGCCTCGGCGGTCGCCCAATTGCTCGATCAGGATGCCTACGACCGTCTGATCAAAGCCAACGCCGAAGCCTGAGGAGCGCTGACATGACCCAAGTGAATCTGACCACCGCCAACGAATTCATCGCCCGCCATATCGGCCCTCGCGCCGGTGACGAGCAAGCCATGCTCAACAGCCTCGGTTTCGACTCCCTGGAAGCCCTGAGCGCCAGCGTCATTCCCGACAGCATCAAAGGCACCAGCGTCCTGGGCCTGGAAGACGGCCTGAGCGAAGCCGATGCCCTGGCGTCGATCAAAGCCATCGCCGGTAAAAACCAGCTGTTCAAGACTTACATCGGCCAGGGCTACTACGGCACCCACACGCCATCGCCGATCCTGCGCAACCTGCTGGAAAACCCGGCCTGGTACACCGCCTACACCCCGTACCAGCCAGAAATCTCCCAGGGCCGTCTCGAAGCGCTGCTGAACTTCCAGACCCTGATCAGCGACCTGACCGGCCTGCCGATTGCCAACGCTTCCCTGCTTGACGAAGCCACCGCCGCTGCCGAAGCCATGACCTTCTGCAAACGCCTGAGCAAGAACAAGGGCAGCCACCAATTCTTCGCTTCCGTGCATTGCCACCCGCAAACCCTCGACGTGCTGCGCACCCGTGCCGAGCCGTTGGGCATCGAGGTTGTCGTCGGTGACGAACTCGAACTAACCGACGTGACGCCGTTCTTCGGCGCGCTGCTGCAATACCCGGCCAGCAACGGTGACGTGTTCGATTACCGCGCGCTGACCGAACGCTTCCACGCGGCCAACGCACTGGTCGCCGTAGCGGCCGACCTGCTGGCCCTGACCGTGCTGACCGCACCGGGCGAATTCGGTGCCGACGTGGCCATCGGCAGCGCCCAACGCTTCGGCGTACCGCTGGGCTTCGGCGGCCCGCACGCGGCGTACTTTTCCACCAAAGATGCGTTCAAGCGTGACATGCCGGGCCGTCTGGTCGGTGTTTCCGTGGACCGTTTCGGCAAGCCGGCCCTGCGCCTGGCCATGCAAACCCGCGAGCAACACATCCGTCGCGAGAAAGCCACTTCGAACATCTGCACCGCGCAAGTGCTGCTGGCCAACATCGCCAGCATGTACGCCGTGTACCACGGCCCGAAAGGCCTGACCCAGATCGCCAATCGCGTGCATCACCTGACGGCGATTCTGGCCAAAGGCTTGAGCGCACTGGGCCTGACCGTTGAACAAGCCAGCTTCTTCGACACCCTGACCCTGAACACCGGCGCCAATACCGCCAGGCTGCACGATCAGGCGCGCGCCCAGCGCATCAACCTGCGCGTGGTCGATGCTCAGCGTGTGGGCCTGTCGGTCGACGAAACCACCACCCAGGCTGACATCGAAACCCTGTGGAGTATTTTCGCCGACGGCAAGACCCTGCCGGACTTCGCCGCCCTCGCAGCGGTAGTGCAGAGCACCATTCCTGCGTCGCTGGTGCGCCAATCGCCGATCCTCAGCCACCCAGTGTTCAACCGCTACCACTCGGAAACCGAGCTGATGCGCTACCTGCGCAAGCTGGCCGACAAAGACCTGGCACTGGACCGCACCATGATCCCGCTGGGTTCGTGCACCATGAAACTCAACGCCGCCAGCGAAATGATCCCGGTGACCTGGGCTGAATTCGGTGCCCTGCACCCGTTCGCCCCGGCCGAGCAAAGCGCCGGTTACCAGCAACTGACCGACGAACTGGAAGCGATGCTGTGCGCCGCGACTGGCTACGACTCGATCTCGCTGCAACCGAACGCCGGTTCGCAAGGTGAATACGCCGGTCTGCTGGCCATTCGCGCCTATCACCAGAGCCGTGGCGAAGACCGTCGCGACATCTGCCTGATCCCGTCGTCCGCCCACGGCACCAACCCGGCCACCGCTAACATGGCTGGCATGCGCGTCGTCGTCACCGCTTGCGATGCTCGCGGCAACGTCGACATCGAAGACCTGCGCGCCAAGGCCATCGAGCACCGCGAACACCTCGCTGCGCTGATGATTACCTACCCGTCGACCCACGGCGTGTTCGAAGAAGGCATCCGCGAGATCTGCGGCATCATTCATGACAACGGCGGCCAGGTGTACATCGACGGCGCCAACATGAACGCGATGGTCGGCCTCTGCGCACCGGGCAAGTTCGGCGGCGACGTGTCGCACTTGAACCTGCACAAGACCTTCTGCATTCCGCACGGCGGTGGCGGCCCGGGTGTCGGCCCGATCGGCGTGAAATCGCACCTGACCCCGTTCCTGCCGGGCCACGCCCAGATGGAACGCAAGGAAGGCGCAGTCTGCGCAGCACCGTTCGGCAGCGCGAGCATTCTGCCGATCACCTGGATGTACATTTCGATGATGGGTGGTGCGGGCCTCAAGCGCGCTTCGCAGCTGGCGATCCTCAATGCCAACTACATCTCCCGTCGCCTGGAAGAGCACTATCCAGTGCTGTACACCGGCAGCAACGGCCTGGTGGCGCACGAATGCATCCTCGACCTGCGTCCATTGAAAGACAGCAGCGGCATCAGTGTCGATGACGTCGCCAAGCGCCTGATCGACTTCGGCTTCCACGCGCCGACCATGTCGTTCCCGGTGGCTGGCACGCTGATGATCGAGCCGACCGAAAGCGAATCCAAGGAAGAACTGGACCGTTTCTGCGACGCCATGATCCGCATCCGCGAAGAAATCCGCGCTGTGGAAAACGGCACGCTGGACAAGGACGACAACCCACTGAAAAACGCTCCGCACACCGCAGCAGAGATCGTTGGCGAGTGGACCCACCCGTACAGCCGTGAGCAAGCGGTGTATCCAGTTGCCTCGCTGATCGAAGGCAAATACTGGCCACCGGTCGGTCGCGTCGACAACGTCTTCGGCGATCGCAACCTGGTGTGCGCCTGCCCGTCGATCGAAAGCTACGCTTAAACGAATGAGGGGGCGGGTTTACTCGCCCCCGCGTTCAAGAACACCGCTTATCCCTGTGGGAGCAAAGCTTGCTCGCGATAGCCGTTACACGGTCTATCTGATGAACCGGGTCATCGTTCATCGCGAGCAAGCTTTGCTCCTACGGCTCACGTTGCACCTATAACAAGAAACCGGAGAACAACCATGTCGTTAAGCGTGTTCGACCTGTTCAAGATTGGCATCGGCCCCTCCAGCTCCCACACCGTCGGTCCGATGCGCGCCGCCGCACGCTTCGCCGAAGGTTTGCGCCGTGAAGGTCTGATGGCTGCCACCACCTGCGTCAAAATCGAGCTCTACGGTTCGCTCGGTGCCACCGGCAAGGGCCACGGCAGCGACAAGGCTGTGTTGCTCGGCCTCGAAGGCGAACACCCGGACACCGTGGACACCGAAACCGTTGCTGCGCGCTTGCAAGAAATTCGCGGTAGCGGGCGCTTGAACCTGCTCGGCGAACACAGCATTGCGTTCAACGAGAAAGAACACCTGGCGATGATTCGCAAACCGTTGGCCTATCACCCCAACGGCATGATCTTTCGCGCGTTCGACGCGGCGGGCCTACAGATCCGCAGCCGCGAGTACTACTCGGTCGGTGGTGGTTTTGTGGTCGATGAAGACGCCGCCGGCGCCGACCGCATCGTCGAAGACGCCACGCCGCTGACCTTCCCGTTCAAAAGTGCCAAGGACTTGCTCAGTCATTGCACCACCTACGGCCTGTCCATCAGCCAGGTGATGCTGACCAACGAAAGCGCCTGGCGCCCGGAAGCGGAAACCCGCGCCGGCCTGTTGAAAATCTGGCAAGTGATGCAGGACTGCGTCGACGCCGGTTGCCGCAACGAAGGCATCCTGCCCGGCGGCTTGAAGGTCAAGCGCCGCGCCGCCGCCCTGCATCGACAATTGTGCAAGAACCCGGAATCGTCATTGCGCGATCCGCTGTCGGTGCTGGACTGGGTCAATCTGTACGCCCTGGCGGTCAACGAAGAAAACGCCAATGGCGGACGCGTCGTGACCGCGCCTACTAACGGTGCAGCCGGGATCATTCCAGCGGTTTTGCATTACTACATGCGCTTTATCCCGGGGGCCAATGAAGACGGGGTCGTGCGCTTTCTGCTGACCGCGGCGGCCATCGGCATTCTCTACAAAGAAAACGCCTCGATCTCTGGCGCCGAAGTCGGTTGCCAGGGCGAGGTCGGCGTGGCCTGTTCCATGGCCGCCGGCGCCTTGTGCGAGGTCCTTGGCGGGACCGTGCAGCAAGTGGAAAACGCGGCGGAAATCGGCATGGAACACAACCTGGGCCTGACTTGCGACCCGATTGGCGGGCTGGTGCAAGTGCCTTGCATCGAGCGCAATGCCATGGGCTCGGTGAAGGCCATCAATGCGGTGCGCATGGCGCTGCGTGGGGACGGTCAGCACTTCGTCTCCCTCGACAAGGTCATCCGCACCATGCGCCAGACTGGCGCCGACATGAAAAGCAAATACAAGGAAACCGCCCGTGGCGGTTTGGCGGTCAACATTATCGAGTGCTGATGCTCACGCGCATTGGCACACTTTTTCAGGAGCTGAATATGTCCACCGAACAATTGCTGAAAACCCCGTTGCACGCCCTGCACATCGAACTCGGCGCGCGCATGGTGCCGTTCGCCGGCTATGACATGCCAGTGCAATACCCGCTTGGCGTAATGAAAGAACACCAGCACACCCGCGATCAAGCCGGGCTGTTCGATGTTTCGCACATGGGCCAGATCCGCCTGACCGGCGCCAATGCCGCCAAGGCCCTGGAAACCCTGGTGCCGGTGGACATCATCGACCTGCCGGTGGGCATGCAACGCTACGCGATGTTCACCAATGAAACCGGTGGCATTCTCGACGACCTGATGGTCGCCAACCTCGGTAACGACGAATTGTTCCTGGTGGTCAACGCAGCCTGCAAGGATCAGGACCTGTCGCACCTGCGCAAGCACATTGGCGAGCAATGCACCATTGAGCCTCTGTTCGAAGAACGCGCCTTGCTGGCCCTGCAAGGTCCGGCCGCAGTCACCGTGCTTGCGCGCCTGACCCCTGAAGTGGCGAAGATGACCTTCATGCAGTTCACCCGCGTGAAATTGCTGGGCGTGGACTGCTTCGTCAGCCGTTCGGGCTACACCGGGGAAGACGGCTTCGAAATCTCCGTACCGGCCGCCAATGCCGAAGCCCTGGCACGCGCCCTCCTGGCCGAACCAGAAGTCGCCGCCATCGGCCTGGGTGCGCGCGACTCGTTGCGCCTGGAGGCCGGCCTGTGCCTCTACGGCCACGACATGAACACCGAGACCACCCCGATCGAAGCAAGCCTGCTGTGGGCCATCTCCAAGCCGCGTCGTGCCGATGGTGCGCGGGCCGGCGGCTTCCCTGGCGCTGAAACCGTATTCGCGCAACAACAAGGTGGTGTCAGCCGCAAGCGCGTGGGCCTGCTGCCTCAGGAACGCACGCCTGTGCGTGAGGGTGCGGAAATCGTCAACGAGGCTGGCGACATCATCGGCGCCGTATGCAGCGGCGGTTTTGGCCCGACCCTGGCAGGTCCTTTGGCCATGGGTTACCTCGACAGCGCCTACATCGCCATCGACACACCCGTATGGGCGATTGTCCGTGGGAAAAAGGTGCCTTTGCTTGTAAGCAAAATGCCATTTGTTGCACAACGCTACTATCGCGGCTGACTGACTGTTTCTATAAGTAACGCGGTTGCGTTAACAGTGCACTAATGTGTAACGCAACCGCCATAAAATAGTGCATGTCATTACCAATAAGCTTCGTTTATGAACGCTGCTTATAACGTTCTAAAACAATTGAGCAGCGACATAGAATAAGAAGGCTCTAGTGGATCGACTAGTGCGCTCAACCTGAGCAAAACCGGGCCTCTGACGGGGCTTGTTTTTTCTCCCATAGTTGGCGTAGAGTTTGTTCACTGTGTTTGCATGGGTCGCTTGGAATCGTGACCTGGGCAGTAGCCTACAAGTTAGCTACATCCCGTTCGACGTCTTCTTACTCTCCTGCAACCAGCCCCAGTACTCTTTCATGAGAAGGAGACTGTCATTAATTTTTGCGTCAAAGGAAATAAGAAATGTCCCAACGTCAGAGCGGTACCGTCAAGTGGTTTAACGACGAGAAAGGTTTTGGTTTTATCACTCCTGAAAGCGGTCCGGATCTGTTCGTACATTTCCGCGCCATCCAGGGCAACGGCTTCAAGAGCCTGAAAGAAGGCCAGAAAGTGACTTTCGTTGCCGTGCAAGGCCAGAAAGGCATGCAGGCTGACGAGGTTCAAGCAGAAGGTTAATCTTCTGTAACGAAAAAGCCCCTGATGCTGACATCAGGGGCTTTTTTGTGCGCGTAAATCCGTAAAATGGCTTCTTTTTTCTGCCCAGAGGCTGCCATGTCGAAACACCTGCTCAACCCCCAGGGCGACTTCCCCACCGCCCCCCTGGGTCGTCGCCTGGCAGCGATGTTCTATGACTTCCTGTTATGCACCGCCCTGCTGATCGTCACCAGCGGCATTTACAAGATGATCCAGATGGCCATCCTCGGCGAAGAAAAAATGCGCACCCTGACCGAAGCCGGCGCGCTGGACGGCGATCCATTGCTCTCGACGGTGTTGCTGTTTGTACTGTTCGGCTTTTTCGCCAAGTTCTGGACCTGGTCTGGCCAGACACTGGGCATGCAGGTGTGGTGCATCCGCGTACAGAACGCCGACGGCTCGTCCATCAGCCTGTGGCAGGCGCTGTTGCGGTTTGTAGTGTCGATAGCGTCCTGGCTATGTCTGGGGCTGGGTTTCTTCTGGTCGCTGTTCGACAAGCAGAAACGCAGTTGGCATGACATGTACTCCAACACTCAGCTCGTACAGATTCCGAAAAAAACCAAGTAGACCGCCAGATGCAAAAACGCCCCGACCAAATCGGGGCGTTTTTTTTAGCGGCCAGCGAATCAGGCGTTACCCGCCAGCTTCATTCGCGCAGCCTGAGTGAAGTCGAGCATGCGCTTCAATGGGCGAATCGCCTGCGGAATCAGCGCAGGATCGACAACGATCTCATTCGCCCCCTCTTTCAAGCTCTTCAGCAGGCGCTCAAGCGTGTTCATTGCCATCCACGGGCAGTGTGCGCAACTGCGGCACGCGGCACCGTTACCGGCCGTTGGCGCTTCGATGAAGACCTTGTCCGGGCACAGCTGCTGCATTTTGTAGAAAATGCCGCGGTCGGTGGCGACGATCAACGTCTTGTTTGGCAGGCTCTGCGCCGCCGCGATCAACTGGCTGGTAGAACCGACGGCATCCGCCAGTTCGATCACCGAGGTCGGGGACTCCGGGTGCACCAGAATCGCGGCTTCGGGGTACAGCGCCTTCATGTCTTCAAGCTGCTTGGACTTGAACTCCTCGTGAACGATGCAAGCACCGTCCCACAGCAGCATGTCCGCACCGGTCTGGCGCTGAATGTAGGTGCCCAGGTGTTTATCCGGGCCCCAGATAATGGTCTCGCCGTTGTCCATCAGGCTTTCGACGATTTCCAGTGCGCAACTGGAGGTCACCACCCAATCCGCCCGGGCTTTGACTGCCGCCGAGGTATTGGCGTACACCACGACGGTGCGTTCCGGGTGCTGATCACAGAACGCCGAAAACTCGTCTACCGGGCAGCCCAGGTCCAGCGAGCACGTCGCTTCGAGGGTGGGCATCAGCACACGTTTTTCAGGGGTGAGGATTTTCGCGGTTTCACCCATGAACTTCACACCGGCGACCACCACGGTTTTGGCCGGATGTGCGGCGCCGAAGCGGGCCATCTCCAACGAGTCGGAGACGCATCCACCGGTTTCTTCAGCCAATGCCTGAATGACCGGATCGCAATAGAAGTGGGCAACCAGCACCGCGTTCTGAGCCTTGAGCTCGGCGGCGATGGCGGCACGGTAATAGGCCTCTTCCTCGGCAGTCAGCGGTTTGGGCTGCTTGGCATCGAGGTGAGCCTGAACCAAAAGGCGTTCGGAAATCTGCGTCATGTTCGCAAGACCTGCAGGCGCATTTGCGCGAAAGTCGAGTATACACCCGGCTCCGACCCTTTCAGGGTACCGCCGGGAGAGTGAGTATTCATCAGGCACGGACAGCGTTGAAGCTGGGCAAGGCTACAGAATATCCCGCAGATGCAAAAGATGATTCTGACCTGGCCGACCTTAAATCGCGGGCAAAAAAAAATCCGGAAATCCTCACTTGCGTGGGCCTTCCAGACTTTTAAAACTGCTACAAAAATGGTGGGTCGTGTGGGATTCGAACCTACGACCAATTGGTTAAAAGCCAACTGCTCTACCAACTGAGCTAACGACCCGCTGTGTGGTGGCGCGTATAATACTGATTTTTAAGGACTATTCAACACCTAATTTGAAATAAATCAAAAATAAGGTGTTGGGTCGCTGATTCCGGCCGCCGCGAAGCCTTCTGCGCGCAGTCGGCAGCTGTCGCATTTACCGCACGCACGACCGTTATCGTCGGCCTGATAGCAGGAAACGGTCAGCCCGTAATTGACGCCAAGCTTCACGCCAGCCTCAACGATCTGTGCCTTGCTCAGGTTCTGCAGCGGCGCCTGAATGCGGAAGCCATTGCCCTCGACACCGGCCTTGGTCGCCAGATTGGCCATGCGCTCGAACGACTCGATGAACTCAGGACGGCAGTCGGGGTAACCGGAGTAATCCACCGCATTGACGCCAATAAAGATGTCACGCGCACCCAGCACTTCCGCCCAGCCCAACGCCAGCGACAGAAACACCGTGTTGCGTGCCGGTACGTAGGTCACCGGAATACCTTCGCCGAGCTCTTCAGGTATGTCGATGCTGCTGTCGGTCAGTGCCGAGCCGCCAATGCCGTTCAGGTTCAGACCGATCACCTTGTGCTCGACCACACCCAAGTCTCGGGCGACGCGTGCAGCGGCATGCAACTCGGCATGAGACCGCTGACCATAATCAAAGCTCATGGTGTAGCAGCTGTAACCTTCGGCGCGAGCCATGGCCACGACTGTCGCCGAGTCCAGGCCACCGGACAGCAGGATGACCGCACGTTTTTCAGCAGTGTTCGATTGTTCAGTCATTTCAGCGCCCCGGCTCGTCATTCCAAAGATATTTATGCAGCTGCAATTGCAAACGCACAGGCAGGTTGTCCGCCACGACCCAGTCCGCCAGATCCCGAGCATTCAGGTCATGGTGGCTTGGCGAGAACAGGACTTCACCGGCGCGCCGATCAAGACCGTACTGGATCAGCTTGGACACAGCCCAGTCGTAGTCTTCCCGCGAGCAGATGACAAACTTCACTTGGTCGTTGGGCGTGAGCAATTCGATATTTTCGTAGCGGTTGCGGTGTGCTTCCTTCGAACCCGGGGTTTTCAGGTCGACAACGCGACTGACCCGAGAATCTACTGCCGAGATGTCGAGCGCACCACTGGTTTCCAGTGACACTTCGTAACCGGCGTCGCACAACTGCTTGAGCAATGGGATGGCGTTAGGTTGTGCCAGTGGCTCACCACCGGTGACACACACATAACGCGGGCGAAAACCAGCCACTTGCTCGAGGATATCGTCGAGCGGGTGGATGGTTCCACCCGTGAAGGCATAGGCGCTGTCGCAGTATTGGCAACGCAATGGGCAACCGGTCAGGCGCACAAATACAGTGGGCAGCCCGGCAGTCCGCGTTTCACCCTGCAACGAGTAAAAAACTTCGGTGATTCTCAATGTGTCTTGCATAGTCGCCACGGGCATAACAGCTAAACAGGCTGTCCGCCTCCGTCAGGCACTTCAAGGAACCCCGCCACCGCGCAGATC
Source organism: Pseudomonas sp. B21-040 (assembly GCF_024748695.1). NCBI lineage: Bacteria > Pseudomonadati > Pseudomonadota > Gammaproteobacteria > Pseudomonadales > Pseudomonadaceae > Pseudomonas > Pseudomonas sp. B21-040. The sequence goes on from NZ_CP087176.1 coordinate 5,193,617, forward strand.
CCAAAAAGCGTGTTTCATAAAAAGGGCGTGAATTCTAACGAAAAAACCCGCGACAAGCGCGGGTTTCTTCAAATCGGGTCAAGCCAGCTTACATGCGCTGCAAGTCTCGTTGCGCCAACTGAGCTGCGGAAGTCCCCGGATACTGGGATACAACCTGCTGCAGAATGCCCTTGACCTTGTCGGTGTGACCAAGGCGGCGTTCCACATCAGCGAGCTTGTACAACGAATCAGGCACTTTGGCGTGCTTTGGGTACAACTGTGAAACCTTGGCAAACGCTTGACCTGCACCTTGCAGATCGCCTTTGGCCAGGTTCACTTCGCCCAGCCAGTACTGGGCATTGCCCGCGTATTGGCTGTTCGGGTATTTGCGCAGGAATGCGGCAAAAGCCTGGCTGGCCTTGTCGAAATCCTTGGCTTTGATCAAGTCGAAGGCTGCGTCGTAATACAGCTTTTCCTTCGCCGGATCAGCCGGCTCGCTACCCGCGGCAGGTGCTTGAGCGGCAGCGGCTCCAGCACTTGCGCCGACGGCAGCACCAGGGGCGTTCAAATCACCACTGGTGGAAGAATTCTCAGAAGTCGCGGCAGGTGCAGCACCGGTTCCAATGCGCCGATCAAGATCCTGATATCGCTCCAGGTTCTCTTGCTTCATGCGCGCCACATCATTTTGCAGAACTTCAATCGCGCCTTGCTGGCGCTCGATCTGTTGCTGCATTTGTTGCAGTTGGTTGAACAGCTCGCCCTGTGCCGAGACAGGGGCCGAAACCCCTCCCCCGGCATAGGCGCCGTTCGTACCGTAACCTGCAGGCGGATAACTGCTCCCGCTATTGTTATAACCGGAGTTGTTATCGACCACAGGAACCGCAGCCCACACCGCAAGCGGTGCGAGACTGAGAGCCAAGACAGTTACAGCACGACGGCACGTTCGCATGACGAATTACTTACGCAGTTCGACGCGACGGTTTTGAGCCCAGGACTGCTCGTCGTTGCCGGTAGCAACTGGACGCTCTTCGCCGTAGGAAACCAGTTCCAGCTGAGCTGGGGAAACACCTTGCAGTACCAGGTAGCGTTGAACGGCTTTCGCACGACGCTCGCCCAGTGCCATGTTGTACTCACGAGTACCACGTTCGTCGGTGTTGCCTTCCAGAACAACGCGAGCGCCGTTTGCTTTCAGGTCTTTGGCGTGAATGTCCAGAGCGCGCATGGCTTCTGGCTTCAGGTCCGAGCTGTCGTATTCGAAGTAGAAAGTAGTGATAGCGCGCAGAGCAGCTTCTTCGCTCAGGGAACCGTCAACGGCACCAGTGTTTGCGCCATAACCAGCGTTTGGATCTACTGCGCCTTCACCGGCGTTGTCGCCGCCTTTGGACGAGCAACCTACAGCTACAGCCATGGCCAGAGCCAGCGCAGCAAATTTACCAAACTTCAGCATTTCCATCGTGAAACTCCTAATGAACCCCAATGTGTTAAGTACAACGTGTAGCGCCGCGTCAGTTCAGGTAAGGGGACCAGGAAGGTTCTCTGACTTCGCCTTGAGCGGTAGGAAGCGGGAGCCTTACGCGTCCATTAATGGACACGAGCATCAAGACTCCCCGGCCCTGCTGGCGGGTGGCGTAGATTACCATGGTGCCGTTGGGCGCAACAGTAGGCGACTCGTCCAGAGTGCTATCAGTGAGGATCTTTACACTACCTCGCTGCAAATCCTGGGCCGCCACCTTGAAATTGGTGAAACCATCCTGGCGGTGGATCATCACCAGGGTCTTTTCATCAGCCGACAGTTTAGGGTTGGCGTTGTAGTTACCCACGAAGGTCACACGCTCCGCACCGCCGCCACCGACGCTGGTTTTGTAGATCTGCGGCTTGCCGCCACGGTCGGAGGTGAAGTAGATGGTCGAGCCATCCTTACCCCAGAACGGTTCGGTGTTGATGCCGGGACCGTTGGTGACACGAGAGATCTGACGCGAACCCAGGTTCATCACATAGATGTCCGGGTTGCCGTCTTTGGACAGCACGAACGCCAGGCGATTGCCGTCCGGCGACCAGGCTGGCGCGCCATTCAGGCCTTCGAAGTTGGTGATCTGCTCACGGCGACCGGTGTCGATGTTCTGCATGAAAATGCGCGGACGCTTCTGCTCGAACGACACATAGGCGATGCGCTTGCCATCCGGCGCAAAACGCGGCGACAGGATTGGCTCGCGCGATTGCAGCAGGGTCACGGCACGGGCACCGTCATAGTCCGAACGTTGCAGCGTGTAACGCGTGTTCTTCTCGGAGAAACGCTCGGCCGTCACGTACAGCAGGCGAGTCGAGAACGCACCTTTGATACCGGTGAGTTTTTCAAACGACTGGTCGGAGATGTAGTGCGCCATGTCGCGCAACTGATCTGTACTGCCCGACACGCTGCCGGTCAGTACTTGCTGCTCGGTGGCAACGTTGAACAGTGCGTATTGAACCTGCAGGCGACCGCCCGCTGGAACGATACTGCCGACCATGATGTATTGGGCACCCACCGCCTTCCAGTCACGGAAAATGATTTCGCTGGCCTGGCTCGGCAAGCTGATCATGTTCTGCTTTGGAATCGGCGAGTAGTAACCCGAGTTGCGCAGGTCGTTACCGATGATTTCGGCCATGTCGTCCGGCAGCACAGCGCCGCCCTGGAACGCAAACGGCACGACTGCAATCGGGGTAGCCCGATCACTGCCGCTGGTGACCAGAATGTTTTTCTCATCCGCCATCGCCATCCCTGCCAGACAGCAGATAGCGACAAGCATTCCTCGTAGAAGGTTTCTCACGGGGCTAAATCCTCAGGCGTGAATGTCATCTTGAATGAACGATACGGAGCAAAATCACTCGGCTTCATTCCCTGCATTTCTGTCAAACGTCCAATATTCTTCACTGCCGCTACAGCAGACGCATCAAACGGACCGTCACCACTGGACTTGGCCACGCTGGCCGAAGTCACCGTACCATCCGGCAACATGCCGATTTGCAGCACGACTGTCATACCTTTGCGCGCCGAAGGTGGACGAGCCCAGCCTTCCGCCGCACGAACACGAATCAAATCATCGAAACTGCCGGCGACTTCGTCACCCTGTTCATCCGCCAAGGCCTGCTGGCGCTGCGGCGTGTCGGAAAGCAAATCTGCCAGGGCCTGAGCCTTTTTGTCTTCGGCGGATTTACGTGCTGCATCCTGCGATTTCTTCTTCGCAGCATCGGCAGCAGCTTTCTTCTTCGCATCTTCGGCGACTTTCTTCTTCGCCTCTTCAGCTTCAGCTTTCTTCTTGGCGTCTTCGGCGGCTTTCTTCTTCGCGTCTTCGACGATTTTCTTCTTCGCTTCTTCAGCGGCCTCTTTCTTGGCCTCTTCTTCAGCGGCTTTCTTGGCTTCTTCTTCGGCTTTCTTCTTGGCTATATCAGCCAATTGTTTCTCTTCGGCCTTTTTGGCTTCGGCGGTCTTCTTCGCTTCATCGGCTTTCTTGGCTTCATCAGCCTTTTTCGCCTCATCCGCTTTCTTCGACTCGTCAGCCTTCTTGGCTTCCTCGGCCTTTTGAGCCGCCTCTTCTTTCTTTTGTTCCGCAGCCTTCACCGCTTCCTGCTCGACCTTCTTCTGCTCCAGCTGTTCGACTTCGGTCTGGCGCGCAGCAGATTTCTGCGCCTCACCCGCAATCTTCTGATTGGTCTGGGTGGTCGCCCGACTTTTCGATTTCAGCTGGTACAGCGTCGCCTGGACAATTGGCTTGGCCGGCGGCAACTCAGGCGTGAAGGCAAAGCTGACAAACAGCATGCCGAACACCAGCACGTGCAAGCCAATCGCCCAGACACTAGGCCAGAAGTAGCTTTCCGAGGCTGTTGGCTCTCGTTGTTGCTGCATCAGGGCGCCTCGGTAATCAAGCCAACATTACCGACCCCGGCTTTCTGCAACCCGCCCATGGCGCCCATGACCGAACCGTAGTCGACGGTCTTGTCGCCGCGGATGAACACCTGAGTGCGCTTGCCGCCTTCAGTGCCGGCACGAATGATCTTGGTCACCGCGTCAGTCATCTGCGGCAAGGTCATGGCCTTGTCCTGCTGCTTTTCGGTGTCGACTTCGCTGCCAAGGTTCCAGTAGTAGGTCTTGTCAGCCTTGATCGAAATGGTCAGGACCTGGGTGTTGTTGTCCTGCGGCAAGGCTTCGCTGGAAACCTTGGGCAGATCAACTTTCACGCCCTGATTGAGCATCGGCGCGGTCACCATGAAGATGACCAGCAGCACCAACATCACGTCGATGTAAGGCACCACGTTCATCTCGGCAACCGGCTTGCGCTTTTTGCGAGCTCGAGCGATTAAAGCCATTGGAAATTACCTGCTTATTCTTCGCTGGTGTGCACTTTGCGGTGCAGGATCGCCTGGAATTCATCGGCGAAGGTGTAGTAACGGCCCAGCAGGGTTTCACTGCGAGCAGCAAAACGGTTGTAAGCGATAACGGCCGGGATGGCGGCGAACAAGCCGATCGCAGTTGCAATCAGTGCCTCGGCAATACCTGGCGCCACAGTGGCCAGGGTCGCTTGTTGGGCAGTGGCCAGACCACGGAAGGAGTTCATGATGCCCCAGACCGTACCAAACAGACCGATGTACGGGCTGACGGAACCTACGGTGGCGAGGAACGGCAGGCTCTGCTCGAGCTTCTCTTCTTCGCGGGAAATGGCAACGCGCATGGCACGGGCCACGCCTTCCATGACCGCTTCCGGATCGACACCTGGCTGCTGGCGCAGACGGGAGAATTCCTTGAAGCCGGCCCGGAAGATCTGCTCGACGCCCGAATCCGGATCAGGGTTGCTGCCGGCCTGGCGGTAGAGTTTGGACAGGTCGATACCCGACCAGAAGCGCTCTTCAAAGCTCTCCAGGGCACGTCGACCGGCGCGCAGCAGATTGCTGCGCTGAAAGATCATGATCCATGAGGTGACCGATGCGGCTACCAGGATCAGCATTACCAGTTGCACCACGATACTGGCATTGCTGACCAGGCTCCACATGGAGGAATGGTCGACGACGTTAGCTTCCACGCTTTATCTCCTGCTTTGAGTGTGTACCCGCGCCGCTCACGTCGGCAAAGGCCGCTCGTAGAGCTTCGGGAATGGCCCGGGGTTTCAAACTTTCAGTGCGCACACAGGCCACCAAAAACTGCCCTTCGCAGAGCAGCACATTATCCGTAGCCCGCCTGACCTGCTGCTTGAAGCGCAGGCTGACACGGTTCAATTCGATTACTTCAGCGCTTACCAGAAGCTCGTCGTCCAGTCGCGCCGGCGCGTGGTAACGCGCTTCGCTGGAATGCACGACAAACAACAGGTCCTCCCCTGCCAGCGCCGATTGGGCAAAGCCCAGATCCCGGAGCCGCTCGGTTCGAGCCCGTTCCATAAACTTGAGGTAATTGACGTAATACACGATGCCGCCCGCATCGGTGTCCTCGTAATAAACGCGACAACGATGTACGAACGGCTCAAGCCCGTTTTGCGCGCGCATACTCTAGTGCTTACTCCTCAGGTTGCCAATCCGGCCAGGCAACTGTTTTTCATTGATCTGCGGCTTTGCGGCAAAAGTACGGTCCTGGGACCGCACAAAAGCCGAATATATCAGCGCGCAAAGGATATTAATCGTCAACGGCATCCAGGAACTCGTCTACCACGGGCATTTCACCCAATCGTGACGGAATATTTAAACCGAAGTGCAAATACGCATGCCGGGTGACAACTCGCCCCCGAGGGGTGCGCATGATGTAGCCCTGCTGGATCAGATACGGCTCCAGCACATCTTCGATGGTGTGGCGTTCTTCGCTGATGGCGGCGGCCAGGCTATCCACCCCGACCGGCCCACCGTCGAACTTCTCGATCATGGTCAGCAGCAGGCGCCGGTCCTGATGATCGAAGCCACGCTCGTCGACATCCAGCAGATTCAAGGCGAGATCAGCGATCGGCTTGGTAATGTGCCCCTTGGCACGAACTTCGGCGAAATCGCGCACTCGGCGCAGCAGGCGATTGGCAATACGTGGCGTACCGCGAGCACGCCGGGCGATTTCAAACGCACCCTCCGGGTCCAGCGGCAAGCCCAGTATGTTCGCCGAACGGCTGACAATCGTTGCCAGGTCCGCGGTGCTGTAGAACTCCAGGCGCTGGACGATGCCGAAGCGATCGCGCAGCGGGTTGGTCAGCATACCGGCACGCGTTGTTGCGCCCACCAGGGTGAACGGCGGCAAATCAAGCTTGATCGAACGCGCGGCCGGGCCTTCGCCGATCATGATGTCGAGCTGGAAATCCTCCATGGCCGGGTACAGCACTTCTTCGACAATCGGCGACAGGCGATGGATCTCGTCGATGAACAGCACGTCATGGGGTTCAAGATTGGTCAACAACGCGGCCAGGTCACCCGGACGCTCGAGGACCGGCCCTGACGTGCTCTTGATCGACACGCCCATTTCCTGGGCGATGATGTTCGCCAGCGTGGTCTTGCCCAAACCGGGCGGACCGAAAATCAGCGTGTGGTCCAGAGACTCGTTGCGCCCACGCGCGGCCTGGATGAACAACTCCATTTGCTCGCGAACAGTCGGCTGGCCGATGTATTCGGCCAGGCTGACAGGACGAATCGCCCGGTCCTGGACTTCCTCGCGGTCACGAGGACCGGGGGTGGCGGCAATCAGACGATCGGCTTCAATCACTTAAATCATTCCCTTCAGGGCACGACGAATCAGGTCTTCACTGCTCAAGCCTTTCTCCTTGATCGCAGAAATCGCCTTGCTGGCTTCCTGAGGCTTGTAGCCCAGGGAAATCAGCGCGCTGACCGCGTCGTTTTCGGCGGTAGCCACCGGAGCTGGCGCGTCCGGCCCGCCAGGCTGGTTTGGCACCAGCGCGAACATCGTCGGCACGGTTTCCCAGGCCTTGAAGCGGTCCTTGAGTTCCACCAGCAAACGTTCGGCCGTCTTCTTGCCCACGCCCGGCACCTTGGTCAGCGCCGAGGTGTCCTGGGACTGCACGCAACGGACCAGCTCATCGACTTCCAGACTCGACATCAACGCCAGCGCCAATTTTGGCCCGACACCATTGAGACGGATCAACTCGCGAAAAAAGTCTCGCTCTCGCTTGCTGGCGAAACCATAGAGTAACTGCGCGTCTTCGCGTACGACCAAGTGGGTGTGCAAGGTCAGCGGTTCACCGACCGACGGCAAGCGATACAACGTGGTCATGGGCACCTCCAACTCATACCCCAGACCGTTTACATCCAGAATCAGGTGCGGCGGCTGTTTTTCAGCCAGTGTGCCGCGCAAGCGTCCAATCACGTTTCAGATCCTTGAGCGTTGGCCAGATCAATGCCTGGCGACCGACAGAGCGAGGGGTCGCGTCGACGACACAGACACGAAAAACCTCATTCCGCAAAAAATGATTGCTGATGCTATCAGAGACGCAAGCGCCCGCCACGACTGCGTGCCGCGCCAAGGCCATGGGGTAACAGACTGGACCGGGTATGCGCATGGCAAATGGCGATGGCCAGGGCATCCGACGCATCGATTTGCGGCTTGCTGGTCAGTTTCAGCATGTGCATGACCATCATCTGCACTTGTTCTTTATTCGCCGCACCGGTGCCGGTCACGGCTTGTTTGACCTGGGTTGCGGTGTACTCGGCTATTTCCAGGTTTTCTTCGGCACCCGCCACAATCGCCGCACCCCGGGCCTGACCCAGCTTCAGCGCGGAGTCTGCGTTGCGTGCCATAAAGACCTTTTCGATGCCCATGGTCACAGGACCATAGGTCTGAATGACTTCCCGCACGCCCCGATAGACGATTTGCAGACGCTCGTGCAATTCGCCAGAGCCGGTTCGAATGCAACCCGATGCCACATAAACGCAGCCACGGCCGGTATCGCGTACCACGCCATAACCGGTGATGCGCGAACCGGGGTCGATACCAAGGATTAAAGTCATAACGCCTGCGGGTTCAGTGAAAGCACGATATTCAATTCAGCGAATAACAATTGTGGGAGCTGGCTTGCCTGCGATGGCATCACCTCGGTCTGTCTGATACACCGAGGTGATGCCATCGCAGGCAAGCCAGCTCCCACATTAAATCCTAGTCGCCCTTAACCCAGCTGTGCAGCCACCGACTCCGGAATGTCCGCGTTGGAGTAGACGTTCTGCACGTCATCCAGGTCTTCAAGCATGTCGATCAGCTTGAGCACCTTCTCGGCGCCTTCCAGGTCCAGCTCGGCGCTGGTAGTGGGCAGCATCACGATTTCTGCGTCTTCACCTTTGAAACCGGCCGCTTCCAGCGCATTACGCACGGAATAGAAACCGGCAAACGAAGTGAATACATCGATGGAGCCGTCTTCATGGGTAACCACGTCATCGGCATCGGCTTCCATGGCCGCTTCCATCAAGGCATCTTCGTCAACGCCTGGGGCGAAGGAAATCTGCCCTTTGCGCTCGAACAGATAGGCCACGGAACCGTCGGTGCCGAGGTTGCCACCACATTTACTGAAAGCGTGGCGAACCGCGGCGGCGGTGCGATTACGGTTGTCGGTCATGCACTCGACCATCACCGCCACGCCACCCGGGCCGTAGCCTTCGTAGGTCAGCTCGACCATGTCGTCGGTGTCGGCAGCACCGGCACCGCGTGCGACCGCGCGATCGATGATATCGCGGCTCATGTTCGCGCCAAGGGCCTTGTCCAGCGCCAGACGCAAACGCGGGTTGGAACCCGGGTCACCACCGCCCTGACGGGCAGCAACGGTCAGTTCACGAATCCACTTGGTGAAAATCTTGCCCTTCTTGGCATCCTGACGTTCTTTGCGGTGCTTGATGTTCGCCCACTTGGAATGACCCGCCATAACTCGCTCCGAATTCTCTTTGAAACATTGCCCGCCACAGATTGTCGGCCAGCAACAAAAAAATCTCGACCTAAAGAAAAGGCGCATCCGGCAAGGATGCGCCTTTGCGGTCAGCCTTACTCAGCCTTTGGCGTTTCGCGCAGGCGAATGTGCAATTCGCGCAGTGCCTTGGCATCAACCTGACCCGGTGCCTGAGTCATGACGTCTGCCGCGCTCTGGGTTTTCGGGAAGGCGATCACTTCACGGATCGACTGGGCGCCGGTCATCAGCATCACCAGACGATCCAGACCGAAGGCCAGGCCACCGTGCGGCGGTGCGCCGTACTTCAGGGCGTCGAGCAGGAAGCCGAACTTCTCTTCCTGTTCCGCTTCGTTGATTCCCAGCAGGCGGAATACGGTCTGCTGCATTTCCTTGCGGTGGATACGGATCGAACCGCCACCCAGCTCAGTGCCGTTCAGCACCATGTCGTAGGCACGGGACAGAGCGGTCGCCGGGTTGGCTTCCAGTTCTTCCGGGGTGCACTTCGGCGCGGTGAACGGGTGGTGCAAGGCAGTGAAGCTGCCGTCGTCGTTTTCTTCGAACATCGGGAAGTCGACGACCCACATTGGCGCCCACTTGCAGGTCAGCAGCTCCAGGTCGTTACCTACCTTGATCCGCAGCGCGCCCAGGGCCTCGCTGACGATCTTGGCTTTGTCAGCACCGAAGAACACGATGTCGCCGTCAACCGCGCCAACGCGATCCAGGATCACATTGAGGTTGGCTTCAGGGATGTTCTTCACGATTGGCGATTGCAGGCCTTCGACGCCTTTGGCGCGCTCGTTGACCTTGATGTACGCCAGGCCCTTGGCACCGTAGATGCCGACGAACTTGGTGTAGTCGTCGATCTGCTTGCGCGGCATGCTCGCAGCGCCTGGAACGCGCAACGCGGCAATGCGGCATTTCGGGTCGTTGGCCGGGCCGCTGAACACCTTGAAGTCGACTTCTTTCAGTTGATCTTCAACGTCAACCAGTTCCAGCGGGTTACGCAGGTCTGGCTTGTCGGAACCGTAACGACGCATGGCTTCTGCGAAGGTCATGTGCGGGAAGTCGCCGAATTCCAGGTCCAGCACTTCCTTGAACAGGTTGCGGATCATTTTTTCGGTGATGCCCATGATCTCGTTTTCATCGAGGAAGCTGGTCTCGATGTCGATCTGGGTGAACTCAGGCTGACGGTCGGCACGCAGGTCTTCGTCGCGGAAGCACTTGGCGATCTGGTAGTAACGGTCGAAGCCAGCCACCATCAGCAGTTGCTTGAACAGCTGTGGCGATTGCGGCAAGGCGAAGAACGAACCGGCGTGAGTACGGCTCGGCACCAGGTAGTCGCGAGCACCTTCAGGGGTCGCGCGGGTCAGGATCGGCGTCTCGACGTCGAGGAAGCCGTTCTCGTCGAGGAAGCGACGGATGCTGGTGGTCATGCGCGAACGCAAACGCAGCTTCTCGGCCATTTCCGGGCGACGCAGGTCAAGGAAGCGATAGCGCAGGCGGGTTTCTTCGCCGACATCGGAGAACTCGTTCAGCGGGAACGGCGGGGTTTCCGACTCGTTCAGCACTTCCAGTTCGTAGCCGAGGACTTCGATCATGCCCGACGCCATGTTGGCGTTGGTCGCACCAGCCGGGCGCAGGCGAACCTTGCCGGTGATCTTCACGACGTACTCGCTGCGCACGCGATCGGCGGCGGCGAAGGATTCAGCGCGGTCCGGGTCGAACACTACCTGGGCCAGACCATCACGATCACGGATATCGAGGAAAATCACCCCACCGTGGTCACGGCGACGGTGGACCCATCCGCAAAGGGTAATTTCCTGGCCGTCCAGGCTTTCGTTCAGTTGGCCGCAATAATGGCTGCGCATCATGGTAGTGGTTTCACTTCTCGTAATTCGAAATTCGGTTGGAGTCCTGCACATCAGGCTGCGGATGATGCAAGAGCTCACGCGTGTGGTTCAACTCAGGCCCTAGACCCTAGTCAGCTTTGTCGCCGCCGGCCAGGTTCTTCTTCGAGCCGGTCTTGAAATCGGTTTCGTACCAGCCGGTGCCGCTGAGGCGGAAACCTGGCATGGACAGCATCTTTTTAAGCTCTGGCGCCTGGCAGGCAGGGCAGTCGACCAGCGGTGCTGCGCTGATCTTTTGAATGGCTTCCAACTGATGACCACAGGAAGCACATTGATAGTCGTACATCGGCATGGGGGTTGTCTCGGCGATCAGATTGCTACCGCACACGCTGGGTTTTGCGGCAAAGAGCGGGATTATATCCATTAAATGCAGCCTGTGCAGCCGTAAGACTGCACAGACTGACACTCAACCCTCTACGTCGCTGCGGCTAAGGCGCCGCAATGCAGCCCCCTTCCTTCAAGCTGCGCACGACGCAGACAACCCGCACCAGCCCGGTAAAGTTCCTGACCCCGCCGTGACGCAAATGCACTTCGCGGTCCACATGGGACAACAGCGCGCTGACCGAACAGCAATTGACCTTGGCCATATCGCCCAAAATATCCCAATAGACCTGTTCAAGCCGCAAGCAGGTCGCAAAACCATTCAAGCGCACCGAACGGGACAACGGCCGGGCCAGCCCCATATCAAATTCACTGACGAACGGATCAACCCTTATATCCCGGGCAGGGCCGAGCCTCCCTTCGCCAAACCTGTCTTCGTAATCCATATCGTTGACACTCCTTTGCCATCCTTGCTTTCTGTAAGAGCACGTTCTGTTTCCTTATAAAAGCGCAGGCGCAAAGGTATATCCAGATGACTTTATGACCCTCGACGTAGGATAAGCCAACAGTTGAAGGGGGATCATGGAGACCGTCCTAGGCCGGCCGTTTTCCTACATGCCCAGGCGAGTTTTAACCCGCACAAAAGCGACTTGAAGAAGTAGAAGGACAAAACGCGAACGACACCTCAACGGCATCATTCGCGTACTGGCGAGATTACTGATCCAGCAAGGACCGTAACATCCAGGCGGCTTTCTCGTGGACCTGCATGCGCTGGGTCAGCAGATCGGCGGTGAGCACTCCGACCTCTTCCTTAATAGAAGAAAGCCGCGCATAACAAACCTGCCGACATCCCGCCGCCCCGAATGACGCCCTGACCCAGGACAAATCGCCCCCCACAGCACCGCCTGACTGCCTGATTTGAGTAGCTGCAGGCTTTGCTGTTAAATAGACCGTGTGTCGCTGCCGCCTATTTTCCGGGGGCTGCGCATAGGCTGATAGCGGGTACGTGCCCAACGCCTCTTATTGTTCTGAAGCGAACCGTACTCAATCAGCTCTTCCTTGTGATCCGTCTTAACGTGAGTTAATCAAAATGTTGAAAATCGTCCACTTGCTAACGGGCGCAGCAGCCCTGCTGCTGTCCTTCATCCCTAGCCTGCGATCTGAAGCGGTACCTTACCTGCAACAACCCGATGCACTGTACCTGGCCTTTTTCGGCCTGCTGAACCTCACCCTTGCTCCTGTCATCCCTTACTGGAACAAAGGCCCGCGTCACCAACTGCAAAACCTGGTCAGCGCTCTGCTGGTGCTGGCTGTCTTCCTGCAAATCCTGACGCTGCTCGCGCCGATGCCTGTCATCGCCGGCCAGCCTGCCGTTCTGTTCAGCCTGGTGGCTGCCCTGGCCGGCGTTTTACTGCACCTGGGTGTCAGCTTCTACAAATCTTCACCGGCCGCCGCCTCGCCAAGCTATGACATGAGCAACCGCGATACCGGCACCGTAAAATGGTTCAACACCTCCAAAGGCTTCGGCTTTATTTCCCGCGACTCCGGCGATGATATTTTCGTGCATTTCCGGGCCATTCGCGGTGAAGGTCACCGTGTTCTGGTCGAAGGCCAGCGCGTGGAGTTCTCTGTCATGAACCGCGACAAAGGCCTGCAAGCCGAAGATGTGATCGCCGCACTGCCGCGCCGCTGATCCAAGGCTAAAAAAAACCGCGAACAGCCAGGCTGGCTGTTCGCGGTTTTTTATTGCACGCATTTTAGTAATGCGGTGGTGGCGCTTCTTCTTCAAAGGTGTCGAACTGGCCAGCCATTTCTTCCTGCCGCTTGAGCAGTGCTGCCATTTGCAACTGCAGGCGCTCAACGGCGCGCTGCTGGGTCGCCAGCACATCGCTCAATGCCTGGATGGTGTCATCCTGAAAGGCCAATTGGCTCTCCAGATCGGTAACGCGTTCTTCCAGGCTCATGTTTCAACCCTCCAGAAACGTAAAGTCTTCGGTTAATACCAAACGCAGCCGCTCGCGAATCGCGGCAATCTGATCTGCGTTGTAGGGTTTGGCGGGCAGCTTGCCCCAGACCGGAGCCGGCCAGGCGGCGTCGTCCTGCTTGCGCACAATCACATGCATGTGCAACTGACTGACGACATTACCCAAGGCCGCGACATTCAACTTGTCGGCGTCGAACGAATCCTTGAGGGTTTCCGCCAATGCGGTCGTCTCCTGCCACAACTGTTGCTGATCGGCGCCATCCAACTGAAATATCTCGCTGATATCGTCGCGACGAGGCACCAGGATGAACCAGGGGTAATTCGAATCGTTAGACAACAGCAACCGGCAAAGCGGGAAATCCCCGATCGGTAACGTGTCTTGTTGGAGCCGTGGATCTAAAGCGAACACTGTGCGCACTCCCGCCGGGTTCTCAATTTCAGCTTAGCGCCCCTCCCGAGGGACGGTGCGCCAAGCGACAGGACGGCAGCATACCTGTGAACGGCGCTAGCTTCACGACCCGGCACTCGCCCCGCCATGAGTCACTTATTGCCCAAACGCACCATTTCAGAACCCACGACCCGAGCCAAAACGCCGAAATACTTGATTAACAACGATGCGTTCGATTCGGCCAAATGACAGCACTGTATGAAATCAGTACAGCAATTAAAATTTTTTGCACCAAAACCGCACAGCTCGTCTACGCTGATTGCGTCAGCATCCGCCATTTACTCACTAGCGGGGTGAACCGGTAACATTTTTGGTTGTCACGGCGTCGCGAAAAATGTTGATGCACGATGCATTCCCTGGCGTCAAGCCCGAACAATAAGTGCTTGAAACGCCCGGTTTTATGAGGTTTTTACAGCGTCAGGCGGGCTATCAGAAAAAAATCGCTACAAATGTCTGATTTGTGCACGCTTGTTGCATTCACACCCACATCGCCTTGGATGCCTCTGCTGGAAGTGGAAGGTTCAAGGCAAATAAAAACAGCGGCAGGGTTGCCCAATGGAGATTCAAACGTTTCACCAAGGACTCTTTTTACCGATGTTCAAGCCCTGGAAAACAACGTTAAAGTTGCCGGCCCGCTTGCATTGAGGCTGTAAATTTGCGACATCTACCAAGCTGTTTGCGACACGGTCGTAAAGAAGCTGAAAGGTTAGATACGCAAGTATCGCCAACATGGTCGGCGTGATATAAGTTTGCGCCGACACAAAAAGAAAGAGCCGCCCAGATAATAAATCAGGTGGGACGGCAGTACTCTTCTAAAACCAAAGGAGCAAATCACGATGCGCGTGATGAAGTGGAGCATGATCGCACTGGCAGTTGCAGCAGCAGCCAGTACTCAGTTGGCAGTAGCCGCACCTTTCGTAAGCGACCAGGCAGAAGCCAAAGGTTTTGTTGAAGACAGCAAGCTCGACTTGCTGGTTCGCAACTACTATTTCAACCGCAATAAGACAGGTCCCAAAAACTTCGACGACAAAGACTGGACCCAGGGCATTCAGGGCATGTACAGCTCTGGCTACACCCAAGGTCTGATCGGTGTTGGCGTTGAAGCCTGGGGCCAACTGGCAATCAAACTCGACGGTTCCGACAAGTACGCCGGTTCGGGTAACCTGAGCCTTAACGATCAGGGCGAAAACAACGACAGCCAAGGCAAAGCCGGCGCTGCTGCCAAGTTCCGCATCTCCAAGACCGAGCTGAAAATCGGCGACATGCAGCCTAGCACCGCACCGGTGTTCGCTGTTGGCGGTTCGCGTATCCTTCACCAAACTGCCAGCGGTATCCAACTGCAGAGCAGCGAAGTCAAAGACCTTGACCTCGAAGGCGGCCACTTTTACTCGTCGACTAGCCAGAACGCAAACGCCCGCGATGGCAGCCTGTGGGCTACCTACGCCAATGGCGGTAATGGCATCCAAGCCAACTCGATCGACTATTTCGGTGGCAAGTATGGCGTCAGCGACAGCCTGAGCTTCTCGCTCTACGGCGCCAAGCTCGAAGACATCTGGAACCAGTACTACGCCAACGCGAACTACACGCTCCCACTGGGCGGCGATGAGTCGATCAACTTCGACGGTAACTACTACAACACCAAGGACACCGGTAACGCTAAAGCTGGCCCTATCAGCAACAACGCCTACTCGCTGGCCGCTGCCTTCTCGTTCCTGAAAGCACACACCATCACCCTGGGCTTCCAGAAAATTAACGGCGACACCCCGTTCGACTACATCGGGGTGGGTGACAACAACAAAGGCGGCGACTCGATTTTCCTCGCCAACTCCATCCAGTACTCTGACTTCAACGCCCCTGGCGAGAAGTCGGTACAAGCCCGTTACGACCTGAAAATGGCCGAATACGGCGTACCTGGTCTGAGCTTTATGACCCGTTACGTGAAAGGTTGGGACATCGACGGCACCAACACCCCAGTAGGCAGCACTTATGCTGGCATGTACGGTGCAGACGGCAAACACCACGAAACCAACGTGGAAGTTAAATACGTAATCCAATCCGGCCCGGCTAAAGATCTGTCGTTCCGCATCCGTCAAGCATGGCACTCCGCCAACGCAGACGAAGGCGAGGGCGATATCGCTGAGTTCCGCCTGATCACCGACTACCCGCTCAACATTCTGTAATTGCAGAACGTTAATTAGCGGTAATCAAAAAAAGGCCCATCTTCGGATGGGCCTTTTTTCGTGGACAACAAACAATGCGCTGAAAAGATCAAATCCGTGAGAAACATGCCTGACCAAAGAGTCAGATATGATCAAAAAACAATCACTGCACTGCAGATTCCTGAACCACACGAATCATCCGTTGTGGCAAAGGAACATCAACACCAGCAGTTTTCAAACGATCACGGGACTGTTCGTTGAACATAAACATCACGTCCCAATAATCCGCCGTCTTTACCCAGACGCGAAGCGAAAGAGTGATCGAACTGTCACCCAAGGTAGAAACAACAGCCTGAGGTGCCGGATCTGCCAATACGCGTGGATCTTTGGCCAATTCCAGCAGTACTTCACGTGCCTTCTGCAAGTCCGCTTCGTAATCGACACCTACATCGAACACTACTTTGCGCGTGGGTTGACGATTGGTATTGGTGATGATGCCGTTCGACAAGTTGCCGTTAGGTACGATGATGGTTTTGTTATCGCCGGTACGCAGTACGGTATGGAAGATCTGAATGCTGTCGACAGTACCGGCAACCCCCTGAGCTTCAATCCAGTCACCGATACGAAACGGACGGAACAACAGAATCAGCACGCCGCCCGCGAAGTTGGCCAGGCTGCCTTGCAAGGCCAGACCAATGGCCAGACCGGCGGCACCGATCGCTGCGACAAACGAGGTAGTTTCCACGCCAATCATCGAGGCCACGCTGACAATCAGCAAAACCTTGAGAATGATGTTCGCCAGGCTGCTGATGAACCCTTGCAGCGCAAGATCTGCATTGCGCAACGCCAGCAAGCCGCCGAGTTTTTGCGTCACTTTATTGATCAGCCACCAACCGATGGCCAGCGTGATGACGGCCAGCAACACGCGGCTGCCGTATTCCATGATCATTGGAATCCAGGCTTGGGAAGCCTTGACCAGGTTGTCCACTTCAGCATTCAAATCCATCTTGTTTCTCCTGACTTCCGGCACGCTAAAAAATGAGCGGCAGAAAGACCAAACCCCAGGGGCTCAATCATTTCTGCCGTTGCTTGGGCCTCGGACGCCGAAAACGCCGAGAGGTTCCCACTTGGTCGATCAGTCGCGGAAGTTGTTGAACTGCAGCGGCATGTCGAACGTCTTGGCACGAAGGGCGGCGATGGCTTCCTGCAAATCGTCACGTTTCTTGCCGGTAATGCGCACTTGCTCGCCCTGAATGGCGGCCTGAACCTTGAGCTTGGCGTCTTTGACGTGAGCGACGATCTTCTTCGCCAGTTCTTTGTCGATGCCTTCCTTGAGGACCGCTTCCTGCTTCATCAGCTTGCCCGACGCATAGGCATCCTTGACTTCAAGGCACTGCACGTCAATTTTGCGCTTGACCAGCGCGAGCTTGAGGATCTCGATCATCGCTTCGAGCTGGAAGTCGGCCTCGGCGGTCAAGTTGACGGTCAGGTCCTTTTCCTTGAACTCAAAAGTACCCTTGCCCTTCAGGTCATAACGACGATCGAGTTCCTTGACGGCGTTTTCGACCGCGTTGGTGACTTCGTGTTTGTCCAGTTCGGATACCACGTCGAACGACGGCATGTAATCTCTCCAATAAAAAGGCGCGCTCGATTGCAATGGCGCGCGCTTGGCTTGCGGTTAAAATCGGGCTCATTATAACGGGTCTTTTCCAAGCCATACTGCGAGCCTCACATGCCTGCCACAAACCGGATAAAAAGCTGATGTCGACCCCTTGGCATGTATTGGGCGCCGGCAGCCTCGGCACGTTGTGGGCCACGCGTCTGGCGCGGGCCGGATTGCCGGTCAGGCTGATCGTTCGCAGTGAACAGCGTTTGCAGGCCTATCAAGCTGCTGGCGGCTTGACCCTGGTCGAACACGGCGAAGCCCGCACTTATGACATCCCCGGCGAAACACCGGACAGCGTGGGGCCGATCAGCCGCTTGCTGGTCGCCTGCAAGGCCTACGACGCCGAGAAAGCCGTCGCGCAACTGGCGTCGCGCCTGACGCCGGACGCCGAACTGATCCTGTTGCAGAACGGCCTTGGCAGTCAGGACGCCGTCGCGGCGCTGGTGCCGCAAGCCCGTTGCGTGAGCGCATCGAGTACGGAAGGCGCCTTTCGGGAGGGTGACTGGCGTGTAGTGTTTGCCGGCCACGGTTACACGTGGCTCGGCGATGCCGGCCACCCAGTGGCGCCGATCTGGCTGGACGATTTGACGGCCGCCGGGATTCCTCATGAGTGGAGCACCGACATCCTGAGAAGGCTGTGGCGTAAACTCGCGCTCAATTGTGCGATCAATCCCCTGACGGTCTTGCACAACTGTCGCAATGGCGGTTTGCAGGAACATCACTGCGAAGTCGCCACCCTCTGCGTCGAATTGACCGAACTGCTGGAGTGCTGCGGTCAGCCAGCTGCCGCCCAGGACCTGCAGCAGGAGGTCGAGCGAGTGATCCATGCCACGGCGGCCAATTACTCCTCGATGTACCAGGACGTCGCGAGTGAGCGGCGCACCGAAATCAGCTATCTGCTGGGCTATGCCTGCAAAGTTGCGGCGAGACACCAGGTCAAGCTGCCCCACCTTAATCAACTGCAGCAGCGGCTGATTGCCCATCTGCACAGCCTTGGATTGCCCAGCGACTGAGCAGCGGCTACGCTGGCCACTTGTTCCATTCAAGCGACGAACCTGATGCCATTGCGCCAGCGCCTCGAAAACCTCCCCGTCGGCCAGAAGTTGCTGGCCGCCCTGCTGGTGCTGTTGATCACCATCCTGTTGGTCGCCAACCTGACCTTCATCAGCGCGTCGTATTACATCTCCCAGGAAAGCATGGCCCCCCAAGCCCTGCAAACCATTGGCCGACTGGTGTCCAACCCGAGCCTGGTGGCCGACGCCTTGAAGTCGCCACAAAACGCCGAACGCCTGCTCAAGGAGCTCGACAGTTACTCGCCGCTGCGTGCGGCAGCCCTTTATGACGGCAAGGGTGAACGGCTGGCGCAGTTGCAGCACGGCGACAAACTGAGCCTGCCGGGGCGCTACCAGCACATTGAAGCCTGGCAAGCGACCGAGTTCCGCAGCAATCAATTGATCACCCTGCCCCGCCCCGGCACCGATCCCGGCCACTTGCTGTTGGTGGCCAGCAGTGAATTGCCGATGGCGTTCTACACCGGCACCCTCACCGCCAGCCTCGGCATTCTGATCTTCAGCGTGCTGTTGTGGCTGGTGATCGCACGGCAGATCAAACGCCTGATTACCCGACCTATCCATGAGCTTGAAGAACTGTCCCGGCAAGTCACCCGCGAAGAGAACTACGCACTGCGCGCCTCCCGTGGCAACCATGACGAAATCGGCAGCCTCGCCGAGGCGTTCAACACCATGCTCTCGCGAATCGAGGCCCGGGAGCAGCAGCTCAAGCGTGCCCGGGACGACTCCCAGGCTGCATACGATCAAGCCCAAGGCCTTGCCGAAGAAACGCGCCATACCAACCGCAAGCTGGAACTCGAAGTTCAGGTGCGCAGCAAAATCGAAAAGAAACTCACAGGCTTCCAGAACTACCTCAACAGCATCATCGACTCCATGCCGTCAGCACTGATCGCCCTCGACGAGCAGCTCTACGTGACCCAGTGGAATCAGGAAGCCAGCGCCTTGTCCGGCACACGCCTGGACGAAGCCTTGAACCAGCCGATCTTCCTCGCCTTCGAACCGCTGAAACCGTTTCTGCCGCAGCTCAAGCAAACCGTCGAGCAGCACACCGTGGCCAAGATCGAGCGCGTAACGTGGTTCAAGGATGATGAGCCCAAACACTACGCCCTGACCTTTTACCCGCTGATGGGCGGTGCCGGGCGTGGCGTAGTGATCCGCATCGACGACATTACCCAGCGCCTGTCCCTGGAAGAAATGATGGTGCAGTCGGAAAAAATGCTTTCCGTAGGCGGCCTCGCCGCCGGCATGGCCCACGAAATCAATAACCCGTTGGGCGCGATCCTGCACAACGTGCAGAACATACGCCGACGCCTGTCGCCGGACTTGCCGAAGAACATGGAGCAAGCCGAGCAGATCGGTATCGAGCTGGAAACGGTCAACCAATACCTGCAAGTGCGCGAAGTACCGCAACTGCTTGATGGCATTCAGCAGGCCGGTGCCCGTGCGGCGAAAATTGTCACGCACATGCTCAGTTTCAGCCGCCGCAGCACCCGGCAAATGGCCCCGTGCGACCTGCCGGCACTGATCGATCAAGCAGTGGACATCGCCGGTAACGACTTTGATCTGGCGATCGGTTTCGACTTCAAGGGCCAGGCGATCATTCGCCAGTTCGATCCGGCGCTGGGTCCGGTGCCCGGTACGGCCAACGAACTGGAACAAGTACTGCTCAACCTGTTGAAAAACGCGGCCCAGGCCATTCACCAGCGCGAGGATGACAGCGAACCGGGGCGGATCATCCTGCGCACCCGACTGAACCCGCCATGGGCCGAAATCCAGGTCGAGGACAACGGCATCGGCATGAGCGAGAACGTGCGCAAACGTACGTTCGAGCCGTTCTTCACCACCAAAGAAATCGGCCAGGGCACGGGCCTGGGCCTGTCGGTCTCCTATTTCATCATCACCAACAATCACAAGGGCCAGATGGAAGTGCAGTCGACGCCGGGCCAAGGCACCTGTTTCACGTTGCGCCTGCCCTTGTCGGGTACGCCGGTCGTCTCTCAAGAACTCAATCAGCTATCGAGGTAACCCATGGGCTTTCGCTTGTCGAAGATCTACACCCGCACTGGCGACAAAGGCGAAACCGGGCTCGGAGATGGTCGCCGGGTACCCAAGGACCACCCGCGAATCGAGGCGATTGGCGAAGTCGATTCGTTGAACAGTCAGGTCGGCGTGCTGCTGGCCGGTTTGGCCGCCCAAAGCGCGCAATACCCGGGTTTGAACGAGGTGATCGAGGTGTTGGCGCCTTGCCAGCATCGGCTGTTCGACCTCGGCGGCGAACTGGCTATGCCGGTGTATCAGGCACTGGATGCCGCGGAAATCGAACGCCTGGAAGCGGCGATTGATCGCTGGAATGAAGAGTTGGGGCCGCTGGAGAATTTCATTCTGCCCGGCGGTTCAGCGTTGATCGCTCAGGCACACGTGTGCAGAAGCCTGGCGCGCAGCACGGAGCGACGGTGCCAGCAGTTGAATGCGCTTGAACCGTTGGCTGGGGTTGGACTGGCGTACATCAATCGGTTGTCGGATTTACTGTTTGTGGTGGCGCGGCTGATTGCCAAGCGCCAGGGAGTTGCCGAGATACTTTGGCAGGCGGCCGCTAAACCTCAGGTTTAGCTGATCGTTCCCACGCATGATCGTTCCCACGCTCTGCGTGGGAATGCAGCAAGGGACGCTCCGCGTCCCAAAAGCGGACGCAGAGCGTCCAGGGATACATTCCCACGCAGAGCATGGGAACGATCAGCTCAGCTCTCAGGCCAGAATGCCCGAATCCCCGCCACACCCTGCGCCCCTGCTTCCCAGGCTTGTTGCCGCTCTGCCGGGCCAACACCGCCCAACAGGAACACCGGCTTGCTGAACCCTTCGATCAACACCGAAGCCTGCTCCCAACCCAATGGCTCAGCACCCGGATGAGTCAGGGTGGGCTGCACCGGCGACAGGGTCACAAAGTCCACGCCCATCTGCTCGGCCAGCGCCAGCTCTTCAGCGTTGTGGCACGACGCCGCCAACCAGCGCGAGGCCGGTAACGGTCGACCCGCCGCTGCGTACTTGCGCAACTGCGCCGCCGTGATGTGCCATCCGGCGGACGGGAAGTCTCCCAGCCATTCGAAAGGCCCCTTGATCATCAGCTGCGCCTTGCCGGCACACAGCCCTGCCGCATCCACCGCCAGATCGCGGTACTTCGGATCGTAGCCGTTGGGAGCCCGTAGCTGGATCAGCTTGATCCCCCCCGCGATGGCTTTCTGGATTCCGCGCAGCAATGCCGGGGTTTCCAGGTCTTCGGGGGTAATCAAGTACTCGGCGGGTAACCGTGCAGCCGCGACGATCGGCTGATTGGCCGCGGGAAACTCATAATCCACCAGCTCCCGCGGCGTCACCCAGGACAATGGCTGGCCTTCAGCGCCGTGGGGGTCGCCGGTAAACGCGGAAACTTCCCAGACGTCCAGCAACACGTGCTTGTCCGGGTAGTCGTGATGAACCTTGATCAGGGGGCGCGCAGCGGTGACCACAATGCCCAGCTCTTCGTGAAGCTCACGGGCCAGTGCGGTTTCGACGGATTCGTCACCCTCGACCTTGCCACCGGGAAACTCCCACAAGCCACCCTGATGCTGAGTGTCGGCACGGCGTGCGATAAGAATCTTGCCGCTGTTATCACGAATAACCGCGGCAGCTACATGGACTCGTTTCACTGCCCTATCTCCTCCAGACCCGCCTTTTGCCAGGCTTTGAAGGCCGGCCACTGGTAGATCGTTTCGACGTAGGCTTCATCCGCTGCCGGCAACTTCACCTGATAGGTGCGCAGACGTACAGCAATTGGCGCGAAGATCGCATCGGCCAACGTCGCGCTGCCGAACAGGAACGGACCGGTATCGGTGGCCACCGCGCGGCATTCAGCCCACAGCGCGAGCATGCGCTGGATGTCGGCCTCGACGTCAGGAATTGTTGGCGACAGCGGCGCATCGTGACTCAGGTCGAATGGCATGTTGCCACGCATGGCAAAGAACCCGGAGTGCATTTGCGCGCAGGCCGAACGCGCCTGAGCACGGGCGGCGGTGTCTTTGGGCCAGAGGCCCGCCTCGGGAAACTGCTCCGCCAGATACTCGGCGATGGCCAGGGAATCGGCGATGGTACCGTGTTCGGTTTTCAGCAGCGGGACCTTGCCGGCGGGCGAATGCTTGAGCAGGCGCGCGCGGGTGTCTGGTTGACCCAGCTTGATCAGTTCTTCGGTGTAGGCCGCGCCCGTCAGGTCGAGGGCCAAGGCGCCACGCAGCGACCAGGAGGAAAGCAGTTTGTCGCCGATGATCAGGTGGAGGCTCATGTTCGGGACCTTTTGATGAGGGGTACAGACCGGAATCTTCAGTGTCTGGTCGTCCTTCATCGCGGGCAAGCCTTGCTCCTACAGGGTGTGTTGTGAACGACACAAAACTGTAGGAGCAAGGCTTGCCTGCGATAGGAGCGACTCGGTCTTAAGTACGGTACTCGGCGTTGATTTTCACGTATTCGTGGGACAAGTCGGTGGTCCAGATGGTTTCGCTGCAGTCGCCGCGACCCAACTCGATACGGATGGTGATCTCTTCCTGCTGCATCACTGCAGCGCCCTGGGCTTCGGTGTACGTCGCGGCCCGTGCGCCACGGCTGGCAATGCACACTTCACCGAGGAACACGTCGATCTTGCTCACGTCCAGGTTCGGTACGCCGGCACGGCCAACGGCTGCCAGGATGCGGCCCCAGTTCGGATCGGAGGCAAACAACGCCGTCTTGATCAGCGGCGAGTGCGCCACGGTATAACCAACGTCCAGGCATTCCTGGTGATTGCCGCCGCCATTGACTTCAACGGTGACGAACTTGGTCGCGCCTTCGCCGTCACGAACGATGGCCTGGGCCACGTCCATGCACACCTCGAACACCGCTTGTTTCAACTTGGCGAACAACTCGCCTTCGGCACGGGTAATTTCCGGCAGCGCCGCCTGACCGGTGGCGATCAGCATGCAGCAATCGTTGGTCGACGTGTCGCCGTCGATGGTGATGCGGTTGAACGACTTGTTGGCACCGTCCAGCAGCAGGTTTTGCAGCACGTCACGGGAGACTTTTGCGTCGGTGGCGATGTAGCCGAGCATGGTCGCCATGTTCGGACGGATCATGCCCGCGCCTTTGCTGATGCCGGTCACGGTGATGGTCACACCGTCATGCTCAAACTGGCGGCTGGCACCCTTTGGCAGGGTGTCAGTGGTCATGATGCCGGTGGCGGCCGCTTCCCAGTTGTGGATCGACAGGTCGTCGAGAGCGGCTTGCAGCGCGCCTTCGATTTTCTCGACCGGCAGCGGCTCGCCGATCACACCCGTGGAGTACGGCAACACCAGGCTGGCGTCGACACCGGTCAACTCAGCCAGTTTGGCGCAAGTACGCTCGGCGGCGGCCAGGCCGGGTTCGCCAGTACCGGCGTTGGCATTGCCGGTGTTGGTCAACAGGTAACGCACCGGGCCTTGCACACGTTGCTTGGCCAGGATGACCGGCGCTGCGCAAAAAGCGTTCAGCGTGAATACGCCCGCGACCGTGGAGCCTTCGGCACAGCGCATGACCACAACATCCTTGCGCCCCGGGCGCTTGATGCCCGCCGAGGCAATACCGAGTTCAAAACCGGCAACCGGGTGCAACGTTGGCAAAGGACCAAGACCAACAGCCATGAATGCGCTCCTTAAAAAATGTAGTCATCCCCGTCATATGAACGGCGGTGTTAAATGGCAAAACGCCGCGACGGCTGAAGCCGGTCGCGGCGCGGGTATTTCAGCGATTGAAACGGGGTTTACTGGATCTGCCCGTGGCAATGCTTGAACTTCTTGCCCGAACCGCAGTAGCACAGCTCGTTACGGCCCAGCTTCTGCTCGTTGCGAACCGGAGCGGTGGCAAGGGCCACATCGATCTCTTCACCCAACTGTTCAGGTTGCTCCAGGCCCGGCGCTTCCTCGTGCAGGAACTGCATGCGAGCAGCCAGCGCTTCGGCTTCCTGACGCAGGCGTTGCTCTTCTTCGATCGGGTCTTCGCGGCGAACCTGAACGTGGGACAGCACACGGATAGAGTCGCGCTTGATCGAATCCAGCAGCTCGGAGAACAGCGTGAACGACTCGCGCTTGTACTCTTGCTTCGGGTTCTTCTGGGCATAGCCACGCAAGTGGATGCCGTGACGCAGGTGGTCCATGGTCGACAGGTGGTCTTTCCACAGGTCGTCCAGCACGCGCAGAACGATTTGCTTCTCGAAGCTGCGCAGCGCTTCGGCGCCCGCCTGGTCTTCTTTCTCGTTGTACGCCGCGATCAGCTCTTGCATCAGCTTCTCGCGCAGGGTCTCTTCGTACAGGTGATCGTCTTCGTCGAGCCATTGCTGGATCGGCAGCGCCACACCGAAGTCGCTCTGCAACGCCGCTTCCAGACCGGCCACGTCCCACTGCTCAGGCAGCGATTGCGGTGGAATGTGCGCGCTGATGGTGGCATTGAGCACGTCCTGACGGAAATCGGCGATGGTCTCGCCAATGTTGTCAGCGGCCAGCAACGTGTTACGCATGTGATAAATCACTTTACGCTGTTCGTTGTTGACGTCGTCGAACTCGAGCAGTTGCTTACGAATGTCGAAGTTACGGCCTTCAACCTTGCGTTGAGCCTTTTCAATGGCGTTGGTCACCATGCGGTGCTCGATCGCCTCGCCTGGCTGCATGCCCAGGGCCTTCATGAAGTTCTTCACCCGATCAGAGGCAAAGATACGCATCAGGCTGTCTTCCAGCGACAGGTAGAAACGGCTGGAACCGGCGTCGCCCTGACGACCGGCACGACCACGCAGCTGGTTGTCGATACGGCGCGATTCGTGACGTTCGGAAGCAATAACCTGCAAGCCACCCGACTCGAGCACTTGCTGGTGACGCTTCTGCCAGTCGGCCTTGATCTGGGCGATCTGCTCTGGCGTTGGATCTTCGAGGGAAGCCACTTCCACTTCCCAGTTACCGCCCAACAGGATGTCGGTACCACGACCGGCCATGTTGGTGGCGATGGTCAGTGCGCCTGGGCGACCGGCCTGGGCAATGATCTCGGCTTCTTTTTCGTGGAACTTGGCGTTCAGAACCTTGTGTTCGATGCCTTCCTTCACGAGCAGGCTGGACATGTGCTCGGAGGTTTCGATGGTCGCCGTACCGACCAGTACCGGACGGCCAGCGGCCATGCTTTCCTTGATGTCCGCCACGATGGCCGCGTACTTCTCGTCGGCCGTCAGGAACACCAGGTCGTTGTAGTCTTTACGGGCCAGCGGCTTGTTCGGCGGAATGACCATGACC
Source organism: Pseudomonas sp. B21-040 (assembly GCF_024748695.1). Taxonomy (NCBI): domain Bacteria; kingdom Pseudomonadati; phylum Pseudomonadota; class Gammaproteobacteria; order Pseudomonadales; family Pseudomonadaceae; genus Pseudomonas; species Pseudomonas sp. B21-040. The sequence continues at coordinate 5,219,343 of NZ_CP087176.1, forward strand.
TGCAGGCCATAGATCTGATGGAACTCGAACGCTTCGGTGTCAGCCGTACCGGTCATGCCGGACAGTTTGTTGTACAGACGGAAGTAGTTCTGGAACGTGGTCGATGCCAGGGTCTGGCTTTCGGCCTGAATGTTCAGGTTTTCCTTGGCTTCGATAGCCTGGTGCAGGCCTTCGGACAAACGACGGCCCGGCATGGTACGACCGGTGTGTTCGTCGACCAGGACAACCTGACCGTCCTGCACGATGTACTCGACGTTGCGGTGGAACAGTTTGTGCGCACGCAGACCGGCGTAAACGTGAGTCAGCAGGCTCAGGTTGTGCGCCGAATACAGGCTTTCGCCTTCAGCCAGCAGGCCGAGGGAGGTCAGCGACTCTTCAACGAACTGGTGACCGGCTTCGTTGAGTTCGACCTGACGGGTCTTCTCGTCAACGGTGTAGTGGCCGGCCTTGGTGACTTCGCCTTCAACTTCTTCGATGTGCAATTCCAGCCGCGGGATCAGTTTGTTGATCTCGATGTACAGCTTGGAGCTGTCCTCGGCCTGACCGGAAATGATCAGCGGAGTACGGGCTTCGTCGATGAGGATGGAGTCGACTTCGTCGATTACGGCAAAATTGAGTTCGCGCTGGAATTTTTCTTCCATGCTGAACGCCATGTTGTCGCGCAGGTAATCGAAACCGAATTCGTTGTTGGTGCCGTAAGTGATGTCGGCGGCGTAAGCCAGGCGCTTCTCTTCCGGCGGCTGGAATGGCGTGACCACACCGACCGTCAGGCCGAGGAACTCATAGAGCGGACGCATCCAGTTGGCGTCACGACGGGCCAGGTAGTCGTTCACGGTGACAACGTGCACGCCCTTGCCGGACAGCGCGTTGAGGTAAACACCCAGTGTCGCCACCAGGGTCTTGCCTTCACCGGTACGCATTTCCGCGATCATGCCTTCATGCAAGGTCATGCCGCCGATCAGCTGGACATCGAAGTGGCGCATACCCATGACGCGCTTGCCGGCTTCGCGGGCGACCGCAAAGGCTTCTGGCAACAGCTTGTCGAGGGTTTCCCCTTTGGCGATGCGGGCCTTGAACTCGTCTGTCTTGGCACGCAATTGATCGTCCGAAAGGGCCACCATTTGCTCTTCGAAGGCATTGACGAATTGCACCGTCTTGAGCATGCGTTTGACTTCACGCTCGTTCTTGCTTCCAAAAAGTTTCTTTAACAAAGGCGCAAACATATCGGCAGGATCTTCCACACTAAAGGGATGGAGGGCGGCCCCGAGAGTCGCCCGTGCAGCCCTCATGGCCGCATGCGAACGAGCATTCTACCCGGAAACGATGGTGAGGAAAGTGGCGTTATTCCACGATGCATGCACTGCGTTGTAACGGGGCTCACTTAAAATAAGGGCTTTTTGCTGAACTTCAAGCCATTCACTGCAGAAGTTACTTGTTGATTTAATGGGTAAAGCGAGCGCAAAGCAATGGGTCGGGTGCACGTGATGCTTTCTGCTACCATAGCGGCTCTGTTACTTCAGGTGTCTGATCATGGCATTTCGCCCTCTCACGGCCAGAGCACCCGCCGTTCTGCTTCGCGAAGCCAAGCCGCTGAAAGCCATTTTCAGCCAGGCTCAACGCCTGGGTCATTTACAACGTCTGCTCGAAAGCCAATTGCAGCCTGCCGCCCGTGAACATTGCCATGTGGCGTCGTGGCGCGAAGGCAGTTTGCTGCTGATCATTACCGATGGTCATTGGGCAACGCGCTTGCGTTATCAGCAAAAGCGCCTGCATCGCCAACTGCAAATGTTTGATGAATTCGCCAGTTTGACGCGGATTCTGTTCAAGGTGCAGCCGCCAACCGTGCAACAAGGGGCTGCTGGCCACACCATCAGTTTGTCGCCCAACGCGGGCGCGACCATTCAGGCCACGGCCGAGAGCATCAGCGATCCGAATCTGCGGGCCGCCCTGGAACGCCTGGCGGCCCACGCCAAGCCCAAAACCTGAGATCACCGATTTCTGTAGGCGCATGGCTTGCCCGCGATGGGCGCGCCGCAGTGCAACAGATACTCCGCGTTATCGTTCATCGCGGGCACGCCATGCCCCTACAGGGTTCAGCGGCTTTTTTTGCCGCCGAGCAGCGAGCCCATCAGCCCACGCACCAATTGTCGGCCTAACTGGTTAGCCGCCTGTCGCATGGCCGACTTCAACGCCTGCCCGGCTGCCGTACCCAGAAATTCCCCGGCCTGGTCAGTGAAGCTTGGCTCTTCGGGTGCTGGCTTGGCCGGCGTCGCATCGGGATCGGGGGCCAACCCCTTGCGCCCCATCAGCACTTCATAAGCCGACTCACGGTCGATCGGTTTGTCATAACGGCCCTGCAACGGCGAACCGGCCACCAGCGCCGCACGCTCCGCCTCGCTCAAGGGCCCGATCCTCGATTGCGGTGGCGCGATCAATACACGCTGGACCATCTCCGGCGTGCCTTTATCGGCCAGCGTGCCGACCAGCGCCTCGCCAATCCCCAACTCGGTCAAAACCGACAAGGTATCGAACGCCGGGTTCGGCCGAAAACCCTCGGCCACGGCGCGCAAGGATTTCTGTTCCTTGGCCGTGAACGCGCGCAAGCCGTGCTGAACGCGCAAACCCAACTGCGCCAGCACGTCATCCGGTAAGTCGCCCGGCGACTGGGTGACGAAATACACCCCCACGCCTTTCGAGCGAATCAGTCGCACCACTTGTTCCAAGCGGTCCTGCAACGCCTTGGGCGTGCCCGCGAACAGCAAATGTGCCTCGTCGAAAAACAGCGCCAGCAGCGGTTTGTCCGCATCGCCGCGCTCCGGCAATTGTTCGAACAATTCAGCCAGCAACCAGAGCAGGAAGGTCGCATAAACCTTCGGTGCTTCGTGCACCAGGCGACTGGCATCCAGCAAATGAATGCGCCCGCGACCGTCAGCGGTTGGCTGCAGGATGTCTTCGAGTTGCAGCGCCGGCTCGCCAAACAGCGCTTCGGCGCCTTGTTGCTCCAGGGTCGCCAGACGCCGCAGCAGCGCCTGACTTGAGCCGGTGGTCATCAACGCAGCGTCATCCCCGAGCAATTCGGGGTGGTCGCGCAGGTGATTGAGCAGCGCCTTCAGATCCTTGAGATCGAGCAGCAATAGCCCTTCGCGATCCGCCACCTTGAACGCCGCATACAGCGCCGACTGTTGACTGTCGGTCAGTTCCAGCAGGCTGCCGAGCAACAACGGGCCCATTTCACTCAAGGTTGTGCGCAATGGATGACCGGACTGGCCATGAATGTCCCACAGGGTCACCGGATACGCCTGGGGCTTGTGGTTCAGCCACGGCATCCCGGCAATGCGTTCGGCGATCTTGCCTTGCGGGTTGCCGGCGGCGCCGAGACCGCACAAGTCGCCCTTGATGTCGGCGGCAAACACCGCCACCCCGGCATCGCTGAAGGCTTCGGCCATGCGCTGCAACGTGACGGTTTTACCCGTCCCGGTAGCGCCTGCGACCAGACCGTGGCGGTTCGCCAGACGCATGGCCTGGGCGATGGGCTCGCCGGCAAGGTCAGCGCCGAGAACGAGTTGCAATGAGTCAGGCATTTTGTCACCCATGGTTAATCTTTGAGCCGGCACGGCCGATACAAAAACCGAGACTACACAGAAATTAGCGTCGGTAATTCCCTAAGGAGAGGACGGAAATATCAGCTTATTTTCAACACTGCCCATTTTGCGTGCCTTTATAAAAGCACGCTCAGGACATTAAGACCTTAGCGGAACCCCAAGCCATGAACAAAAACCTGCGCTTCAGCCATAAAATCTTGCTTGCCGCCGCCCTCGTCGTAATTGCAGCCTTCGCTTCGTTTACTCTGTACAACGACTATCTGCAGCGCAATGCAATACGCAGCAATCTCGACAACTACCTGCAAGAAATGGGCAGCGTGACGGCCAACAATATCCATACCTGGCTGGCGGGCCGTAGCCTGTTGATCGAAAACCTGTCACAAAACGTCGCATTGAACGCTGACACCGGCAACGTCTCCAAGCTTCTTGAACAGAAGGCGGTGACGTCAACCTTCATGGGCGCCTATCTGGGCAACAAGGATGGCACCTTCATCATCCGCCCAGACAGCAAAATGCCGGATGGCTATGACCCTCGCGCTCGCCCTTGGTACAAGAGTGCCCAAAGCGCCAGCGGCTCGGCACTGACCGAACCGTACATCGATCTCGCGTCTGGCCAATTGGTCATTTCCATCGTCAACAGTGTGCTCAAAGACGGTCAAAACATCGGTGTGGTCGGCGGTGACCTGAGCTTGCAAGTGATCGCCGACAGCCTCAACGCGCTGGACTTCAACGGCATGGGTTATGCCTTCCTGGTCAGCGCCGACGGCAAGATCCTGGTTCACCCGGACAAAGCCCTGGTGATGAAGTCCCTGAGCGAGGCGTTTCCGAAAAACACCCCGCGCATCAGCAACGACTTAAGTGAAGTCGACGTTGACGGCAAGACCCGCATCGTCACGTTCACCCCGATCAAAGGCCTGTCCTCGGTGAACTGGTACATCGGTCTGTCGGTGGATAAAGACAAAGCCTACGCAATGCTCAGCGAATTCCGCGCCTCGGCGGTCGTAGCGACCGTCATCGCCGTGGCCATCATCATCGCGTTGCTGGGCATGCTGATCCGCATCCTGATCCAGCCGTTGCACGTCATGACCCGCGCGATGGCCGACATTGCCGACGGTGAAGGCGACCTGACCAAGCGCCTGACCATTGAAAACAACGACGAATTTGGCGTTCTCGGCACGGCGTTCAACCGTTTCGTGGAGCGTATCCACGGTTCGATCCGTGAAGTGTCCTCGGCCACCGGCCAGGTCAACGAAGTGGCCCTGCGTGTGGTCGCCGCGTCGAACTCGTCGATGTTCAACTCCGACCAACAAGCCTCGCGCACCAGCAGCGTGGCCGCAGCGATCAATCAGCTCGGTGCCGCCGCCCAGGAAATCGCTCGTAACGCCGCTCAAGCGTCGAGCCAGGCCAGTGATGCCCGCAGCCTGGCCGAAGACGGCCAGCAAGTGGTGGATCGCAGCATCAAAGCGATGAATCAACTGTCGAGCATGCTCAGCGCTTCGAGCACCAATATCGAATCGCTAAACAGCAAAACCGTGAACATCGGGCAAATTCTCGAAGTGATCACCAGCATCTCCCAACAAACCAACTTGTTGGCACTGAACGCGGCCATCGAAGCGGCCCGTGCCGGTGAAGCCGGACGTGGTTTTGCGGTGGTGGCCGACGAAGTGCGCAACCTCGCACACCGCACTCAGGAGTCGGCACAGCAGGTGCAGACCATGATCGAGGAACTGCAAGTCGGCGCCCGTGAGTCCGTCAGTACCATGAGCGACAGCCAGCGCCACAGTCAGGACAGCGTGGAAATCGCCAACCTGGCGGGCGAGCGCTTGAACAGCGTGACCTTGCGCATCGGAGAAATCGACGGGATGAACCAGTCGGTGGCGACGGCGACTGAAGAACAGACCGCGGTGGTGGAGTCGATCAACGTCGACATTACCGAGATCAACACCCTCAATCAGGAAGGTGTGGAAAACCTGCAATCGACATTGCGGGCGTGCTCCGACCTTGAGCAGCAGGCAGCGCGACTCAAGCAGTTGGTAGGCAGTTTCCGTATCTAGTGTCTGAACCGGCCCCTTCGCGGGCAAGCCCATTCCCGGGGTTTTGCGTGAACCTGGGAGAGAAGGCTTGCCCGCGAGAGCGGTCTCAAGACACTACCAATCCTCGCTGTCGCGTCCCCCTCCGCCTCGGCCAATGGCGAAATGTCCTGCAGGATCGATGAAGTTGCTGAAGTTCAAGCAGGCTTAGGCGTGTCATCGGGCTCTTGCTGCAACTGTTCCCACAACTCGGCGGCGCCGGGAAACTCCGTACCATCTTCGGGGCTCATGTCCTCCGGATCGTAGCGACTCAAGCATCCCTCGCCTAATGTCGCTGGTGCCTTGGAAGTGGCTTTGTCGAGTGGATCGGCCATGGTCAAAACCTCAGTGTAGAAACGGCGAAGGGCCTGAAGCGATTGAACGCCCAGGCCCTTCGAATTTCAACCGTGTTGTATGACAGTCAGAACACTACGGTTTTGTTGCCGTGTACTAACACCCGGTCTTCCAGGTGATAACGCAGCCCACGGGCCAACACCATCTTCTCGACGTCACGGCCGAAACGCACCATGTCTTCAATGCTGTCACTGTGGCTGACACGCACGACGTCCTGCTCGATGATCGGCCCGGCGTCCAACTCTTCCGTCACGTAGTGGCACGTCGCGCCGATCAACTTCACACCGCGCATGGAGGCCTGGTGATACGGCTTGGCCCCCACGAACGACGGCAGGAAGCTGTGATGAATGTTGATCACTTTATGGGCATATTCGCTGCACAACTCGGGCGGCAGGATCTGCATGTAACGGGCAAGTACCACCACTTCGGCGTCGTGCTGTTTGACCAGGCGCGAAACTTCAGTGAAGGCTGGTTGCTTATCCTGCGGATTGACCGGGACGTGGTAATACGGAATGCCGTGCCACTCGACCATGCTGCGCAAGTCATCGTGGTTGGAAATCACACAGGAGATTTCGCAATCCAGTTCGTCACTGTGCCAGCGGTGCAACAAGTCGGCCAGGCAGTGGGACTCACGGCTGGCCATCAACACCACACGCTTCTTCTGCGCGGTATCGGTGATGCGCCAGTTCATCGAGAACTCTTCGGCAATCGGTGCAAACGCTTCGCGAAAGGCTTCGATACCGAATGGCAGCGAATCGGCACGAATTTCGTGACGCATGAAGAACCAGCCACTGAGATTGTCCGAGTGATGGCTCGCTTCGGTGATCCAGCCGTTATGTGACGCCAGAAAGTTACTGACTTTAGCAACGATGCCGACGCGGTCTGGGCAAGCAATCACCAGCCGAAAAGTGCGCATGAGGGGGAAACTCCAGAACTTCGCAAAGGCCGCCATTCTAGCGATTGCGCAGCAAAACTGCAGTATTGATGACGTACTACCCGGAAAACCGGCCTGCGGACCCCGCGTTGATAGCACCCGCTCCCCGCGCGTTGGGGATCTTTTAAACGATATCTAGAGTCAATTTGTGAATATCCGTGATGACTGCATCACACTACTTAATCGGCACCTCAATTGGCGCCTATTTCATCGAAACTAATTTAATTAAAACGCCGGTTAAATGTTTACTTGATGAAACACCCTGACTATTATTGCGGCACTGTCCCCTGCCATCCAGCGCCCAACATAAGGTAGTCCTCATGTCCTTGATCAACGAATACCGCGCCACCGAAGAAGCTATCAAAGAGCTGCAAGCCCGTTTGAAGAACCTGTCCCAAGACGACAAACTGCAAACCGAGCTGGAATTCGAAGGCAAACTGCGCACCCTGATGGGCGAATACTCCAAGTCCCTGCGTGACATCATTGCGCTGTTGGATCCAGAGTCCAAAACCAAAGCACCACGCGGCGGCGCAGTAAAAACTACTGGCACCAAGCGTGCTCGCAAAGTTAAACAATACAAAAACCCGCACAACGGCGAAGTCATCGAAACCAAAGGTGGCAACCACAAAACTCTGAAAGAGTGGAAAGCCAAGTGGGGCGGCGACGTGGTTGAAGGCTGGGCTACTCTGCTGGGCTAAGCCACAGGGTTTGTCAAAGCATTAACTGCGACAAAAAATAACGCCAGCAATTGCTGGCGTTTTTTTATTCCCGCGATTCATTCCCCGGGCATGTTCGTTTTCAAAGATTCAAACGTTTGCGTAGTCCCTGAACATAACTCTGCCATTCATTCAACACCTCTCGCTGAAACGTTGTAGCCGTTTCGTTCAATTGGGCTGCGGCTTCTGAAAAAGTATCCAGCGTATTGGGTGCCCCCCACTCGGGCGCCGTCAAACGTTGCTGACAGAATATTCGCCAGCGCTCTTGCTCCTCGAAATTCAACGTATCGGGGAAGTTGCGTGCGCGATAACGAAACAATAATTCAGGTAAACGTTCGTCATCGAAAGGCCATTGCTCTTGTGATAATTGGGCAGGGTCCGAGGTTCGGACTTGCTCACATAGACGCCGGTCCCGGTCACCGATAAAACCATCGTATAACTGTTGCTCCGGATCCTGGCTTGGCGTGAAATCTTCGCTGGCATAAATGGCCTGTACTTTGTCTCGCCAAACTTGTTGTGCGTCGATTAGCCGCAGCGAACGTTCCTGATAAAGCGCCATGTCCAGCCCCAGGCGTTGCTGATCCTCAGGCCGAAGTACCGACATCGGCGCGACCACCGGGCACTTGTTGATATGAATGAGTTTAAGTGGCACAGGCAGTTCGCCTTCGGCCAGGTCATCGCGACGGGTGTACAGACGCTGACGCAAAGTATCGGCATCCAGGTCCAGCAGCCCCTGGGGGTCCAGATGCAAGTCGCAGACAATCAAGGCGTTCTTGTTACGCGGGTGCCAGGCCAATGGCAGCACCACACCCACATAGCTGCGAGCCGCCGAAAAGCGTCCGGAAATGTGCACCAGCGGTTGCAACAGGCGAATCTGGTCCATCACCTTTTGTTTACTGCGCAACTTGAACAGCCAGTCATACAACTTGGGCTGTTTCTCGCGAATCAGGCGCGCCAGCGCAATGGTAGCGCGAACGTCCGACAGCGCTTCGTGGGCATTGCCATGATCGATGTTGTTGGCGGCGGTCAGACGCTCGAGCTTGAGCGTCACTCGCCCCTCTTCGTCCGTGGGCCAGACGAGCCCGTCGGGACGCAGCGCATACGCCGCTCGCACCACATCGATCAGGTCCCAGCGGCTGTTGCCGCCCTGCCACTCCCGTGCATACGGATCGAAAAAATTTCGATACAGGCTGTAACGGGTCATCTCGTCGTCGAAACGCAGCGTGTTGTAACCCGCACCGCACGTTCCCGGCGCCGCTAACTGGGCATGCACCCGCGTCATGAAATCAGCTTCGCTCAAGCCCTGTTCAGCTAACTGGCCGGGCGTAATGCCGGTGATCGCGCAGGCGGCAGGATGCGGCAGGATGTCGTCACTGGGCTGGCAGTAAAGATTGACCGGCTCGTCTATTTCATTGAGATCGAAGTCGGTGCGAATCCCCGCCACTTGCAGCGGACGGTCGCAGCGGGGATTGATGCCAGTGGTTTCATAGTCGTACCAGAAGATGGAGGTCACGGGCTATTCCTGAACTGAAGATCGGCGAAGTCTAGGCGTTCACATCCCGCCCCGGCCAGTAATCTTGCCATTCAATCACCTCTGGCCACTCACCGTGCACTACATAGTTATGTCGTTTCCCCCCCAGAGGCTGCTAGCATCGGATGGACATCGAATCCCGAACAGGCCACATCAAGGTTGCCCATGCTCGAGACCACAGCACTGCCAAGGAAAGCGACGCTGTCCCCGCCACTGGATACCCGGTATCAAGTCGAAACGCCCGAAGGCATCGACTTGCCACTGCGCCCGGCCGGGCTGATGGTTCGTGCGCTGGCCTTCTCCATCGACCTCGGATTGCGCGGGTTGATCCTCGGTCTGTTGTTCATCGTATTGGCGTTTCTCGGAAAGCTGGGCGCCGGCCTGGGTTCAATCCTGCTGTTCGGTGTGAGCTGGTGGTACATGGTGCTGTTCGAAGTGCTCAATCAGGGGCGCTCACCCGGCAAACAATGGATGGGCTTGCGCGTGGTGCAGGATGACGGCACGCCTATCGGCTGGTCTGCTTCGCTGCTGCGTAACCTGCTGCGATTCGTCGACCTGTTGCCGTTCGGCTACTTCCTCGGCGCCGTCAGTTGCCTGCAACACCCGACCTTCAAACGCCTCGGCGACCTGGCTGCCGGCACGTTGGTCATCTACCGCGAACAACCGTTGCCCCCACCGCAACTCCCCGACGCCCAACCCCGGCGCCCGGCGTTTCCCCTGTCGCTGACCGAACAGCGCGCCATCCTCGGGTTTGCCGAGCGTCAGGGCGAACTCTCCGAGGCGCGGGTCAACGAACTCGCCGCGATCCTTGCCCAGCCGCTGCAGGTACCCGCACCCAAGGCAGTGGACGAACTGAACGGCATTGCCCGCGGCTTGTTGGGGCCGACATGAAGCAAAGCCTTTTCGAAAGTCGCCACAAGGCTGAGTGGGAACAGTTTTCGCTGATGCTCGAAAGGCTGGAGCGAGGCAAGGAAGCGGCACGATTCACCAGTTTTCCTGGTGATTATCGAAGGCTCTGCCAACATTTGGCGCTGGCTCAGGAACGCGGCTACAGCAGCTTCCTGATTGACTCGTTGCAGCAACTCGCCTTGCGTGGCCATCAACAGCTGTATCGGCATCGCAGTCGGCTGGGGGCGAGTGTGTTGGCGTTTATCCTGGCCGGTTTCCCTCGACTCGTGCGTGAGCAATGGCGTTTTGTGCTCGCCGCCGCCCTGTTGTTCTTTGGCAGCCTGATCGGTTTCGCGTTGCTGGTTTACCTGTTTCCGGACCTCATCTACAACCTGATTCCGGCCGAGCAGGTCAGCGAAATGCAGAGCATGTACGACCCCGTCGCCGGCCACTTGGGTCGCACGGCGGAACGCGCGGCGAGTGAAGACTGGGTAATGTTCGGTTACTACATCATGCACAACATCGGCATCGCCTTTCAGACCTTTGCCAGCGGTTTGCTGTTGGGTGTGGGCAGTGCATTTTTCCTGCTGTTCAACGGTTTGATGATCGGGGCGGTGGCCGGGCATCTGACGCACATCGGTTATGGGCAAACGTTCTGGACATTCGTGATCGGCCACGGCGCCTTTGAGTTGAGTGCCATTGCGCTCGCGGGGGCCGCCGGCCTGCAACTGGGTTGGGCGCTGATCGCACCCGGGCGCCTGCCCCGCGCCGAAGCCTTGCGATTGGCTGCGCGCAAAAGCGTGCTACTGATTTGCGGGGTAATGCTGTTTCTGCTGATTGCCGCATTTATCGAGGCGTACTGGTCATCAATGACTGCGCCCCAGGCCACTACCAAGTACCTGGTTGGTGCGGTGCTTTGGCTGTTGGTGGCAACGTATCTGTTGTTTGCCGGACGGAGGCGCCATGCGCCTGAGTGACGCCACGGTCGTCATCCGTCCCCGTTCCACCTGGGAAGCCATGGATCTTGGTGTGCTGCTGAGTCAGCGCCACCGCCGCCTGTTGATGACCAGTTGGGCCATCGTGACCTTGCCGGTCTTCGCCCTGCTGAGCGTGGTGCTGTGGGATTCCCCTACCCTCGCGGTGTTTATTTTCTGGTGGCTCAAACCCGCGTTCGAACGCCTGCCGTTGTACATCCTGTCCAAATCAATGTTCGGTGAAACGCCCACATTGAAGCAGGCCCTGCGCCAATGGCCGCGCCTGCTCAAGCCACAATTGCTGACCAGCCTGACCTGGCGTCGCTTGAGCCTGAGCCGCAGTTTTGTGATGCCGGTGGTGCAACTCGAAGGCCTGGGTGGACATCAACGCCAACAGCGTTTGCACGTGCTGCTGCAACGCAACGCGGGCGCCGCGCAATGGCTGACGATCATCGGCATGCACCTGGAAACCGCCTTGTGGATCGGCTTGATGGTGCTGTTCTACCTGCTCCTGCCGCCGCAGGTCCAGATCGACTGGAGCTGGCAGACGTTGATTTCGGCCGGCGTGCAAGACTGGCGTTGGCTGGAACACCTGACCAACGCTTTTTACGCAGTGGTGCTGGTCATCTGGGAGCCGATCTATGTGGCGTGTGGGTTCAGCCTTTATCTGAACCGGCGCACAGTGTTGGAGGCTTGGGATATCGAACTGGTGTTCCGCCGATTGCGTCAACGCCTCAACAGCACCATCGTTCCCTTGCTGCTGGCCGCCATTCTGATCATCCCCACCGTGCAAACGGTCTGGGCGGCCGAGCCGCTCATCTCACCGGACAGCCCGCGTCTGCTGGATCAACCGCTAACCAGCCAAGCGTCGAAGGACAGCATCAAAACCCTTCTCGAGCAGCCGCCATTCAAGAACAAGGAATCGGTCACCCGCTATCGATTCGGCGAGGACAAATCGGCGGACACAACCTCAGGGGACAGCAAAACACCCCAATGGCTGGAGGCGTTATTGAAGCTGCTCGATAACCAACGCTTCGGGTTTCTGGCCAACTTGATCGAAGTGTTGCTGTGGGGCGCGGTGATCGGGGGCATCGGGTTACTGATCTGGCGTTACCGCGAATGGTTGCAGGCGTTCGTCAGCCGCCGACCGGCCTTGACCATCGACATCGCACGGTCTGTGCCGCAACAGGCATTTGGCCTGGACCTCAAGCGCGAAAGCCTGCCCGCCGACATCGCCACCGCCGCCGAAAATCTCTGGCAGTCCAACCCTCGTGAAGCCTTGGGTTTGCTGTATCGCGCCCTGCTCAGCCATTTGCTGCACGACCACCACATTGCGCTAAAACCGGCCGACACCGAAGGCGAAGTGCTCCAACGCGTCGAGCAACTGCAACAGCCGGCGCTTTTGACCTTCAGTAAAAACCTGACCCGGCACTGGCAGAACATGGCCTACGGGCATCGCCTGCCTGCGGCGCATTTGCAACAGGAACTCTGTGACGGCTGGCGCACATTGTTCGGCCCGGGAGCGGCGCGTTGAATCGGCACCGCGGGCTGGCGATCGGGCTGATCGTCGCGGTGCTCGTGGCCGCGCTGAGTATTTATCTGTACCTGAAGGCCACGCCCTATCAGACCGAAATCGATCACGGCCCATCGCCAGAAGCCCAAGCCAATCCTTACCTGGCCGCCGAATACTTTCTAGGCAAACAGGGCCTGAACGTCAGCCATGCCAACAGCCTCGATATCCTGCCGAGTATCGATCCTCATCAACACAGTCTGTTGCTGCTCGGGGACCGATCGAAGATGTCCCCGCGCCAGGTTGATCAGGTGATGAACTGGACTCGGGCGGGCGGGCGCTTGCTGTTTGTCGCCCAATCCTTGTGGGATGAAAAACTGGGCCAGAGCAATGACCTGTTGCTCGACCGCGTGCAATTGCACCAGTCGCTGAGCAAAGACCTGAAAGACCCGCCACCCAATGTTTTCGAAGACTCCTTTCCCAAGCTGACCAAACTCTATCTGGAAGACGAGGACGCACCGGCCTACGCCAGTTTCGATACCGCGTTCCATCTCGACGACCCGAAAAACCTCGCGCAATCCTGGGCCAACAGTGGCAAAGGCACGCACATGATGCAGCTGAGCCACGGGCTCGGCTCAATCATCGTGGTCACTGATGCCGACCTGTGGAAAACCCCCGCCATCGATCAATACGACAACGCCTGGCTGCTTTGGTACCTGACCGCAGACACGAACGTGACCCTGATGTTCAACACCGTTCACGACAGCCTGCTGACCTTGCTGGTGCGCTATTTCCCCCAAGCGCTGGCGGCCCTGATCGCCTTGATTGCACTTGTCTGCTGGCACGTCGGTGTGCGCAATGGTCCGTTGCTGGAACCTGCGCCCAAAGCGCGTCGTCAGCTTCAGGAACACCTGCGCGCCAGTGCCGATTTCATGTTGCGTCGCAACGGTCAACATCACCTGCTGCAAGCGTTGCAGCAAGACATCTTGCGGCGTGTCCGGCGTCGTCATCCAGGCTTTGAACAACTCGTCATTGCCGAGCAATGGCTGGTGCTCGCACGCCTGACCGGCCAACCCACGCGCGCGATCAGTCAGGCCATGAGCCCGCGACCGAAGCAGCGGTTGTCCAGCGTGCAATTCAGCCGCCAGGTCGCCCACCTGCAAACCTTGAGGAACGCCTTATGAGTGAACAGATCGAGCCCGGCAGCGCGACCCACGCTGCCCAGCAACGCCAACGCGCCAGTCAGTTGGCTCAGGCCGTGAGAACCGAACTGCAGAAAGCCGTGATTGGTCAGGACACGGTCATCGACGACGTGCTGACGGCATTGATCGCTGGCGGCCATGTGCTGCTCGAAGGCGTGCCAGGGCTGGGCAAGACATTGCTGGTGCGCGCCCTCGCCCGCTGCTTCGGCGGCGAATTCGCACGCATCCAGTTCACCCCCGACCTGATGCCCAGCGATGTCACCGGGCACGCGGTCTACGATCTGAGCACCGAACAATTCAAACTGCGCAAAGGGCCGCTGTTTACCAACCTGCTGCTGGCCGACGAGATCAACCGCGCCCCGGCGAAAACCCAGGCCGCACTGCTCGAAGCCATGCAAGAACGCCAGGTCACCCTCGAAGGCCGCGCCCTCCCCATCGTGCAACCGTTCATGGTGCTCGCCACGCAAAACCCTATCGAGCAGGAAGGTACTTACCCACTGCCCGAAGCCGAGCTCGACCGCTTCATGCTCAAAGTGCGCATGGACTACCCCGATGCCGAGCAAGAGCTGAACATGGTGCGCCAGGTCAGCCGCTCGACCCGCGCCGACATGCTCGATGTGCAGCCGCTGCGCACCCTGTTGCAGGCCAAGGACGTGTCGACCTTGCAGCGCATCGCCAGCGATTTTCCGCTGGACGATCAGGTGCTCGATTACGCCGTGCGCCTGGCCCGTGCCACCCGCACCTGGCCCGGCTTGACCCTCGGCGCCGGGCCTCGGGCGTCCATCGCGCTGGTGCGTTGCGCACGGGCTCGCGCGTTGCTGCGCGGCGGTGAGTTCGTGATTCCGGATGACATCAAAGGCTGCGCCCTGGCGGTGCTGCGTCATCGCGTCCGGATCGCACCGGAGCTCGACATCGAGGGGCTGGACGTCGATCAAGTGCTCAAGCAACTGCTCGATCAAGTACCGGCGCCGCGCCTGTGAAACCCTCGCGCCTGCTGCTGATCTGGCTCGCGATCCTGCTGGCCATCGGCATCGTGCTGGGCGCATTGCGGGCACTGGACTTCGCCGTCCCGTCGACCCTGTTGTCGATCAACTGGGGGCTGCTGCTGGCCCTGTTGGCGCTGGCTGTGCTCGACACCATTCGCCTCAAACGCCTGCCCTCGCCGCGCGTGCACCGTCACATGCCCGGCAGTCTTGCATTGGGCCGGTGGAGTGAAGTGCGACTGGACATTGAACATGCGTTTGCTCAACCGCTGAACGTACAGCTTTTCGACCATGTGCCGCCGGGACTGAGTTTCGAAAACCTCCCCCTGTCCGTCGAACTGCAACCCGGGCTACAGAGCCAGATTGGCTATCGATTGCGTCCGCTCAAGCGCGGCCACTTCAGCTTCGAACACTGCGAAATCAGCTTGCCGAGCCCCTTGGGCTTATGGTCCGACAAGCGTCTGCTGAACGTGATCGACAACACCCGCGTCTACCCCGACTTCGCTCGCCTCTACGGCGGCGAACTGTTGGCGGTGGACAACTGGATCAGCCAGCTCGGCGTACGGCAGCGCCAGCGTCGCGGGCTGGGCCTTGAGTTCCATCAATTGAGGGAATTCCGCGAAGGCGACAGCCTGCGCCAGATCGACTGGAAAGCCACCGCCCGCCAGCGCACGCCGATCGCCCGTGAGTATCAGGACGAGCGCGATCAACAGATCATTTTCATGCTCGATTGTGGCCGCCGAATGCGCAGCCAGGATGGCGAGCTCGCGCATTTCGATCACGCGCTGAATGCCTGCCTGTTGCTCAGTTACATCGCCCTGCGCCAAGGCGATGCGGTGGGCCTGAGCACATTCGCCAGCGATCATCCCCGCTACCTCGCCCCGGTCAAAGGCACTGGTCAACTGAACGTGTTGCTCAACAGCGTCTACGACCTCGACAGCACCCAACGCCCCGCCGATTACCAGGCCGCCGCCACCCAGTTGCTGGCCCGCCAGAAACGTCGGGCGCTGGTGGTGCTGGTCACCAACCTGCGCGATGAAGACGACGAAGAACTGCTGACCGCCGTCAAACGTTTGAGCAAGCAACATCGGGTGCTGGTGGCGAGTTTGCGCGAAGACTTGCTCGACAATTTGCGGCACGCGCCCGTGCAAACCTTGCCGGAAGCGTTGGCTTATTGCGGGACGGTGGATTACTTGAATGCGCGGGCGGAGCTCCATGAGCGGTTGAGTGCTCATGGAGTGCCGGTGGTGGATGCGCGGCCAAGCGAGCTGGGCGCGGCGTTGGTGACGCGGTATTTGAGCGAGAAGAAAGCCGGGGGGTTTTAGTGATCCAAAGGCTCGATGACTACGTCCTGCTCGGATTCGTCTGTTTGTGCGACTACACGACATCGCAAACCAGTCACGATGGTTGAGTCTTTAGACCTGATGACAATTACGAACTCTTCCCCTACCGGAACTTGAATGTTCACCGTCCAGTTAAACCGGTCACCCACTGTCTGGAACTCACCCGCCGGGGGCGTAAAGGTCACCTCCGGCCGAGCGCTGAAAATCGCATATTCATGAGCCTGCTCTTGCTCATTCGGGAGTATCCCTATCGCAATGTCCTTGTCCTGCTTCATTTGCACGACAACAACATGCGGAAGAAGGACAGGTACGTGGTTCACAAATGGAGAGGGCTTGATTGAGCCGATATCTTTAAAGACCCAAACTTTTTTTGACCGTGTCGATTCACTCCCCGTCCCAGTGGGGACTGAAGCACTCACCACAGTAAAGTCATTGTCGGACGCCTGGGTCGGGGTAAACACCTCAGTTGCCCACCCCTCGGCATCGGTTCGAGACTGAGTGACCGGTAGACCCGTAAAGCTCCAAGCCACCTCAATCCCCTGCTTCGCCTCTTCCACTCGTACATCCGCATTCAAATCCTCACCAAGCAGTACGAGCGAGCGGGATACCTTCATCTCGGCTATTTCATAGGGTTTTACGACTGTGAAATCTAAGGATTTGCCAGAACCAAAACCTGCCGTAGCGGTAAGTGGGTATTCGCCCAACTCAGGCGGCTTGAAAGTTACACGCGATGTTCCATCGTCTTCAGTGATGGTTGGTTGCAAGGACAACCCTGGAAACGTCCAATTGACTCGTATGCCCTTCAGCGGTTGACTGTCATTACGGGATACCACCCTGACTTCTGCCATCGCCTCTTCACCGACAACAACATCCCTGCTCCGACTGCTTAACGACTCAATCACAGGCACCACCCCGCCATACAGCAACGGCGTGGTATCCCATCCCCCTATGCCGCCTTCCACCGAGGCCCACAGAACCCCGCCCCCCTCCCCAGACAACGAAAAGGTCAGGCTGGCAATGCCATCGACATCGGTCTGCGACGGTGTCAACGCCCGTTCAGCGTACTCCCACCACACCTCAACCCCGGCCAACGGCAACCCGGTCAACGCAGAAACCACTTTGGCCTTGGCGTACGCCGTGGACTCGTCAGGAGGTTGTCTGGACCCGGTCGGCTCGTACAGTTCGCTGATTTCCCGAGGCTCATTGAGCCTGAAGTTCAGCGTCATCGAGTCCGAGTTCGACTCGCCCCCTACCGACGCAGTCAACTCAGCCACTCCGGGAGTGGTCGGGACAAACCGCACCTTTGCCACGCCGTAATAATCGGTCACCGAGGTCTCCACCCCAAGATCCGGGCTGCGCCAGGTCACCGTCCACCCCACCATCGGCTTGCCACTGATGGCCGAAACCACCGTGACCTGCTCCTCCAGCGCCTGTCCCCAGCCGAGGGTCTGATCCGCTCGACTGCGCTCAGCGATTTTCACCACCTGCGCCCCTTCGCCCAGCGACATCGCATTCGCCGGCGACAGACTCGCCAGGCGCTCCGATGACAGGCGCAACGCAAAACTGCCGTCCTTCAGATCGCCCGCATTGAACGTGTAGTGCAACCCTGCATCGTAAAAGGCTCGTGGCACTCCCAGCCCCTCCGACAAAAACCTGATCCCCAGTTCGGCAGGCCCGGTTCCTGTCATCCCAAGGGTTAAATCATGATCAAACAAAGGGCTGTTTTTGGGGGCCAACAGCTCAAACGTGTGCTCGCCTTTGCGTCGTGGAAAATAGGTTTTCGTGCCCCAGAGTTGCGGCTGTGCACCGTCGAAACGAACCGTGAGCCCGGCCCATGGATCGCTCGCCAGCCCCGTAATCCCCATGGAACGCTTTTCTTCAAAACCGTCGTAAGGGCTGGTCACCAAGGCTTCCACCTGATGCTTTTCAGCGGTTGCCGGCGAAAAAGCAAACCCGGACCAGCCTTCGGCATCGGTTGGCACCACGCTCGCACCACCCGGCGCAGACCAACCCACTGGCACTTTATCAACAGCGAGCCCGGTAAAGTGGGAATACACCCGAACCCACATCCACGCAGGCTCCTGCCCGACAACCGGGTCCACGACCGACTCACGCACGGCCTCAATCCGGACTTTGTTATGCGCCAGTGCCATCGGCTTGGCCGTGGCGGTGAACGCCAGCTGCGGCAGTGCCAACGCGAGGGCAAACTGGCCGGGCTGTTGACTGGCGGTGAAGTCCAATGACCAGATCGCACCACCATCGGTGATCGGTTGAGGCAGGTTCAAAGCGGGTTCCACCGTTGCCCCTAACTGAATGGCGGGGGTCCCCGACCACGTCAGTGTAGAGTTCAGCCCCACCAACGGGCTCAGTACATTGGGCAAAACATTGAAGCGATGCCGGGCGCCCAGGCAGGGGAAAAGCTGCTGAGCGTCGAGCGCTGCCGGTATCTGATCGAGTACAAGGCTCATCTCTTGCGTCAGGTCCGCAGACACCAATCGCCCAAACAATTCGCGGGCGGTTGCAACCCCTTCCAGGCGCAGCTCCAGTTCGAACAGGCTGCTGACGCTGGTGGTGGCCTGCGAGGTGAGTGTCCATTCCAACCCGGCAGCCACAAGTGGCCGGAGTGTCCCGAGGTTGCCAGGCACCAGCCCGATATCAGGGGCAGCCCCTCGCCAGTGCAGGCTGATATTTCTGCCGATCCACGGGCTACCGGCGACAGGCACGACCTTGAGAATATGGGTCCCGCCGCGCCGACACAGCACGCCCAACGTAACCCGATCGACTTCTGTGCCATCGAGCAGAATCTTGACCTCGTTTTTCCAGGGGCTGGTCGCAATCGCCTTCACGTTAAAAGGCTGTTCGACCGCCACGGCCTCGGCATGCGCCTTGATGCTCGCGATAACGACCTGATCCCCGGCGTTTTTCGGCGTGTAGAGGTAACTGGCCCAGCCGCCGACACCGGTGACGGTAGACACCACGCCCTGCGGCCCCTTCCAGTCAACCAGCGCATTGAGAACGGGATCACCGTCACCGCTGACGACGACGTGCAGCACTTGCACCCGCAACAACACACTTTCGTTTTCATCCACCACCGGAAACTTGTTGGCCTCTCGCACTTCGCCGACCCTGACCAGATTGCGCGCCAGTGACATGCGTTTTTCCGGCGAAGACATCTGCAGCTTCGAGCAGACCAGTGACAAATCGAAGCGTCCGTCCAGTCGGTCTGCGCTGGTCAAAGTCCAGGCAAGGTCGATGCCTGTGACGGGCACCGGCGTCTCAAGCGCCGGGCTGACGGAAACGCCCAGTTGCTCGTGCGAATCACCGCTCCAACGCAACGACAACTCGGTGCCCAACAGCGGACTGTCCGCCGCCAGCTTCAGGTTCACGGGATAAGCTGTTCCGCGGTTGGGATAGCCGGTTTTTTCTTCCCAGCGCGTCGCGGCCCCATCGACAACCGCCTGCACGTCTTTCCACGGGTCCGTTGCCAGCACCCGCACCTCCAACCGCTCAGTGACCACACCTTCGGCGTAATACGGACTGTCGACCGACGCTTCGATGGCAATGACACCCGCTGCCGTCGGCTCATAGGTGAAGTACGCCCAGCCTTGGTTATCCGTAACGGCAACACTTTTCACCCCTTGCCCGGCGCCCCCCCAATTCACCGTTCGCCCATCGAGGGGCTGGCCGGTGTAGTAAGAGGCCACTTGAACGCCCAGGCGAACACTCTGCTTGTGCTCAAGCACCGGGTAAAACGCCGCCTCCAGCACCTCACGGAACACCAGCCGGTGGTGCCCGAGCGATACCGCCAACGGGTAAGGCACGGCGGTGTACTGGTTAACCAAGTTCATCGAGAAGAGGTAAGGTTCCTCATCACCGATCCACGGGCAGTCAAGCGTCCACAGGTCATCGAGCGGATGATCCACGCCCCAGCCAGGTGTCGCGACAATGGCGCCCTGCGGGTTGTCGTCGCTGGTCAAGGCCGCCTTGGTATCGCGCCAGACGTTGTCCGGCGCAGGTATAAATTGCAGCCGATGAGCCAAGGAGGCAGAGGCTCCCAGACACATATACAGAGGCCGGGATGCAGGCAACGTTTGCTCGTCCAGCTTCAGCGCTTGCATCACCGCCGACGCCAGGTGCAGCGCGATGTTTATACGAGTGATACAGATCACGGAAACGAAGTCGCCAGAGCGGTTGGGCGGGCTGAACACACTGACGGTGATCATATCCTGCTGACGGAACGGCAGACCCAGCTCGACTTCGTACTCGATCGGCTGGAAGACCAGCGGCTGACCGTTACGCCTGCGTAACTGATCGACCGCCGGATCTCGTGGTTGTCCAGGCGTCAGCGGAATCTCCAGTTTGTCCTGCGAACCCTCGATGCTGATGACCAGTTTGCCGGCTTCGGTATGCCGTGTCTCGCACAGGAAACTGAGGACATACCGCGCTTGAGCGCTCGGGTCTTTGGGAACCATCATTTGCTGGCTGACCGAAGACTCATTGCCAGCCTTTAGAAATCGAATGGGCACACCGTTATAAATTTCGGTCTCCGTACCCAACCAATCCTGATTGAGCGGGCCTTTTTTCCAATGCGCGAACGCCTTGTCGAATTCGCCATTCAACACCAGGCTCTCATCGGCCAGGATTGTCGGATTACTCATGGTTGCCTGCTCCTTCAAGGGTCGTTTGCTGTGCAGCCATTTCAGCTGTTGTCACCAGGTCTTCGACGGTTCGGACAAAGATTGGCTCACCGAACCTGGCCGTGTAGCGAACGCGTACGATGATGTCGGTCAAGGAGGCCAGCATGGCGACTTGCGGCGCTTTTTTCGGCCAGGGGAATTTCAGCATCCAGCGCGACACCACCCCGGTGTTTTCGAAGGGGTTGAGCAAACCTTCATCGGGCTTCATTGCCACCATGCCGTTGTCGGCGATACCTACGGACAACGCGATGTGTTGACCGCTGCGCAGGTTGACCAGCACATCGGCCGGGGCCACGCCGGTGCCTGTGCTGTGCAAGTACCTCACCGACTGGGTCGATGCCTTGGTCGCCACCATGCTGCTGATCTGCAGCAACGTAGCCCGTACGTCCTGGTATGGCCCGGTCAGCACGGGCAAATCGACTTCGACCGAGCTGATCTGTCGGCAGTAATGCCCGGGGTGATCACGATCAAACAGCAGTTGCGTGAGTTTGAACTCCAATACCCCCTTGTCCTTCAACTGAGTCAACGCCTGCGCCCAGCCGGTCACGCCCGTCTGTGGATCGATCAGATCCTCGAACAATTGGCGCAGTGAAACGGTCTTCACCAGTTCCAGCCGTCGCTCATGCCGTTGCAGGTACTCACGCTCCATGCGCAATAAATGTCCGCGCAGATGCTCCCCTGCCGTCAGGCCGTAACGGTTGTCCAGCCAGACCTGAGGCAATGGAATCTGCGAGTCGTAATCGCCGGTTTCGGCGCTCAACGAGGCCTGGGCATTGAGGCACAAACTGACGACAGCATCGTAGGCCTGGTAGTGCAACGCCTTGAACTGCCCCAACAACCAGCCGAACAACTCCTCGTTCGTCGCCCGTTTTTTCAAGAAGGTGAACACCGTCACTGCCTGGCTGTTGGCCTTGAGGGTTTGTTCCAGGCTGGTTCTGGCCGCTTGCACGGCATGGGTCTGTGCGGTGATCTGCTCGTCGATGGCGCGGACTTCCGCCAACGCCTGATCGCGTTGCAATTGCCACTCTTCGCGGCGACGGCGGTAGCCTTCGGTGGTGGCTTTTTTATCCGCGTCCAGTTGCAGCACCGACGAGGCTATTTCCAGTCCGAAGCACACGGCATCGGTAATTTTTTCCAGGCGGTGCCCACCATTGGCCAGGCCGAAAACATTGGGCAGCGCAGCGAGTGCCGCGCCAACAGGCTTGATGCTAGAGGATGTCAGCGCCAGTATTTTTGACTTATGCAGGCTTTCCATGACGTCGTATTCAACCGCCGTCACGTTTTCGTCATAGCGCCGGGCATACGCTTCGGCCCGCTCCCGCGCCACGGCCCGGCTCTGTTCGAGTGCGGTGACGCTCGCCTGCAGCTGGACGATGGTCTGTTCCTGCACGGTCTGGGCATAGGAGCCCAGTTCCACCAGGTGGTTCTGCTGCATCTCCTCTTGTTCGGCCCGATCGCGTTGCTCCAGCAAGCGCAGCACTTGGCTTCCGTATTCCTGCAACGTCTGCACCGCACGCATGGCCGTCTCGAACGTCACGCGCCAGCGGAAGGCGCCCACCACCAGTCGCCCGCCCATTGGCCTTGGCCCGGCGACGTTGCCTGTCGCCAGATCGCGCAACAGTTGGTTGGGATCTGTCGGCGGGCTGAACAGCGGTATCTGCAACGGTGTACCGTCCAGGGTGAGGTTGTTGCGCAAGTTATGCAGGCGTTGACCAGGTAAGTCGTACAGGCCTAGCAACTGTTCATTGATCGGACATTTGAAAGGTTTGTTTGCCAGCAGCCCGAATTCGGGCGGAGCATCGGCAGTGGCAGGAAAGTCCGCCAAGCTGAACGCCAGGGTTTGCTCAAACTGCTCAAGCGCGGGCCGCGAACGGCTCTTGCTCAAAAGACTCCCAACCGTGTCTGTTAACCAACTGTTGGCCGTTCGCACCGACGGCGCTTTACCCATCAGAAACTCGGCCTGGACATAGCACAACTTGGCCGCCACCAGGCTGTCACGGGTGAGTTGGCGGTAATACCAGTCGCCCCAGGCCACCAGATTCTTGACGTACTCGGTGAACACCAAAATCTTGAAATGATAAGGCGCGGAATAACCGATCGCGTCCGGGTCGGTCAGAGCCTGGGCTTCACAGCTCACATTGCCCTCGACGTTCAAGGGGCGGCAACGCCAATAAAGTGGTTTCGGATTCGGCGGTTTAGATGACTCCGTCGCTTGCGGATCAAACAGGTAATGCAGCCACTTTTGTGCCTCGAGGTAACGATCCTCTGCCTGCAAACGGGCCGCGATCAAATGTGGCAAGTGAAAAAACAGCTCCCAGAAAAACAAGCCATTGGCGCCGTTGAACGCACCGTTGGGCTCGATGATCGCTCCAGCGCTGGGTGGAGGTTCCGGCAAAAACTGGGTGTCCCAATCCAGCACGGCGTCGACAGAGATGTTCGAGCGCTGAACCAGTTCGGGGCCGAATAGCGAATTCAGTCGCACGTATTTGAATGCCAGCGCCGACTTTGAAAGATCGAGAAACTGCGCGGCATTGAGGGTGTTTTTCAACAGTGAGGCCGGGGTGAAGTCGGTCACGTTGACGATCGTTAATTCAAATCTTTTAGTGCCGCCGTTGGCACTGCCAAACGTAAACACCGGTTTCGCCCATGATCCTTTTGCCCGCGTATAGACCTGCCATGAGGTTCCCCACCCGCCGGAAAGGGGCTTGGCAATTGTGAGATCTGCCGGGTCGCTGCTGGTTCTGCTTATCAACTTCAAACTAAATTCTTCGTCGGTGTCGGCACCATTCGTGGGCCGCAAAAGCCCCTGAACGAAAAGCACATCGTTGTGTCCCACACGAAACGCCACGGCCAGCAGATCCAGGTAGTCCGTCAAGTTGCCCACCGTTCCTACCGTAGCGACGATAGCCGGCTGATTCATCAGCGGATGCTGCACGGTCTGAGCGGTAACAAAGCGGTGTGCCGCCGCCTGCTCCAGCCAGCCGCCATCATCTTCAACCACTGGCCGAAACAGCACATCACGCACTGCCGTCACGCTGAGAGACGCCGGGGCAGCCTCGCCGTTTGTCAACAACACCCCCAGTTTTCCCTTGGGGTGCTCAGGGGTCGCCCACACGGTCGCAATCAGCCGCGCGCCGTCGGAACTATCATTGTAATACGCGGATTTGTGCAGGCTCAACGGCGCGGACCACTGACCGTTCTGGGCCATGAACGCCACATTGATATCCAGCCGGTGTGGTAGGTTCTCGCCGCCTTCCTTGATCTTCACCTCGTCCTGCCGCTCGGCCCAAACCAGACACAGCCGCCCGCTCCAGAACACCGGGCGCATGTCCAGCACCTTCACTCCGACGGGAATATCCACAACTTGCCATTCACTCCACGCGGCCGGATTGACGGCGTCAGAGGAGGCTGAAAGCTCAACCGCTGCCTTGCGCCAGAAGTACTGGAACGGCGGCACCCGTTGGCGACCGACGAAGTAATAGTCCGCGTGTATCGGCGAGGTCCCGTCCATGTAGCTGCTGAGCACGTCCAGATTGCAGGTCTGCTCGAAGGTTTGCAGGTAGTTCTGCAAAGCCGTTTGCACAGAATCAGTGTTCAGGCGTGTCTGGTTCAGGTCGTTTTCGAGCACCTTGAACAGGCTGGTCTTGCGCTGGCGCACAAAGGGGTTGATGAAGTTCTCCGGGTACATCGCGATCAATTGCAGCGACGCCCAATCGGAGTAATTGCTGTAAAGCTCCCAGGTGGACAGGTGCTGCTTGTCGAACTCGATCGCAGCATAACCGGGCTCAAGCTTGCGGTAGGCCGCATGAATGAACTGCTGGGCGCAGCTCGTTGCTTCGGCGACCCAGGAGCTCTGCACCGGGTAATTGTCCAGCGGGTCCAGACGCAACAGTTCGAACAGGTCGGCCGGGGTTCTGAGGAAGCCAAACTTCTGATCGGCGCCCTTGCCGACTTGCCCGATGCAGTAGTCGACCAGCGCGGAACGCCGTTTTTCGAGCAGGCCAGCCATCGTGTTCAGTGCCATGATCCTTCCTCCTGAGGGTGTGAACCGGGAACGCATAACCAGCAAGCCATGCCGTTCATTGGGCGGCCTCGTTGCCTTCGAAAGTGATGGGTTCGAAATGAGATTGCGACTCCCCCGCTTCAGCCATGACAGTGATCTCGAACGTTCCGCCGGTAGGGCTGGAGACAAACACTCGCGTCATACCTTCCTGGTTGGTGTAGCCCTGCACTGGGCGGATGACCAACTCAGCCTGGGCCCCATCCGGTGGATCCACCGGATCCACCGCTGGCGTCGTGTCTATCCAGCGTACGAGGCTGTTTTTCGCGAGGTTTTGATGGCGATCCATCAGCGTGGCGTAGAGCTCGATTTCCTGACCACTTGCAACGGGCCCCAATGGAATTCGCGACTTGAGGGGTGTCGGAAATTGCAAGGTAGTCGCATCGAACACGACGTTGATGGTGGGGGCGTACTCAGGCTCGAACAGATCCAGCCAGAACAACGGCGTGTCCGTACCCATGACCCTGCCGGGAATGAACTCGGCTTTGGCGACACCATCGACCCAGGTTGCTTGGGCAGTAATGCTGCCAAGGGTGGCGCTCCAGTAAACAATGACCCCCGTCAACGCCTTGCCGGCAGCATCGTTGAGTGTCACCGAAAAGGTGATCTTCTCCCCCGGCTTGTTGGCCACGACCTCGGTCTTGTCCACGGCACAGGTCATGGTGACGATTGACTTCAGATCTTCAGTGAAGCTGATCAGCGGCGCGGGGGATTGCGCGAGACTCGGCAACGCATGTTCGGCTGCCTCCTCGTAGGCAGGCTTGTCGACGGCCTCCGGTAACGTGCCCATCAGGAAAATGGTCAAGGCGTCCATGCCGGTGTGCGCCGCCGTCACCCGAATGCGCATCAGCAGATCCAGCTGGGGAAGGTCTTTCACAATCTTGAGTGTCGGATCAATACGGCTGGCGCACTCGCGCACTTCCTGCACGCTCCAGTCGAAGAAAGCGGCCAGCCGGATCG